>NZ_LMJC01000031.1:0-350084 GCF_001429215.1 Acidovorax sp. Root267
TTCCGCCGCGAGTTCGACCAGTACATCAACCTGCGCCCCGTGCGCCTGTTCGAGGGCGTGCCCTGCCCCCTGGCCGGCCGCAAGCCCGGTGACATCGACTACTACGTGGTGCGCGAGAACACCGAGGGCGAGTACACGTCCATGGGCGGCATCATGTACGAGGGCACCGACCGCGAGATCGTGATCCAGGAATCGGTCTACTCCCGCCACGGGGCCAACCGCCTCTTGAAGTTCGCCTTCGACCTGGCCCAGAGCCGCCCCAAGAAACACGTCACCCTGGCCACCAAGAGCAACGGCATCGCCATCAGCATGCCCTGGTGGGATCAGAGGGCGGACGATGTGGCCCAGGACTACCCCGAGGTCACGCTGGACAAGCAGCACATCGACATCCTTACCGCTCGCTTTGTGCTCCAGCCAGGCCGCTTCGACGTGGTGGCCGCCACCAACCTGTTTGGCGACATCCTCTCCGACCTGGGCCCGGCCACCACCGGCACCATTGGCCTGGCGCCATCGGCCAACCTGAACCCCGAGCGCCACTTCCCCAGCCTGTTCGAGCCCGTGCACGGCTCGGCGCCCGACATCTACGGCAAGAACATTGCCAACCCGATTGCCATGATCTGGTCGGGGGCGCTGATGCTGGACTTCTTGACCCAGGGCCAGGGGGCGGGCAGGCAGGCGCACGATGCCATCGTGGCGGCGATTGAAGACACCCTCAAGAGCGGGCCGCGCACGCCGGACTTGGGAGGCACGGCCAGTACCACCCAGGTGGGACAGGCCATTGCACAGCGGGTGGCCAACGGCTAGGCCAGTGGTGCGCCATTGCTCCTAAAGATATAGCTACTCGCGCATGATGGATAAGCGCTAGCAGCCATTTTTGTTCAAATTTTTACCTTCCCGCCATGTCCCTGACCCTCACCCGTTCCGACTTGATCCGCAGCGCCAACTTCATCGCTGGCGAATGGACCGTGGCCACCGGCGCCCGGCTTGAAGTGACCGACCCCGCCACCGGCGACACCATCGCTTCCGTGCCCGACTCCGGCGCTGCCGAGGCGCTGGCGGCCCTGGACGCCGCGCACGCCGCATTCCCCGCGTGGCGCAAGGTGCCTGCCAAGCAGCGTGCCGCCATCATCAAGCGCTGGAACGACCTGGTGCTGACCCACCAGGACGACCTGGGCAAGCTCATCTCGCGCGAGCAGGGCAAGCCCCTGGCCGAGGGCAAGGGCGAAGTGGCCTATGCGGCCAGCTACATCGAATGGTTTGGCGAAGAGGCCACGCGCATGAACGGCGAGGTCATTCCCGCCCCGGTGCCGGGCCGCCGCATGTTTGCGCTCAAGGAGCCCGTGGGCGTGGTGGCGGCCATCACGCCCTGGAACTTTCCGGCGGCGATGATCGCGCGCAAGATCGCCCCGGCCTTGGCGGCCGGCTGCACCGTGGTGTGCAAGCCCGCTGAAGACACCCCGCTGACTTCGCTGGCCCTGGTGCTGCTGGCGCACGAGGCCGGGGTGCCGCCGGGGGTGCTCAACATCGTCACTGCCTCACGCCAGAACACGCCCGCCGTGGTGGATGTGTGGCTCGACGACAGCCGCGTGCGCAAGATCACGTTCACCGGTTCCACCCCCGTGGGCAAGCACCTGGCGCGCCGCAGTGCGGACACGCTCAAGAAGCTGTCGCTCGAACTGGGTGGCAATGCGCCCTTCATTGTGTTTGACGACGCGGATGTGGATGCGGCCGTGGACGGTTTCATGGCCGCCAAGTTCAGGAACGGCGGCCAGACCTGCGTGTGCCCCAACCGGGTGTTTGTGCAGCGCAATGTGTTCGATGCGTTTGCCACCCGGCTCACGGCCCGCGTGGCGGCGCTGAAGGTGGGCCCGGCGAGCGACCCGGCCTCCCAGATCGGCCCCATGATCAACGACCGCGCGGTGGAGAAGATCGAGCGCCATGTGAATGACGCCGTGGCCAAGGGGGCGAAGGTTCTCACGGGTGGCAAGCGCCTGGCCGAACTCGGTGCTACCTACTACGCACCCACCGTGCTCACCGGCGCGGACGCCACCATGGCCTGTGCCTGCGAAGAGACTTTTGGCCCCGTGGCACCGCTGACCGTGTTTGACGACGAGGCCGAAGTCATCGCCGCCGCCAACGACACGCCGTTTGGCCTGGCGGCCTACTTCTACAGCCAGAACGTGCGCCGCATCTGGCGCGTGGCAGACGCGCTGGAGTCCGGCATCGTGGGCATCAACGAAGGGGCGCTGGCCGCAGAGGCCGCGCCGTTTGGCGGGGTGAAGGAGTCGGGCTATGGGCGCGAAGGCTCAACGCATGGGCTGGACGACTACCTGCACACCAAATATGTCTGCCAGGGACAGCTCGATTGACGTTCATCGGGCGTTGCAGAACCGGTTTTCAAGCGGGCTGTGCAATGGGTTTTGCAACGGGCTTGGCGGCCGCTTCAGCCGCCAAGCCGCGGCACAGGGCGAGCATGTCCAGGTCGGGGTTGTAGGCGCCCGTTTTTACATCCATGAGGCCCAGCACCGAGTGAAAGTAGTGGTCATGCGTGACGCGCCGTTCGGCCAGGTCCCGCTGCAGGCAGGCCGTGGGTGCGCCTGTGCGCGCCTGCATGGCAGACGACAGCCAGGTGATCCAGGGCACGTGTTTTTGCACGTCGGGCGCAATGCTGTAGGGCAGGCCGTGCAGGTAGAGGTTGTTCTCGCCCAGTGATTCGCCGTGGTCTGCTACATAAATCATAGCTGTCTGCGCTTTATCTTCCTGCGCTGAGAGCCATTTGAGCACCGAGTCGAGGAAAAAGTCCGTCTCGAGGATGCTGTTGTCATAGGCGTTCACCACCTGCTGGCGCTCGCATTCCTGCAATGCGGTCGAGGTGCACTCGGGCAGGAATTTCTTGAGGTCCTGCGCAGAGCGTTTGGAATACGCCGGTCCGTGGCTGCCGATCTGGTGCAGCACCACCACGGTGCCGCGCTGGCGTTGTTCGGCGGGCAGTGCGGCTATGCGCGCATCCAGGTCTTTCAGCATCACGCGGTCCAGGCATTCGCCGCTGGTGGGGCACAGGGCGGGGTCTTTCAGCGTGGATGTGTTGACGTCGCCAAGGCGGTCGCACACGCCCTTGCAGCCGGACTGGTTGTCCACCCACAGCACGGCCAGGCCCGCGTGGTGCAGCACGTCGATCAGGCTCTCGAAGTTGGCGGCGCGCGCCTCGTAGCCCGTGCGGCCCAGGTGCGAGAACATGCAGGGCACGGATGCTGCGGTGCTGGTGCCGCACGACCAGGCGTTGCGGGCGCTGATGAGGTCGGCGCGGGCCGCGAGCAGCGGTGTGGTGTTGCGTTCGTAGCCGTTGATGCCGAAGTTGCCGCTGCGACCGGTTTCGCCCAGCACCAGCACCAGCAGCGGGGGCTTGGCCTGGCCTGCATAGCTGGCGCCCAGCTGCGCATCGCGCCCCAGGGGCAGCAGCTTGCTGGTGTCCATGCGCAGGGGCTTGGTGGCGATGTTGCCCAGCGCGTACACGCTGTTGAGCGGGTTGATGAGGTAGCGCAGCTTGGTGTGGTTGCGCATGGTGGAGGCGAAGTCCTGGAACACCAGCAGCAGGCACACCACGATGATGGCGATGGAGCCCGCCAGCAGCAGCCCGTTGTGCGCCGCGTGGCGCAACGGGCTCAGCCGCTGCACGCGGCGGCGCAGCAGCCACAAGAGCGGAGGCACCGCCAGCGCCAGCACGGTGGCCAGCATGCGTGCGTTGAGCAGGTCGCCTACCTCGTGCACATCGGTTTGCAGCACGTTGGTGAGCATGCTGGCGTCGATGGCCACCCCGTAGGCCAGCATGAAATACGCGCCGAACGCAGCCATCACCACCAGCACGGCGGCGGCAGGCTTGAGCGTCCAGCGCCAGGCCAGCAGGGTGAGCAGTGCGGCATTGCCCGCGGCCACGATGAGCGCAAACGCGATCGCAAAGCCCCAGCCGCGCAGGCTGCCCTGGCCGGGCAACTGCGCCACTTCGCGCCACAGCGGCACATTGCAGGCCGTGGCCAGCCAGGTGCTGATGAGCACCACCACCCAGGCGGGGTGCAGGGCGCGTGTTGCGGTGGAAGCAGGCTGGGGCGGGGCGCCCGTGGCCAGGTGGGGAAGCAGCAGGCGCTGCAGGATCAAAGGCATGGGGCGCACTGTGGCGCCCGAGGCTTAAGGCCGCATTAACATTTGCTCAGAAGTGGGGGAACTGAGGCCCCGCAGAGCCCTGCCGCCCTTGAAGGGGGCCCGATCTGCCGCTGTTGGTGGGCCAGCCTGCCTATGCCAAGGCAGCAGCGTGGTGCTGCAGGTGGTCGGCCACGAAGCTCTGCACAAAGTAGTAGCCGTGGTCGTAGCCCGCGTGGCGGCGCAGGCTGAGTGGCTGGCCGATGGCCTGGCAGGCGGCTTCGAACAGGTGCGGATGCAGTTGCTCGGCCAGAAACTTGTCGGAGAGGCCCTGGTCGATGAGGATGCCCGCAGGGTAGGGCGCGACCGGCTGGTGCTGCATGAGCACCGTGGCGTCGTGCTCGATCCATCCCGTGCGGTCTGCGCCCAGGTAGCTTGTGAAGGCTTTCTCGCCCCACGGACACTGGGTGGGCGCGCAGATGGGGGCAAAGGCCGACAGGCTCTGGAATCGGCCCGGGTGGCGCAGCGCCAGCGTGAGCGCGCCATGCCCGCCCATCGAGTGGCCGGTGATACCCAGGCGGGTGCCGTCGATGGGCAACTGGGCCGAGACCAGCGGCAGCAGCTCTTTCAGAAGGTAGCTCTCCATGCGCCAGTGGGTGCGCCACGGCGTTTGCGTGGCGTCCAGATAGAAGCCCGCGCCCACGCCGAAGTCCCAGCTGTCGGCCTCGCCCGGCGCGTTGGCCCCGCGCGGGCTGGTGTCGGGTGCGACGAGTGTGAGGCCCAGCTCGGCGGCCAGGCGCTGGGCGCCGGCCTTGACCATGAAGGTTTCTTCGGTGCAGGTCAGCCCCGCCAGGAAGAGCAGGGCGGGCACGGGACCTTGCTGCGCCTGGGGGGGCAGGAACACCGAGAACCTCATCGGCAGCCCGATCTCGGTGGAGGCGTGCTGGTAGAAGCGCTGCTCGCCGCCGAAGCAGGCGTGGCTGCTGAGGAGTTCCAGGGAGGTGGTCATGGTGGGTGCTCTGAAATGAATAGCTGTTGGCGCTTTTTGTACAAGCGCTGGAGGCTGTTTTTGCCTCAAACGTCCGTCCGCTGTGCAGGTTCAGGCAGCGTACTTGACCACGGAGCGGATGGACTTGCCTTCGTGCATCAAATCAAACGCTTCGTTGATGTCCTTGAGGCCCATGGTGTGGGTCACGAAGGGCTCCAACTGGATCTTGCCCGCCATCGCGTCTTCGACCATTCCGGGCAGCTCGCTGCGGCCCTTGACGCCGCCAAACGCCGTGCCCAGCCACTTGCGGCCGGTGACGAGCTGGAAGGGGCGGGTGCTGATCTCTTGCCCCGCCCCGGCCACGCCGATGATGACCGACTGGCCCCAGCCGCGGTGCGCGCATTCCAGCGCCGCGCGCATCACGTTGACGTTGCCGATGCACTCAAAGCTGTGGTCCACGCCCCAGGTGGTCATCTCGACGATGACCTGCTGGATCGGCTTGTCGAAGTCCTTCGGGTTCACGCAGTCGGTGGCGCCAAAGGTGCGGGCCAGGTCGAACTTGGAGGGGTTGGTGTCCACGGCGATGATGCGGCCCGCCTTGGCCAGCTTGGCACCCTGGATCACGGCCAGACCAATGCCGCCGAGGCCAAACACGGCCACCGTGTCGCCCTCTTGCACCTTGGCGGTGTTCTTCACCGCGCCCAGGCCCGTGGTCACGCCGCAGCCCAGCAGGCAGACCTGCTCGGGGTTGGCCTGGGGGTTGATCTTGGCGAGCGACACCTCGGCCACCACGGTGTATTCGCTGAACGTGCTGCAGCCCATGTAGTGGTAGATCGGCTGGCCGTTGTAGCTGAAGCGGGTGGTGCCGTCGGGCATCACGCCCTTGCCCTGCGTGGCGCGCACGGCCACGCACAGGTTGGTCTTGCCGCTCGTGCAGAACAGGCACTCGCCGCATTCGGCGGTGTACAGCGGGATCACGTGGTCGCCCGGCTTCACGCTGGTCACGCCTTCGCCCACTTCCACCACGATGCCTGCGCCTTCATGGCCCAGCACCACGGGGAACAGGCCTTCGGGGTCGTCACCGCTGAGCGTGAAGGCGTCGGTGTGGCACACACCGGTGTCGGTGATCTTGATGAGCACTTCGCCTTTCTTGGGGGGGGCCACGTCGATTTCGACGATCTGCAGGGGTTCTCCGGCTTTGAAGGCGACGGCGGCGCGGGATTTCATGGGGTGGTCCTTTCAGTCAATCGGTAGGGGGGTGGGCTGTCTATTTGAGGTACGAGCGCAGTAGCGACAGTGTTTCGTCCACGGCCTGCTGCGATGGCGCAGGCTTTTCCGCCAGGATCTCGCGCACGTGGCTGTCCAGCAGGTCGGCCATCAGCCCGTGCACGGCGCCGCGCATGGCAGCGAGCTGCTGCAGGATGGGGGCGCATTCGCTGCCGGCTTCCACGGCACGCTCCAGTGCCTCGGCCTGGCCTTTGATGCGGCGCAGGCGGGTGACGGCGCGTTGCTTGTCTTCAGCGGTGTGGGGCATGGGGAACAGGGGCGTCAGGCTGGCGCGCGGCGCTTGCTGTCTGCGGGTGTTGAATGTACTGGGGTGTAGTATAGGTCTATGGCGCTTATAGATAAAGCGCTAGTGGCCATAAATTCCTATTTACTAGGGGGTAGTATGGGTTGGTCTGTTCCTTGAGACTGACTCCCAGGGGCATGCAAAATTGCCCACTGCGAGCCGATTCGCCATGAAAAAAGCCCGCAGGCACTGCCTGCGGGCTTTGTGGGTGCGGCGGACGGCGCGGGGCGCCGTGCCGATCAGCGCTTGGCCAGTGGCGGCACGTCGCGGCGCTCGGAGCCGGTGAACAGCTGGCGTGGGCGGCCGATCTTGTACTCGGGGTCGCCGATCATTTCGTTGAGCTGGGCGATCCAGCCCACGGTGCGGGCCAGGCTGAAGATGCCGGTGAACAGGTTCACAGGGATGCCGATAGCGCGCTGCACGATGCCGGAGTAGAAGTCCACGTTCGGGTAGAGCTTGCGCTGCACGAAGTAGTCGTCTTCCAGGGCGATCTTTTCCAGTTCCTTGGCCAGCTTGAACAGGGGGTCGTTTTCCAGGCCCAGTTCGGCCAGCACTTCATTGCAAGTCTCTTGCATGAGCTTGGCGCGCGGGTCGTAGTTCTTGTACACGCGGTGGCCAAAGCCCATGAGCTTGACGCCGGAGTTCTTGTCCTTGACCTGCTTGATGAAGTCGCCGATCTTTTCCACGCCGCCTTGGGCCTGGATGTCGTACAGCATGTTCAGGGCAGCTTCGTTGGCGCCACCGTGGGCGGGGCCCCACAGGCAGGCCACGCCAGCTGCGATGGCGGCAAACGGGTTGGTGCCCGACGAGCCGCACAGGCGCACGGTGGAAGTCGAGGCGTTCTGCTCGTGGTCTGCGTGCAGGATGAAGATGCGGTCCAGCGCGCGTTCCAGCACGGGGTTGACCTTGTACTCTTCGCAGGGCGTGCCGAACATCATGCGCAGGAAGTTGCCGGCGTAGGACAGGTTGTTCTGCGGGTACATGTAGGGCTGGCCCACACCGTACTTGTACGCCATGGCCACCAGGGTGGGCATCTTGGCGATCAGGCGGATGGCTGCGATCTCGCGGTGCTGCGGATTGTTGATGTCCGTGCTGTCGTGGTAGAAGGCCGACAGGGCGCCGACCAGGCCGGTCAGCACCGCCATCGGGTGCGCGTCACGGCGGAAGCCACGCAAGAAGAACTGCATCTGCTCGTTGACCATGGTGTGGTTGGTCACGCGGCTGGTGAAGTCGGTCTTCTGCGCTTCGTTGGGCAGGTCACCGTACAGCAGCAGGTGGCAGGTTTCCAGGAAGTCGCAGTTCTGGGCCAACTGCTCAATGGGGTAGCCGCGGTACAGCAGTTCGCCCTTGTCGCCATCGATGTAGGTGATGGCCGATTGGGTCGCTGCCGTCGACAGGAAGCCCGGGTCGTAGGTGAACATGCCCGTCTGCGCATACAGCTTGCGGATGTCGATGACGTCCGGGCCGATGGTGCCCTGGTAGACCGGCAGGTCCACGCTGGGGCCGCCGTTACTGAACGACAGGGTGGCTTTGTTGTCAGCTAGCTTCATTGTTACTTTCCTTGGGTGGGTTGCCGATGATGATCCGGTCTTGGGGCATGCAGACGGGGGGGGTATCAGGCGTGAACCGCCAGAGCACCGCCACTTTGTCGGAGCATGCCAAGCACTTCGCGCGCTTCTTCCGTGTCTTGCTCGCCTGCGGGCTCACACCGCCGCAGCAGCAGGTCCAGCAGGTCGTTGTCCGCCAGGTCCATGAGCTCGCGCATGCCCTGCGCATGGCGCTGGGTCAGCATGGGCTCGTAGCGGGCGAAGAACTGTTCGATGAACAGATCGTTCTCCAGCAGGCCGCGCCGGCAGCGCCAGTGCAGCTTGCTCAATTCACGCTCGTCCAGCAGCGGCGAGGCTGCTGCTGGGGCAAGGGATATGGTGGAAAGGTTTTCCATGGCTGGCCTGGCGTTGCGGTGCAGATCGGGGTCAGACGGCGCGGCGCACCATCAGTTCCTTGATCTTGCCGATGGCCTTGGTGGGGTTCAGGCCCTTGGGGCACACGTCCACACAGTTCATGATGGTGTGGCAGCGGAACAGGCGGTACGGGTCTTCCAGATTGTCCAGGCGCTGGGCCGTGGCGTCATCGCGGCTGTCGGCGATGAAGCGGTAGGCCTGCAGCAGGCCGGCAGGGCCCACGAACTTGTCAGGGTTCCACCAGAAGCTGGGGCAGCTCGTGGAGCAGCTGGCGCACAGAATGCACTCGTACAGGCCGTTGAGCTCGTCGCGCTCTTCGGGGGACTGCAGGCGTTCGCGGTCCGGGGCCAGTTCTTCGTTGATCAGGTAGGGCTTGATCGAGTTGTACTGCTTGAAGAACTGCGTCATGTCCACGATCAGGTCGCGGATGACTGGCAGGCCGGGCAGGGGCTTCAGAACAATGGTGCCCTTCAGGGTGTTCATGTTCGTCAGGCAGGCCAGACCGTTCTTGCCGTTGATGTTCATGGCGTCCGAGCCGCAGACGCCTTCGCGGCACGAGCGGCGGAACGACAGCGTGGGGTCTTGTTCCTTGAGCTTGACCAGTGCGTCCAGCAGCATGCGCTCATGGCCGTCGAGTTCGATCTCGATGGTCTGCATGTAGGGCTTTGCGTCCTTGTCCGGGTCGTAGCGGTAGATTTGGAATGTGCGTTTTTGCATGGTTCTTCTCTCGTGGGGCTACTGTTTAGAACGTACGGACCTTGGGGGGCACGCTGTCCACCGTCAGGGGCTTGAGGTTGACCGGCTTGTAATCGAGGCGGCTGCCTTCGCTGTACCACAGGGTGTGCTTCATCCACTCCTTGTCATTGCGGCCCAGCGGGAACTCTGCATGGTCTGCAGGGTGCTCGTAGTCATACACGGTGTGGGCGCCACGGCATTCCTTGCGGGCAGCGGCCGAGACCATGGTGGCCTGCGCCACTTCGATCAGGTTGTCCACTTCCAGTGCTTCGATGCGGGCGGTGTTGAACACCTTGGACTTGTCCTTCAGGGTCACGCTGCCCACGCGGCTGCGGATCTCGGCGATCTTCTGCACGCCTTCGTCCATGCTGACCTGGGTGCGGAACACGCCAGCGTGCTGCTGCATGGTGGCGCGGATGTCGCCCGCCAGGTTCTGCGCGTAGATGCCTTCGTTCGACTTGTCGAGCTGGTTCAGGCGCTCCAGGGTGCGGTCGGCCGCATCCTTGGGCAGGGGCTTGTGTTCCTTGTTCTTGTTGTTGAACTCGACGATGTGGCGGCCAGCGGCCTTGCCAAACACCAGCAGGTCCAGCAGCGAGTTGGTGCCCAGGCGGTTGGCACCGTGCACCGACACGCAGGCGCATTCGCCCACCGCGTACAGGCCGTTCACCACGGAGTTGTTGATGCCATTGGCCTGCGTCACCACCTGGCCATTGATGTTGGTCGGCACGCCGCCCATCTGGTAGTGGATGGTGGGCACGACGGGGATCGGTTCCTTGGTGATGTCCACATTGGCGAAGTTGACGCCAATCTCGTACACCGACGGCAGGCGCTTGTGGATGGTGTCCGCGCCCAGGTGGTCGAGCTTGAGCAGCACGTAGTCCTTGTTGGGACCGCAGCCACGGCCTTCCTTGATTTCCTGGTCCATCGAGCGGGACACGAAGTCGCGCGGGGCCAGGTCCTTCAGGGTGGGCGCGTAGCGCTCCATGAAGCGCTCGCCATTGCTGTTGAGCAGGATGGCGCCTTCGCCACGGCAGCCTTCGGTCAACAGCACGCCAGCGCCGGCCACGCCGGTGGGGTGGAACTGCCAGAATTCCATGTCCTGCAGCGCGATGCCAGCACGTGCCGCCATGCCCAGGCCGTCACCGGTGTTGATGAAGGCGTTGGTCGATGCCGCAAAGATGCGGCCCGCACCGCCGGTGGCCAGCAGCACGGTCTTGGCTTCCAGGATGTACAGGTCGCCAGTTTCCATTTCCAGGGCGGTCACGCCCACCACGTCGCCGTCGGCGTCGCGGATCAGGTCCAGGGCCATCCATTCGACGAAGAAATTCGTCTTGGCCTTCACGTTCTGCTGGTACAGGGTGTGCAGCATGGCGTGGCCGGTGCGGTCAGCGGCGGCGCAAGCGCGTTGCACGGGCTTTTCGCCGTAATTGGCCGTGTGGCCGCCAAAGGGGCGCTGGTAGATGGTGCCGTCGGGGTTGCGGTCGAACGGCATGCCGAAGTGTTCCAGCTCATACACGACCTTGGGGGCTTCGCGGCACATGAACTCGATGGCGTCCTGGTCGCCCAGCCAGTCGGAGCCCTTGATGGTGTCGTAGAAGTGGTAGTGCCAGTTGTCCTCGGACATGTTGCCCAGGGATGCGCTCACGCCGCCCTGTGCCGCCACGGTGTGCGAACGGGTGGGGAACACCTTGGACAGCGAGGCCACGTTCAGGCCTGCGCGGGAGAGTTCAAGCGCGGCACGCATGCCGGAGCCGCCTGCGCCGACGATGACGACGTCGAACTTGCGCTTGGTGATGTTAGCGTTGGTGTAGCTCATTATTTTTTGCCTTCAGTCGTGGGATTCAGAGACGCCACAGAACCTGGATACCCCA
Organism: Acidovorax sp. Root267; assembly: GCF_001429215.1. Lineage (NCBI taxonomy): Bacteria > Pseudomonadati > Pseudomonadota > Betaproteobacteria > Burkholderiales > Comamonadaceae > Acidovorax > Acidovorax sp. Root267. Next base: position 11,260 of record NZ_LMJC01000031.1, read on the forward strand.
GCCAGCACAGCCGACCAGCCAGACGATGCTGAACACCTGCAGCGCCAGGCGCAGGCCCACGGGCTTGATGTAGTCCATCAAGACTTCACGCAGGCCGATCCAGGCGTGCCAGGCCAGCGCAATGATCACGGAGAAGGTCAGCACCTTCATCCACTGGGCCGAGAAGATGCCGGCCCATTTGTCGTAGCCGATGGGGCCCTTGGAAAAAATGACCTGGGCCAGCAGGGCCAGGGTAAACAGGGCCATCAGGATGGCCGTGACGCGCTGGCTGAGCCAGTCGCGCAGGCCATAGTGGGCGCCGACGACGACGCGCTTGGAACCGTAATTGACGGACATGGGAATTTCCTCTCGTTCTTCGGTGGGCACTGCTTGGCAGCAGCCACCGTTTTTATGGGTTGATCAGTACAGGCCGAAGAGCTTGGCGCCGAGCACCAGGGCCAGCGTGATGCTGATCGCGAGCACCGCCAGGGCCGAGGTCTTGCCGAATTCCTTGTTCACTGCGCTGTGGCTCACATCCATCCACAAGTGGCGCAGGCCGGCGGTGAAGTGGTGCAGGTAGGACCAGATCAATGCCAGTGCCACCAGCTTGATGAACCAGCCGGGCACGAAGCCGATGCCGATATTGAAGGCCGCCGTGAACCTGGCGAACGAGATTTCGGACGACACCGACGTGTCGAACATCCAGATGATGAAAGGCAGCAGCAGGAACATGATCAGCCCGCTGCCGCGGTGCAGGATCGAAACCCACGCTGCAGGCGTCATGCGGTAGGTGGTCAGGTCCTTGAAGGCATTGATGTTGCGGAATTCAGGCCGTTTTTTGGCGAGTTCTGTCATGTTGTGTGCTTTCGTGGATGTAACTGCTTTGTAATTTGAAGATGCAAAGAACGCAAAATTCTATTGCAACGCAACAAGAAGAGTTTGCTCTAGCCCCAATGTTCTACGTTTCCGCTCGGTTGCCAGCGTGGTGTCAGCTCAATTCGTTACGGTAGTGGTGGGTGTCGGTCAGGTACAGGCCGCGCCGTAACTCCATCGGAACGTCGTTGTAGGTGTAGGCAATGCGCTCCACGCTCAGCAGCGGCGTGGCCTGTGGGATCTGCAGCATGGCCGCCTGTTCGGCGTCAGGCAGCACGGCGCGTATTTTCTCCTCGGCGCGTACCATGCGCACGCCGAAATCGAGCTCGAACATGGCGTACGTGGGGCCCTGGTAGTTCGCCAGTTGGTCTGCCGTCAGCCCTTTGAAAGCCTGGCCGGGCAGCCAGATGTCTTCCAGGATGGTGGGTACGCCCGCAAACGATAGAACCCGCCGTGCCTGGACCACCGGGTCGGCACTGCGCAGCGCCAGCGCACGCGCCACGTCGGCGCTGGCACGCATGCGCCGGCAGTCGATCACCTGGCGCTGTGCGGGGCCCTCCACGCGGACGTCGCCGGTGTCGGGCATGAGCTTGAGGAAGCGGTACTGCACATGCTGCTCGGCATGGGTGGCCACGAAGGTCCCCTTGCCCTGGCGCCGCATCACGAGGTTTTCGGCCGCCAGCTCGTCGATGGCCTTGCGCACCGTGCCCTGGCTCACCCGAAAGCGGGCGGCCAGCTCCATCTCGCTGGGGATCGATTCACCGGGTTTCCATTCACCCTGCTGCAGGCTCTGCAGGATGAGCCCCTTGATTTGCTGGTACAGCGGGCTGAACGCGGGCGTGGCAGAGCCTGCGCCCGCCGAAGGCTGCGCAGGGTTGTCGGCGTTGAGCGGAAGCGAGGACATGGCGATCGGGAGAAGGGCGGGCCGCGCACAAGGTGATGTGCGGGCTGTGTCAGGGTGTCAATCATATCTTATATAAGACATAAGACAAATTGACCGAGGTGCTCAATCAGCGGTACACTCCAAGGCTGTTTTGCGGGGCACGGGCTGCTGGTAACAGGCGCTGGTGCTTGCGTTGCACTCACACCTGTTTTCCTCACTTCCCTGGAGTTTTCACCATGAGCAAGAAGCCTGTTCGCGTCGCCGTCACCGGTGCCGCTGGTCAAATCGGTTACGCCCTGCTGTTCCGCATCGCCTCCGGCGAAATGCTCGGCAAGGACCAGCCCGTCATCCTGCAATTGCTCGAAGTGCCGGTTGAAGGCCCCCAGAAAGCGCTCAAGGGCGTGATGATGGAGCTGGACGACTGTGCATTCCCCCTGCTCGTTGGCATGGAAGCCCACAGCGACCCCATGACCGCGTTCAAGGATGCCGACTATGCCCTGCTGGTGGGTTCGCGCCCCCGTGGCCCCGGCATGGAACGCGCCGAGCTGCTGGCCGTCAACGGCGCCATCTTCACGGCACAAGGCAAGGCACTGAACGCCGTTGCCTCGCGCAACGTGAAGGTGCTGGTGGTGGGCAACCCTGCCAACACCAATGCCTACATCGCCATGAAGTCGGCACCTGACCTGCCACGCAAGAACTTCACCGCCATGCTGCGCCTGGACCACAACCGCGCTGCCAGCCAAGTCGCTGCCAAGACCGGCAAGGCCGTGGCCGACATCGAAAAGTTGACCGTCTGGGGCAACCACTCGCCCACGATGTACGCCGACTACCGCTTCGCCACCATCAACGGCGAAAGCGTCGCCAAGATGATCAACGACCAGGAATGGAACGCCAACACCTTCCTGCCCACCGTGGGCAAGCGCGGTGCCGCCATCATCGAAGCCCGTGGCCTGTCTTCGGCTGCCTCGGCTGCTAACGCCGCCATCGACCACATGCGCGACTGGGCCCTGGGCACCAACGGCAAGTGGGTCACCATGGGCATACCATCGGACGGCCAGTACGGCATTCCGAAGGACACCATGTTCGGTTTCCCCGTCACCTGCGAAAACGGCGAATACAAGATCGTTGAAGGTCTGGAAATCGACGCTTTCTCGCAAGAGCGCATCAACATCACGCTGGCTGAGCTGCAAGGCGAGCAAGACGGCGTCAAGCACCTGCTGTAAGCCAGGTGAGCGCAATGCAGCCGACGCTACAGGCATCGGGCCTTCGGGCCGCCCGGGTCCCCGCGCAGGGGCAGGGCGCTGCGCCACCCCATCCCCGCGATGTGCTGCTGGGCGCCCAGGCGCAGACAGGCTTTCTGCCGGTCTGTGACCACTACAGCGGCGTGGAAGCGCGCATGCGCAAGAGCCTGCAACTGCAGGCCGAAATGATGCAGGAGTTCGGTACCTGCGTCTTTGATGTCACCCTCGATTGTGAAGACGGCGCTCCCGTCGGGCTGGAGTCCGACCACGCGCGGCTGGTTGCCAATCTGGCGCTGGGGGCTGCACCGGGCGCCCGAGTGGCCGCACGGGTCCACGCGGTGGACCACCCGGCTTTTGCCAATGATGTCGCCACGATAGCGGGCGAAGCGGGTCACAGGCTCAGCCACCTCATGGTGCCCAAGGTGGAGTCGGTGGACGATGTGCTGCAGGTGGAACGCGCGCTGGAGCAAGCATCAGCGGGCCAGGTGCCGATCCACGTCCTCATCGAATCTCCTGCGGCGGTGCACCGTGCTTTCGAGATTGCCGCCCACCCCCGTGTACAGAGCCTGAGTTTTGGCCTCATGGACTTTGTGTCGGCCCATGGTGGCGCCATCCCTGCGCAGGGCATGACTTCGGCGGGACAGTTTTCGCACCCGCTGGTGGTGCGTGCCAAGCTGGAGATTGCTGCCGCCTGCCATGCCCACGGCAAGGTGCCATCGCACTGTGTGGTGACGGAATTTGCCGATACGGCGGCCATGCAAGGCGCTGCCAGCCGGGCCGCGCGCGAGCTGGGCTACACCCGGATGTGGAGCATCCACCCCGCACAGATCCGACCCATCCTGCAGGCGTTTGCGCCCCAGCAGGATGACATTGAAATTGCTTCAAAAATAATAGCTTTTGCCGCTGATTCTGATTGGGCTCCCATCAGTTTTGAGGGCACTTTGCATGACCGTGCCAGTTATCGCTTTTACTGGCAGGTGCTGGAGCGCGCCCACCGTACCGGGCGCGCACTTCCTCTCGCCGTCCGCCATTGGTTTGGCGCGTCGGCCTCCGTTCCGTTGTGAACATTCCTGAACTCTTCCACGCTGGACCTTCCATGAAATCTTTTATCGCCTCTGCCCTGATGCTGCTGGCTCCGGCCCTTGCCATGGCGCAAACCCCCGCCAAGACCGAGCCCAAGGCAGAGACCAAGGCCGCTGCAAAACCTGCGGCGAAGTCCGCCCCAAAGGCTGAAGCGAAGTCTGCCAAGACGGCGGACAAGGCCTCTGCCACCAAAAAATCCACCGAGGCCAAAACGGAAGGCACCAGCAGCCGCACCCAGCTCAAGAGCGCAACCAACCAGGTGGCAGCCGGCATCATCGCCGCAGAGGCTGCTCTTTCGCCTGCTGAGCTGGCCATCGCCGAACGCGTGCATGTGGGCCGCATCCCCTGTGAGCTGGGGGCCTTCGTCACTGTCACGGCCGAGCCCGCAAGCCCCGGTCACTTCCATGTGGAAGGCAAGGGCTTCAAGTATTTCATGGCCCCGGTGACCACCACCACGGGCACGGTGCGCCTGGAGGACCAGAAGGGCGGCGCGGTCTGGCTGCAGATCGCCAACAAGTCCATGTTGATGAACCAAAAGCTGGGCCAGCGCCTGGCCGACGAATGCATGAGCCCGCAGCAACTGGTGGTGGCTGAGGCCATCAAGAAGAACCCGCCTGTGAGCGTGCTGGAACCCCTGAAGTAAGCCGTCGCCTGGCGCCGCACCACCGAAGAAAAAACCGCACAACCTTTGCGCACGCAGGCGACCCGGCCGTTGAAATCGCCACCGCACTGCGCGCCGCCCCACTTTAGAACGCAACCGGAGAAAAATGATGTTGAAAGCCTACCGTGACCATGTGGCCGAGCGCGCTGCCCTCGGCATTCCACCCCTGCCGTTGAGCGCCAAGCAGACCGCGGAACTGATCGAGCTGCTCAAGAACCCGCCTGCCGGTGAAGAAGCCACGCTGGTGGACCTGATCACGCACCGCGTTCCCGCCGGTGTGGACGATGCCGCCAAGGTCAAGGCCAGCTACCTGGCTTCCGTGGCCCACGGTACCGAGGTGTGCACGCTGATTGGCCGCGAGCGCGCCACGCAGCTGCTGGGCACCATGCTGGGTGGCTACAACCTCACCCCCCTGATCGACTTGCTGGACGATGCGGCCGTGGCCTCTGTCGCCGCCGAAGCGCTCAAGAAGACGCTCCTGATGTTCGATCAGTTCCATGATGTCAAGGAAAAGGCCGACAAGGGCAACACCTTCGCCAAGTCCGTGCTGCAAAGCTGGGCCGATGCCGAGTGGTTCACCAGCCGCCCCGAAGTGCCCCAGAGCATCAAGCTCACCGTGCTCAAGGTCACCGGCGAAACCAACACCGACGACCTGTCGCCCGCCCCCGACGCCTGGAGCCGCCCCGACATCCCGCTGCATGCCTTGGCCATGCTCAAGAACAAGCGCGACGGCATCACCCCCGAAGAAGATGGCAAGCGCGGTCCCGTGAAGTTCATCGAAGACCTGCGTGCCAAGGGCAATCTCGTGGCCTATGTGGGTGACGTGGTTGGTACGGGTTCGAGCCGCAAGTCCGCCACCAACAGTGTGCTGTGGTTCACGGGCGAAGACATCCCGTTCGTGCCTAACAAGCGCTTCGGCGGCGTGTGCCTGGGCAGCAAGATCGCCCCCATCTTTTACAACACCATGGAAGACGCCGGCGCACTGCCCATCGAGCTCGACGTGAGCCAGATGAACATGGGCGACGAGATCGAACTGCTGCCCTACGCTGGCAAGGCGCTCAAGGATGGCAACGTCATCGCCGAATTCGAAGTCAAGAGCGAAGTGCTGTTTGACGAAGTGCGCGCTGGCGGCCGCATTCCGCTGATCATTGGCCGTGGCTTGACCACCAAGGCCCGCGAGGCCCTGGGCCTGCCTCCTTCGACGCTGTTCCGCCTGCCGCAAGTGCCTGCCGCCACTGGCAAGGGCTTCACCCTGGCGCAGAAGATGGTCGGCCGCGCCTGCGGCCTGCCCGAAGGCCTGGGCGTGGTGCCCGGCACGTACTGCGAACCACGCATGACCTCGGTCGGCTCGCAGGACACCACCGGCCCCATGACCCGCGACGAACTGAAGGACCTGGCCTGCCTGGGCTTCAGCTCCGACCTAGTGATGCAGTCCTTCTGCCACACGGCCGCCTACCCCAAGCCCGTGGACGTGAAGATGCACCACGAGCTGCCCGACTTCATCAGCACGCGCGGCGGCATCTCGCTCAAGCCCGGCGACGGCATCATCCACAGCTGGCTCAACCGCATGCTGTTGCCCGACACCGTGGGCACCGGCGGCGACTCGCACACCCGCTTCCCCATTGGCATCAGCTTCCCCGCCGGCTCCGGCCTGGTGGCGTTCGCTGCCGCCACGGGCGTGATGCCCCTCGATATGCCTGAATCGGTGCTGGTGCGCTTCAAGGGCAAGATGCAGCCGGGCGTCACGCTGCGCGACCTGGTGCACGCGATCCCGCTGTACGCCATCAAGGCCGGCCACCTCACCGTGGCCAAGCAGGGCAAGAAGAACATCTTCTCGGGCCGCATCCTGGAAATCGAAGGCCTGCCGGACATGAAGGTCGAGCAGGCGTTCGAGCTGTCCGACGCATCGGCCGAGCGCTCTGCTGCCGGCTGCACCGTGCGCCTGAACAAGGAACCCGTGATCGAGTACATCAACTCGAACATCGTGCTGCTCAAGAACATGATCGCCCAGGGCTACGCCGATCCACGCACCATCGGCCGCCGCATCAAGGCCATGGAAGCCTGGCTGGCCAATCCCCAGCTGCTTGAACCCGATGACAACGCCGACTACGCTGCCATCATCGAGATCGACCTGGCCGAGATCACCGAACCCATCGTCTGCTGCCCCAACGACCCCGATGACGCCAAGACGCTGTCGGACGTGGCCGGTGCCGCGATCGACGAAGTGTTCATCGGTTCGTGCATGACCAACATCGGCCACTTCCGCGCAGCCTCCAAGCTGCTCGAAGGCAAGAAGGACATCCCCGTCAAGCTGTGGATGGCCCCGCCCACGAAGATGGACGCGCACCAGCTCACCGAAGAAGGCCACTACGGCGTGTTCGGCGCGGCCGGTGCCCGCATGGAAATGCCCGGCTGCTCGCTGTGCATGGGCAACCAGGCGCAGGTGAAGGAAGGCGCCACCGTGATGTCCACCAGCACGCGCAACTTCCCCAACCGCCTGGGCAAGAACACCAACGTCTATCTGGGCTCGGCTGAACTCTCGGCCATCTGCTCCAAGCTGGGCCGCATTCCTTCCAAGGAAGAGTACCTGGCCGACATCGGTGTCATCAACCAGAACGGCGACAAGATCTACCAATACCTGAACTTCGACAAGATCGCCGAGTTCAAGGATGTGGCGGATGGCGTGACCGCCTGATCTTTTCCGTGCGGGATTGATCAATCCAGAAAAGCGGCTCCTCGGGGCCGCTTTTTTCATGGTGTTGCACACGCGCCTCGCCGTCTGTCTTGTCACGTCTTTGCTGCGGAAATGACATTTATTTGTCATGCAAATGACATGATTGGCTCCCATGCTTTGCCCATAACAACAAAAGAAATGGAGGGACATCCATGGCAAGAGAGAACAACCCCGAAAAGGCAGACACGTTGGGCAACCGCTTGGGGATGCTGTTGTTCAGCGCGCTCTTCGCGCTGGCCTTTGGCCTGGGGGGATACTTCGCGGGGCTTCAGCCCCTGGTGCAAACACTCCGTGCGGCGCTGGAGGTGCACAGCTGGCAACCGGTGGTGGCACAGGTGCTGGGCTCCGAGCTCAAGCGCCATACGTCCAGCGATGGCACCACCTACCAGGTGCACGCCCGTTACCGCTACGAATTCGGGGGGCGGCAGTACGAAGGCACCCGGGTGGGGCTCGACCCCGAAGTCGGTGCCGACAACATCGGCGACTGGCACCAGCGCTGGCACGGGCTGCTGCAAAGCGCCCAGTCCCGTGGGCAGCCCATCACCATCATGGTCAACCCGCAGGTGCCCTCGCAGGCCCTCATCGACCCGTCCATCCGCTGGGCGCTGCAGATGTTCCGCGTGCCCTTTGCCCTGGTCTTCACCGGCGTGGGGCTGGCGGCGGCCTGGATGTTCCTGCACACCCTGCTGCGCCTGGTAAAGGGGGCGGAAGACGTGGAGGAGGGCACCTCGCCCACGCCCCAGCCAAAGGCCTCTGCCGGCACCTCGGCGGGCGCCGCCTGGTTTTTCACGCTCTTCTGGTGTGGCATCGCCTTCCCCATGGCTGGCATGCTCTGGACCAGTGGCAACGCCCCCTGGTACGCCAAGGCCTTCATTTCGATCTTCGTCATGGTTGGCCTGGGGCTGGTGGCCTTGTCGGTGCGCCAGACCCACCTGGCCTGGCGCTATGCCGGTGCGGCCCTCAGCGTGCAGCCCGCGCGGCCGCGCGCGGGGCACCCGGTCGAGGTCGCGCTGCTGCTGCCCCTGCGGGCCGCCACCCACCAACAGGAGCAAAGTCCGCAGCTGCGCCTGGCGCAGTACCGCGTGGACGAGTCAAGCTCGGGCTCGCCCGAGCGCTGCGTGGAATCCTTCACAGAGTCGGCGCGCTTGCAGCCCACGGCCGATGGGGGGCTGCGGCTGGTGGCACGTTTCGATGTTCCTGCCGATGCTCCCCCGCACGGCGCGCAACGCTCGGGCGAGCGCGTGGACTGGCGCCTGGAGCTGCTGCACAGCCCCGGCGGCACGGCGGAGCTGACCTATGACTTGCCTGTCCAGGCCGCACCACAGACTTTTGCCAGCGAACTGCCCGATCGCTTTGACCGGCGCGCTGCCTGGAAGCTGGTGACGCCGATTGCACCCCTCAGCGAGCACGGGGAGGAAAGCGAAGACTCGTTGCCTCTGCCTCCTTCTGTCACGCTGCAGGAAACGCCCCACGCCTGGCACTACGCATTCAGCCAGACCGGCTGGCGCTGGGCCGCTGGCCTGGTGCTCGCTGGGCTGGCGCTGGAGGCCGCCATCAACGGCCGCCTGGGTATCCATGGGCTGGTACTGCCGCGCTCCTTCATGGCGGCTACGGCGTGGTGGGTCTTGGTGGCCTTTGCCCTGCATGCCGCCACACGCCGCTGGGCGCTGTCCGTGCAGGACAACGGCATCACTGTGCACCGGCACTCCTGGCTGTGGACCCGCACCCAGACGTTGCCGGGCCAGGCCAGCCAAAGTTTGGTGCACAAGCTGCTGTACGCGACCGGCAGTGGTGCCAGCGAGCACCCTTATTCCGCGGTGTATGCACGCGGAGCCGACGGCACTCTTGTGCGGATCACGCCCGGCCTCAGTGGTGGCGGTGCCGCCACCGCCGTGGGCCAATCCATCGCCCAAGCCTGGGCGCACCGCCGGGTCCATTTCAGCCCCGGGGCACAACGGCGCGTGCGGACTGGGCGGTCGCGCCCGGCTTGGGGTGCACTGCTGCTGGCCGCTGTGCTCGCCGGGTGGATTGGGGGGCCACCGCTTGCAGGCCTGGCACGCCCAGCACCGGCCGGGAAAGTGGCTGCGCCCGCTGCCCCAACGCCACCCACCTCTTATTCCGCTTTAGACGGCCCGCTGCTCGACGCACAGAACGCGGATGATGCCCGGGCCCTGAGCGCAGCTCTGGCCGCAGGCGCCAACCCCAACCTGCTCGCACCCAGCGGCTCGTCCCTGCTCATGCTGGCGGCTCATCGGGGGCAACTGGAGCACATCGAACTGCTGCTGCGTGCAGGCGCCCTGCCTGACCTGCGCCAGACGCAGAAAGACAGCGAGCGTGGCGACACCGCACTGTTGCGAGCCTTCTACGGCGGCCACCTCGCTGCCGCCCAGCGCCTGGTGCAGGCCGGGGCCAGCCTGGCAGCCCGCAACCGGTGGGATTGGGGGCCGGTGCACATGGCGGCGCAGAGTGGTTGTGTGCCCTGTTTGCAGTGGTTGTCCGAGCAAGGGCAGTCTCTGGACGAGCCCGCGCCCGCAAGCCGGGGCGAGACGCCGGCGATGCTGGCCGCCGCCAAAGGGCGCATCCAGGCCCTGGAGTGGCTGGAGGTGCGGGGCGTAGACCTTTGGCGCCAGGACCCTTACGGCAAGAACGCGCTGGATTGGGCGCGGTTTGGCAAGCAGCAGGACGCGGAGCGCTGGCTGGTGCAGCGCCAGCGCTGACGTGAGCGCTGGCCTCAATCAAAAGGTGGTCGGGGGAGGGCCCCAGGCGGTTGAGTGCCGCTTCTGTGGTGCTTGCTATAAATTAAATAGCAAACAATGGGGTCCTTCAAGCGCTGGCGGCCAATTTTGCTTGAAATCCTAGGACTGGCCCGGTTTCGGCAGCCGCCTAGCGGACCTGTTTTTTCTCCAGCTTGCGGGTGAGGGTGCGGCGGTGCATGCCCAGGCGCCTTGCTGCTTCCGAGAGGTTGAAACCGGTTTCGGCCAGCACTTCGTTGATGCGCTCCCATTCCAGCGTCTTGATCGAGCTGGAGCGGTTGGTCAGCTCCACCTCGGTGTTGCCCGCCTTGAGGCCAAACGCGGTCTCGATGTCGTCGGTATTGGACGGCTTGGCGAGGTAGTGGCAGGCGCCCAGTTTCACGGCCTCCACGGCGGTGGCGATGCTGGCAAATCCGGTCAGCACCACGATGAGCATGCCCTCGCTGGCGGCATGCAGCTTCTGCACGCAGGCCAGGCCCGACGCTTCCCCCTTGAGCTTGAGGTCCACCACCGCAAAGCCGGGCGTGTGCTGTGCGAGCAGGGTTTCGACCTCGGGCAGGCTGGCGGCCTGCAGCACGCGGTAGCCACGCCGTTCGAACGAACGGGCGAGCGTGCGGGCAAAGGCCTCGTCGTCTTCCACGATCAGGAGCAGGCGTTGCGCGGGTTCTTCTTCGTCGGTAGGGCTCATGGCGTCAGGCTTTGGCTTCAGGCAGTGTGATCGCCGCCAGCGGCAGCTCGATGGTCACTTCGGCGCCCCCCTCAGGACGGTTGCGCGCCGCCACGCTGCCACCCAGCGTGCGTGCCACGTTGAGCACAAGGTACAGGCCCAGCCCACCCCCGGGGCGGTTTTTGGAAGACTGGTAGGGCGTGCCCAGCTTGGCCAGCATGTCGGGGGCAAAGCCGGGCCCTGCGTCGGTCACCGTGATGCGCAGTGCATCGGCGTTGCGGGTGATGGCCAAGCGCACCCAGCCGGGCGAGGCATCGCGTGCATTGTCCAGCACATTGAAAACCATCTGCTGCAGCGTGGTGTCCGACACCATGGGCGTATCCGCGCCGAAGTCGTTGTCGTAGATGAACTGTGGCATCGACCGGGTGCTGTGCCATTCTTCGGCCAGTGCATCGACGAAGGTGCGCACGGTGGTCTGCATGGAGGCTTCGCCACGTGTCTCCCCGGCCGAAAGCAGGATGCCGCTCACGATGCTCTTGCAGCGTTGCACCTGGGCCTGCATTTCGTCGATGTCTTCCTTTAGCGCGGGGTGGGCCGCAAGCTGCTTGTCGTGCTGCCAGTCTCCCAGGATCACGGCCAGCGTGGACAGCGGCGTGCCCAGCTCGTGGGCCGCGCCCGATGCCAGCAGGCCCATGCGCACGATGTGCTCTTCTTCCACGCGGCGCCTGCGTGCTGCGGCCAGGCGCGCATCGCGTTCGCGCAGGTTCAGGTTGATGCGGGTGATGAAGACCACCACCAGCGTGGCGTTGAGCACAAAGCAGACCAGCAACCCGATGACATACAGACTCGACAGCCCCTGGTGCAGGTCTTGCGGCAGCGCGAGGGGCATGTGGTGTGTGGCCAGCACCCCAAAACACAGCAGCGTGATGATCACGATGGACCAGATGTAGGCGCCGCGCAGCAGCACAGCTCCCAGCGTGATCTGCAGCAGGTACAGAAAGACGAACGGATTGCTGGTGCCACCGCTCAGGTACAGCTGCACCGTGAGCACCGCCACATCGATCAGCAAGGCCAGAAACAGCTCAACATTGCGCACCACCACACCGGTGCGCAGCCGCAGCAGGCTCACCACGTTGAACACCGCCAGGCAGCCCACCACCAGCAGCATCTCGCGCACGGGCAGCGTGAGGTTCAGGCTGTAGTGCGCCATCTCGATGGTGAACACCTGCCCGACGACGGCAATCCAGCGCAGTTCAATCAGCTGCTGCAGGTTCTTGATGCCTGCGGCGGCGTCGGCCGAGCGCGTGTTGCGCTGCGGTAGGGCTGCAGCGGTATCAGGGCGAAGGGTGGTCATCGGAGGTGGTGGTGTGGCCGGCAAGGCCGCGCAGGCGGCGCTCGTAGCGTGCCACATACCAGCCAGCGCCGGCAACCATGAGGGCGAGGCCATACCAGGTCAGCGCATACACGAGGTGGCTGTTGTGAAAACGGACCACGGTCATGCCGGCACGGGGCCACTTTGAGTCCGGTGCCGCGCTGTCCGTCGCCGTGCCTGTGGGGCCCGGAAGGCCCGCATCCACGAAGAAGGGCGCAGCCTGGGGCAGCTTCAGTGCCTGGCCAATGGCCGCTACATCGCGCGAATACCAGCGCTGTTGCAGGGGGTCGTTGCTCCGCAGAAATCCGCCTCCTGGCTCCGTCATGCGCAGCAAGCCCTGCACCGTGGTGGATCCGGGCACCGAAGTGGGCGGGGGCGCTGCAAGCCACTGTGCGCGCTGGTCCTGGGGCACGAAACCACGGTTCACCAGCACCTGGCTTCCGTCGTCCTGCTGCAGGGGGGTCATGACCCAGAAGCCCGCTCCCAGCTCGGTCACAGCCTGGGTGAGCACGGTCTTGTCGCCCAGCCATTGGCCGTGCAGGGTGACGGGCAGGTATTCATGATCGGCGGCATTCACCCCGGGCCAGTCTTGGGAGGTGGGTGAGGGAGTCGGGGCTGCATGCACGCGCTGCTCGACGCGCTCCATCAGGGTGAGCTTCCACGTGCGGCGCTGAACCTGCCAGGTGCCCAGCGCCAGGAATCCCAGAAACAAAGCGATGCCCACCAGCGCGAGCACCGCCTGGCGCAGCCGCCGGGCCGTGGCGCCCGGGGCAGGGAGCATGCCAGGTGTCAAGGCCTGGAGTGCCCCGGCGCTTCATGCGTTGGGGGCGTGGGTGTGGGATGCTCGGGCATCATGTTCGCGTTCATGTGGAACATGACCCACAGCGTGCCGCTGATGGCGATGGCCACAAACACCACGGTGAAGATGGTGGACAGCAGGGTCCAGCCGCCTTCGGCTTTGCCGTTCATGTGCAGGAAACACACCATGTGCACCAGGATCTGGATCACGGCGAAACCGCCCAGCACCAGCACGGCGGTGTTGCGGTCGGCGATCACCTTGGCCATGACCAGCCAGAACGGGATGGCCGTAAGGATGATCGAGAGCACGAAGCCAACCATGTAGCCCGAGAAGGTGCTGTGTGGGCCGTCATCACCGTGGTGATCGTCGTCATGCCCATGGGCATCGTGTGCGTGTGTTGTGTGTTGTGCGCTCATTTACAGCACCCCCGTCAGGTACACAAAAGTGAAGACACCGATCCAGACCACGTCCAGAAAATGCCAGAACATCGACAGGCACATCAGCCGGCGCGTGTTTGCAGGGATCAGGCCGTGTTTGCCGATCTGCACCATCAGCACCACCAGCCAGATCAGGCCGAAAGTGACGTGCAGCCCGTGGGTGCCCACCAGCGTGAAAAAGGCCGACAGGAAGGCGCTGCGCTGGGGCGTGGCGCCCTGGTGGATGAGGTGGGCGAACTCATAGAGTTCGAGGCCCAGGAAGCACAGGCCGAAGAAGCCTGTGACGGCCAGCCACAGCAGCGTGCCTTTCACATCCTTTTGCTGCTTGCGCAGCATGGCAAAGCCGAAGGTGATGGACGACAGCAGCAGGAAGGCCGTGTTGACGGCCACCAGCGTCAGATCGAACAGCTGCGCGCCGGTGGGGCCGGCCGCATAGCTGCGGCCCAGCACGCCGTAGGTGGCAAACAGGGCAGCAAAGATGAGGCAGTCGCTCATCAGGTAGAGCCAGAAGCCCAGGGCGGTGCCGTTTTCGGGATGGGGCTCGTGCGCGAGGTGGTAGTCGCGCGGGGCCAGGGCGCCTGCGGCGGCGCCAGCGTTGAGGCGGAGTTCAGACATGGCGGGCCAATTGAAGTGTGCGGGCTTTTTCTGTGGCAATCACGTCGGATGCCGGGATGTAGAAGTCACGCTTGTAGTTGAACGTGTGGATGATCGAGGCCAGCAGCAGCATCGCAAACGACACGCCCGCGAGCAGCCACATGTGCCAGATCAGTGCAAAGCCAAAGGCCAGCGACAGGGCCGAGATCACGGCGCCCGAGCCAGTGTTGGCGGGCATGTGGATGGGCGCAAAGCCGGTGAGTGGGCGCTCGTAGCCGTGCTTCTTCATGTCCCACCAGGCATCGATCTCGTGCACCACGGGGGTGAAGGCGAAGTTGTAGTCGGGCGGTGGCGACGAGGTGGCCCATTCCAGCGTGCGTGCATCCCACGGGTCGCCCGTGTGGTCGCGCAGCTGGTCGCGCTTGAGGTAGCTCACCACAATCTGGATCAGGAAGCAGGCAATGCCCGCAGCAATCATCGCGGCACCGATGGCGGCGATCACGAACCAGATCTGGAGGGACTGGTCTTCAAAGTGGTTGGCACGGCGCGTGACGCCCATCAGGCCCAGCACATACAACGGGCCGAACGCCACCCAGAAACCCACCACCCACAGCCAGAAGGAGCGCACGCCCCAGGTGCGGTCGAGCTTGTAGCCAAAAGCCTTGGGGTACCAGTAGTTGATGCCGGCAAACAGGCCGAACAAAACGCCGCCGATGATCACGTTGTGGAAGTGGGCGATCAGGAACAGGCTGTTGTGCAGCACGAAGTCGGCCGGGGGCACGGCCAGCAGCACGCCGGTCATGCCACCGATGGCAAAGGTCACCATGAAGGCCACGGTCCACATCATGGGCAGCTCGAAACGGATGCGGCCCTTGTACATGGTGAACAGCCAGTTGAAGATCTTCGCGCCCGTGGGGATCGAGATGATCATCGTCGTGATGCCGAAGAAGGTGTTCACGCTCGCGCCCGAGCCCATCGTGAAGAAGTGGTGCAGCCACACCAGGTACGACAGGATGGTGATCACCACCGTGGCGTAGACCATCGAGGTGTAGCCGAACAGGCGCTTCTTGCAGAACGTGGCCACCACTTCGGAGAAGATGCCGAAGCAGGGCAGGATCAGGATGTACACCTCGGGGTGGCCCCAGATCCAGATCAGGTTCACGTACAGCATGGCGTTGCCGCCCAGGTCGTTCGTGAAGAAGTTGGTGCCAACATAGCGGTCCAGCGACATCAGCACCAGCGCGGCCGTGAGCACGGGGAACGAGGCCACGATCAGCGCGTTGGTGCACAGGGCGGTCCAGGTGAAGACGGGCATCCTCATCAGGTTCATGCCGGGTGCGCGCATCTTGATGATGGTGACGATCAGGTTGATGCCCGAGAGCGTGGTGCCCACCCCCGCAATCTGCAGGGCCCAGATGTAGTAATCGAGCCCCACGCCGGGGTCTTGCGCCCCCAGGTTGGACAAGGCCAGCCAGCCGGAGGTGGAGAACTCGCCCAGGAAGAGCGACACCATCACCAGGATGGCACCGGCTGTGGTCATCCAGAAGCTGAAGTTGTTGAGGAACGGGAAGGACACGTCGCGCGCGCCGATCTGCAGCGGCACGAGGTAGTTCATGAGGCCCGTGACCAGCGGCATGGCCACGAAGAAGATCATGATCACGCCGTGGGCGGTGAAGATCTGGTCATAGTGGTGGGGCGGCAGATAGCCCATGTTGTCGCCAAAGGCCATGGCCTGCTGCAGGCGCATCATCACGGCGTCGGCAAAGCCGCGCAGCAGCATCACGAGGCCCAGGATCATGTACATGATCCCGATCTTCTTGTGGTCGATGCTGCAGATCCAGTCGCGCCACAGGGTGCCCCACAGGCGGAACTTGGTGATGGCGGCCATCACGGCCAGGCCACCCAGCACGGTGGCGATAAAGGTCCACAACACGATGGGCTCGTGTGCCATCGGTATGGAATCCCAGGTGATTCGGCCCAGGGCCCAATGGGGTGCGGTAACAGGTGCGGAGGACATAGGGAGTCTCTTTGATATGCCGGTGCCCGCGTGCGCGGCTGCCGGCATGGCAGGTCAAGGGCGGATCATTGGGCGGAGTTGGCGCGCGGCGCGTTGCGTGCTTCCAGGCTCGCCACCACCTGGGCGGCGTTCTGCGAGGTGCACACGTCCTGCGGCAGGTTCAGGCCCACAGCGCGCACATAGGCGTCGCCACCGTTCTCGTCGATGGCCATCATGTGGTGCATGCACATCTTGCCGTCCTCGACGCAGCGGTTCAGCACCTTGTCGTACAGGCCGTCTTCCACGCTGGCAAAGCGCTGCACGGGGTCCCGCTCGCTGGGCTTGGCCAGATCCATGTAGGTTTTGCGCGTGAGTGGCTTGCCTTCGGACTTGTTTCTGGCCACCCACTGCTCGAAGTCGCCCTGGCTCAGGCCGTGGAACTTGAAGGTCATGCCCGAGAAGCCCGCGCCGCTGTAGTGCGAGGACATTCCCTTGTACACGCCTGGTTGGTTGATCACGGCGTTCAGCTCGGTCTGCATGCCGGGCATCGCGTAGATCATGCCCGCCAGGTCCGGCACGTAGAACGCGTTCATCGTGGACGTGGCCGTGAGCTTGAACAGGATGGGGCGGTCGATCGGCGCGGCCAATTCATTCACCGTGGCAATGCCCAGTTCGGGGTAGAAGAACAGCCACTTCCAGTCCATGGCCACCACCTGCACCTCCAGAGGAGTGGATTGGGCGTCCAGCGGTTTGGTGGCCGAGATGCGGTCCAGGGGGCGGTAGGGGTCGAGCTTGTGGGTGCCGATCCAGGTCAGTGCGCCCAGGGCAATGATGATCAAGAGCGGCACGGTCCAGATCACCAGCTCCAGCGTGGTGGAATGGTGCCAGTCGGGGTCGTAGTCGGCCTCGGTGTTGGCGGTGTTGTTCTGGCGGTATTTCCAGGCAAACCACAGGGTGAGAGCGATCACCGGCACGATGATGATCAGCATCAGCAGCGTGGCCTGGATGACCATATGCCCTTGCTGGGCAGCGATGTCGCCGGCAGGATTGAGGACGACCGCCTTGCTGCAGCCGGCCAGGCTGCCCAGGGCAGCCATGGCGGCGAGCCAGGCAGGCACGCGGGGTAAAGGTAGTTTGGACATGGGGCAGGCGCAACCGAGGCGTTTAAGGGTAAACGCGGATAACGAAGTGCCGTCGAATGTAATAGCTCTAGCTTTTTTGTACATTGGACATTTTGTCCAAGGTCAACAATAGGTGCCCCATTTCGGTGCGCCTTCTCTTTTTGGTTCGGCGCCGTCCTGCAGGCGCCATAGTGAAACTGCACTTGTCCCGAATCAAACTTGCGTGTAGAACCAGAATGTCTTATCCAAACAACGACAAGGAGCCCTGTTCATGAGCAGCCCCGCCTCTGCCACTTACCCTGCGGCCGGCTTTGAAGAAAGCCCCGCCTCTCTCTCGCGGGCTGATACCCATGAAGACGTGACCCCCAGCGAAATTGCGGTGGGTGTGATCATCGGACGGTCGTCCGAGTACTTCGATTTCTTCGTATTCGGGATTGCCTGCGTTCTCGTCTTCCCGCCTTTCCTGTTTCCGTTCCTGTCGCGCCTGGATGGCACGCTGATGTCGTTTGCGCTGTTGGCCGTTGCTTTTGTGGTCCGGCCCGTCGGCACGGCCATTTCCATGGCCATCCAGCGGCGCTGGGGCCGGGGCACCAAGCTGACCATTGCACTGTTCCTGTTGGGCGTGTGCACGGTCGGGATGGCGTTTTTGCCGGGCTACAAGGATGCTGGCCTGACCGCCGTGGTGGCGCTGCTGATTCTGCGCATTGGCCAGGGTCTGGCACTCGGCGGCTCGTGGGACGGCCTGCCGTCGCTGCTGGCCATGTCGGCACCCAAGGAGCGCCGGGGCTGGTTTGCCATGATCGGGCAGCTGGGTGCGCCGGTCGGGTTTGTGCTGGCGGCGGGTCTGTTTGCCTATCTGTACAGCAGCCTCAGCGTGCAGGAATTTCTGGCCTGGGGCTGGCGCTATCCCTTCTTCGTGGCTTTTGCCGTGAACGTGGTGGCCCTGTTTGCCCGCCTGCGCCTGGTGGTGGGGCAGTCGTACGCCGAACTGCTGCAAGACCGTGAGCTGCAGCCTGTGCCCGTCAGCCGCGTGATGCGCGACGAAGGCAGCAATGTGCTTTTGGGTGCTTTTGCCGCGCTGGCCAGCTTTGCGCTGTTCCACCTGGTCACGGTGTTCCCCCTGTCGTGGATCACCCTGTACTCGGACCAGCCGGTGACCCAGATTCTGGGCGTGCAGATCGTGGGTGCCTTCCTGGCGGCCGGAGCCATCATGGTCTCGGGCTGGCTGTCAGACCACCTGGGCCGCCGCAAGCTGCTGGGCGGCATGGCGGTGCTGATCGGTGTGTTCAGTTTCATGGCCCCCGTGCTGCTCAACTCCGGCGAGGTGGGCAGCACCATGTTCCTGCTGCTGGGCTTTGTGCTGCTGGGGCTGTCGTACGGCCAGGCGTCTGGCACGGTCACGGCCAACTTTTCTCCCCAATACCGCTACACGGGCGCCGCCCTGTCGGCCGACCTGGCCTGGATCATTGGCGCTGCTTTTGCACCCCTTGTCGCCCTGTACCTGTCGGCCCAGTTTGGATTGCTGGCCGTGACGGTGTACCTGCTGTCGGGTGTGGCCTGCACTCTTGGAGCGCTGAATTTGAACCGGCGCATGGAGCGCCGCGACCGGTAGGGGTGGCAGATGTTTTGCTATTAAATGCATAGCTATCTGCGCTTGACTATCAAGCGCTAGAGGTCAAAAAAAGCCAAAAAAAGCGCCCGGTACTTCCGGGCGCTTTTTTCGGGGCTTTGAACAGGCTCTAGTCCTGTGGTCTGAAACCAATGGTCAGAGAAGACGGCACGCGTCCATCCACATCGCGCGGCAGGGTCTCGGTCTTGTCCAGCGCGCGCAGCACGGCCTCGTCCCAGGCCTTGTTGCCGCTCGACTGCACAAGCCGTTTGCCCACGATGGTGCCGTCGGGCGAGAGGCGCACTTCCACCTCGGCACGCGGGTTGCCCGAGATCGCGTCGGGGTACACGATGTTGGGCTTGACCTTGGCCGCCACCTTGCCGCCGTAGCCGCCTGACGGGCCTGCACTGCGCTGGGCTGTGCCCGTGGCGGTTTCTCCCCCCGTCGCCCCTGCCATGCCCTGGATGCGGCGCAGGTTGGCTTCGCGCTGTTCTGCCAGCTGTTTGGCGTCGGCTTCGGATTTGCGCTTGGCGGCGTCGTCCGCCTTGCGCTTGTCTTCGGCCAGCTTCTTTTGCTTGTCCTGCTCGGCTTTCTTCTGCTCGGCCAGCTGTTTTTCGCGCTGTTCCTTTTCCTTGTCTTTTTCCTTTTGCAGGCGCTCTTTCTTCTCCTGCTCCAGGCGGTCGCGGCGCTCGTCTTCCTTGCGTTCGCGTTCACGCTTGTCGCGCTCTTGCTGCTGTTCGCGCGCCTTCTTTTCCTGTTCCAGGCGCTTTTTCTCGCGTTCGATGGCGATGTCGGCCTCGCGGGTGTCGGGCGGCTCCACAGCGCGCGGGGGCGGTGGTGGGGGCGGAGCAGGCGGACGCACTTCCGGTGGGGCGGGCGGTGGCGGCGGGGGCTCAACGGCACGCGCCGCCGCCTGCTGGGGCACCGCTGCCCACAGTTCGGCTTCCACCGCAGGCTGGTCGGCGCTGTTCTTCCAGTTCACGCCCCAGGTGAGTGCGCCGATGAGCACGACATGCACGAGCACCGCCAGCGTGATGGCACGCAAGCGTGCCGGGGGCCGGGGCGGGGAAAACTGGTCGCGGTCGTTGTGGGCGTGCATGGGCTTGAGAGCGGCTGGCGAGAGTTCGGTTCAACCGCCCTGTTTGACGGAAAGCCCTACGCGTTGCACACCCGCCTTTTGCAAGGCATCCATGGCCTTCACCACGTTTTCGTACTGCACGCCCTTGTCGGCGCTGATGACCACCGCACTGGCGCTGTCGGCCCCCTGGGCCTTCTGCCAACGGCTGGCGGCATCGCCGATCTCGCGCTGGTTCAGGCTGCGTGTGGCTTCGGGCGTCTTGAACTGCAGCGATCCGTCCTTGTTGACGATGACCTGGGCCACCACCTTGGGCATGTTCTTGCCTTTGCCCACGCTGGGCACATCGACAACGCCCGGCGTCAGCATGGGCGCCGTCACCATGAAGATGATGAGCAGCACCAGCATGACGTCGATGAACGGGACCATGTTGATCTCGTTGATGGTGCGGCGGCCTCGACCGCGGGATGCCATGGCGGGCATGGTGTCAGTGCCCCGAGGCCGTGTGGCCGGTGGTGGGCGCTGGCTGGGCGCCCAGGTTGCGCTGAAGAATGTTGGAGAACTCTTCGATGAAGGTCTCCTGGTGCGTGGCCACCCTGTCAATGTCGCGGGCAAAGCGGTTGTAGGCGATCACGGCCGGGATGGCCGCGAACAGGCCAATGGCGGTGGCCACCAGGGCTTCCGCGATGCCGGGGGCCACCGTGGCCAGCGTGACCTGCTCCATGCCCGCAAAGCCGGTGAACGCATGCATGATGCCCCACACGGTGCCAAACAGGCCCACATATGGCGAGACCGAGCCCACCGAAGCCAGGAACGACAGGCTCGACTCCACCACATCCATCTCGCGCTGGAAGCTCGCGCGCATGGCGCGGCGTGCGCCGTCGAGCAGGGTGCCGGGGTCCACGATGCGGCGCTCACGCAGTTTTTGGTATTCACGCATGCCGCTGGCGAAGATGCGCTCCATGGGGCCTGCCTGCCTGGAGTTTTGTGCGGCACTGGCGTACAGGTCATTGAGGCTGGTGCCGGACCAGAACTCGCGCTCGAAGTCTTCGTTCAAGGTCTTGACGCGCTTGAGCGAAAACAGCTTGCGGAAGATGGCGGCCCAGCTGGCGACCGATACGCCGAGCAACAGCAGCATGACGAGTTGCACCACCCAGCTGGCGTGCAGCACCAGGGAGATGATGGACATGTTTTGGGAGTTCATGGTGTGAGTTGTTCCAGGAGGGGGCTCGGAATTCTTGCGGGGCGCATGGTGGCGGCATCGACCCATCCGATGCGGATGGTGCCTTCGGTCAGCAGCAACGGGGCTTGTTCGGTCATCTGCTCTGGTTTCAGGAGCGCACGCTGCACTATTGTCAACGATGCGCGGCCGGTGGCCTGCAGGGCGGCGGTAACAATCAGTTCATCGTCCAGCCGTGCGGGGCGGTGGTAGCGCAGCTGCGCATCGGTTACGACAAACATGCCGCCGGTTTGTTCCTTGAGCCGCTGTTGCCCCACGCCCAGCGAGCGCAGCCATTCACTGCGCGCACGCTCAAAGAACTTGAGGTAGTTGGCATAGAACACGATGCCACCGGCATCGGTGTCCTCCCAGTAGACGCGAATCGGGAACTCGAACGCCATCGCGCGTTACCCCAGCACGCTGCGCAGCCGCGCCACCGACTCCTGCAGCTGCGCCATGGAATTGGCGGTGGAAAAACGGACAAAGCGTTCCGGCTCGGCGGTGCCAAAGTCGCGCCCTGGCGTTACCGCGATGTGCGCGCGGCGCATCAGCTCAAACGCAAAGTCCCAGCTGCAGTTCTTGCCAGAGGCGACGCCCAGGCGCTCGGCGGCTTGCGTGCAGTCCGCCCAGGCGTAGAAGGCCCCGTCGGGCATCACTGGCACTGAAAGGCCCAGCGATTGCAGGGCCGGGATGAAGTAGTCGCGCCGCGCCTTGAATTCGGCGCGGCGGCGTTCGTATTCGGCAATGCTCTCGGCCTCGAAGCAGGCCAGCGCCGCGTGTTGCGACACGGTGCTGGCGCAAATGAACAGGTTTTGTGCCAGGCGTTCGACCACCGGCACCATGGCCTCTGGCACCACCATCCAGCCCAGGCGCCAGCCGGTCATGTTGAAGTACTTGCTGAAGCTGTTGATGCTGATGATGTTGTCGTCGATGGCCAGTGCGGTGTGGCCAAACTCTTCCTCGTACGACAGGCCCAGGTAGATCTCATCGATCATCGTGATGCCGTCGTGTGCGCGCACCACCTCATGGATGCGGCGCAGCTCATCGGGCGCAATCGAGGTGCCCGTGGGGTTTGATGGAGATGCCAGCAACACCCCCCGCGTCTTCTTGCCCCAGGCCGCGCGCACCTTGTCGGCGCTCAGCTGGTAGCGCTCGGCCGCCGTGGTGGGCAGCAGCACGGCCTTGCCTTCTGCGGCGCTCACGAAATGGCGGTTGCAGGGGTAGCTCGGGTCGGGCATCAGGATTTCGTCGCCCGACTCGATGAGCGCCAGGCACGCGAGCTGCAGCGCGGCCGATGCGCCCGCCGTCACCACGATGCGGCGTGCGGGCACGTTCACGCCAAAGCGGCTCTGGTACCAGCCGCTGATGCGCTCGCGCAAGGCGTCCAGGCCCAATGCATTGGTGTATTGCGTGGCGCCGCTGTGCACGGCGCGGGCTGCGGCCTCCTGCACCAGCGGCGGGGCGGTGAAGTCCGGCTCGCCGATGTTCAGAAAAATCATCGGTTCGCGCGTGCCTGCCACCTCGCGGGCCAGGGCCTGCGCGGCCTTGGCCACTTCCATCACGTAGAACGGTTCGATGCGCTCGGCGCGCGTGGAAAACTTCATGGGAAGGTGTCCTGCCCGAGCGGGTCGGGTGTTGCTCGGAAACTCAAGGGGGAGGGCACCGGGCGTGGCGGCAGATGGCACGCTCCGGAGCGGGCGGCGGTGCGCTCAGGCTTCGTCAACGGGCGCGGAGGGCGCGGTGCCCGAGGCCTTGTCGGCTGCGACTTCCAGCGTGCGCAGCTTGGGGGCCAGGCCGTTGAGCACGGCATTCACGTACTTGTGGCCATCGGTGCCGCCAAACTCTTTGGCAAGCTCAATGCATTCGTTGAGCACCACGCGCCAGGGCACGTCCAGGCAGTGCTGAAACTCGTACACGCCGATCCACATCACCGCATGTTCGATGGGCGAAATCTCGGCCATCTTGCGGTCCAGCAGCGGGGTGATCAGCGCATCCAGGTCAGCGGCGGTGTTGATGCAGCCGTGCAGCAGCGCGTCGTAATGCACCGAGTCGGCCTTGTGAAAGCCCGCCAGGTCGCGCGTGAATGCGTCGATGGCTTCGGGCGTGTTGCCGCCCACCAGGTGCTGGTACAGGGCCTGCAGCGCGAATTCGCGTGCGCGGCTGCGGTTGGACTTGGAGGCCGCCTTGCGCACGCCCGTGCTCTTGAGCCCGGTGCGCACTTGCTTCGGGGGCCGTGCCGACGACGGCGTGGGGGTGTTTTCGCTCATGACAGTTCGTCCAGCAGGTTGGCCATTTCCACCGCAACGCGGGCGGCATCGGTGCCTTTTTCGGTCTGGCGGGCGATGGCCTGCTCGAGGTTTTCGGTGGTGATGATGGCGTTGGCAATCGGGATCTGGTAGTCCAGCGACAGGCGGGTCACGCCCGCGCCGGATTCATTGGCCACCAGTTCGAAGTGGTAGGTCTCGCCACGGATGATGCAGCCCAGCGCAATCAGTGCGTCGTACTCATCGCTTTCGGCCATGGTCTGCAAGGCCACGGGCACTTCCAGTGCGCCAGGCACCAGCACGTGCTTGATGTGCTTTTCCTGCACGCCCAGGGCCAGCAGCTCGGCACGGCATGCCGCGGCCAACGTGTTGGTGATGCTCTCGTTGAAGCGGGCCTGCACGATGCCGATGTGCAGTTTCTTGCCGTCCAGGCGGTCTGCGGTGCCTTTTTCTGCGCCAAACATAGTGGTATTGCTCTTTATTCTTTGGGGATGAAACCGGTGATTTCGAGGCCGTAGCCGGTCATGCTGGGCATGCGGCGCGGCTGGCCCATGAGGGCCATCTTGTGCACGCCACATTCGCGCAGGATCTGTGCGCCCACGCCATAGGTGCGCAGGTCCATGCGGCCGCGTTCGGGCGCCTGGGCGGAGCGGGCCGTGCCTTCAAACTGCGCCAGCAGCTGGCCCGCGCTTTCGCCACAGTTGAGCAGCACGGCCACGCCCTTGCCTTGTGCGTTGAGGTATTGCAGGCTGGTGTCCAGGCCCCACGAGTGCATGGAGCGGTTGATTTCGAGTGCATCGAACACCGACAGGGGCTCGTGCACCCGCACGGGCACCACGTCGTCGGCGCTCCACTGGCCCTTGACCAGCGCCAGGTGCACGGCCTGGCTGGGCTTGTCGCGGAAGGCATGGGCGGTGAACTCGCCGTAGGCGGTTTGCAGCGTGCGCTGGCCCACTTTTTCGACCAGCGTTTCATTGCGGCTGCGGTGCTCGATCAGGTCGGCGATGGTGCCGATCTTGAGGCCGTGCTCGGCGGCAAACAGCTGCAGATCGGGCAGGCGGGCCATGGTGCCATCGTCCTTCATGATCTCGCAGATCACCGACGCAGGGCTGCAGCCGGCCATGGCAGCCAGGTCGCAACCGGCTTCGGTATGGCCTGCACGCATCAGCACGCCACCGTCCACCGCCTGCAGCGGGAAGATGTGGCCGGGCTGCACCAGGTCGGAGGGCTGGCTGCCACGGGCCACCGCCACCTGCACGGTGCGGGCACGGTCGGCGGCTGAGATGCCGGTGGTCACTCCCTCGGCGGCCTCGATGGAGACGGTGAAGGCCGTGCTGTATACGGTGCCGTTGCGTGCGGCCATGGGGGGGAGCTTCAGGAACTCGCAGCGCTCGCGGCTCAATGTCAGGCAGATCAGGCCCCGGCCGAAGCGGGCCATGAAGTTGATGGCCTCGGGCGTCACATGGTCGGCGGCCAGGACCAGGTCGCCTTCGTTTTCGCGGTCTTCTTCATCCACCAGGATGACGATGCGCCCGGCGCGCATCTCGGCCACGATGTCCTCGACGGGGGAGATCGGCACGGGGGTGAGGGGGGAGGTCATGGAAGGCTTGAGCTTTCAGAGGGGGCCGCTGGCGATTTGCCTGCTGGCGGTGTGCTGCAGCACAGGTTCCCGTGGCCGAAGGCGGTGGTGCCCCCAAGAAACCAACCCAAAGAACATGCGATGCGGCGCTGCCGCACGTCAAAGGGGCATCTTGCCCCCGAAGGCGTGGATTTTAGTGCACCGGGGCCCGGTTCGTATCCGAACGGGGTTGTGTGCCTGACGCAGATCAGATGGCACTGCCTTGCAGAACGACGTCCGACGCAGGATAGGCCACGCAGGGCAGCACGCAGCCTTCTTCCTTTTCTTCGGCCGTCAGGCCCGGCCATTCGATGGCATAGCGCACGCTGCCTTCCACCAGCTGGCCGATGCAGGTGCGGCAGGTGCCGTTGCGGCAGGAGCTGGGCCAGTCGATGCCGCCTTGCTCCAGCGACAGCAGCAGGGGCTGCTCGGGCCAGGCGTCGCATTGTTGGCCGTCGGGTTCGACCTTGGCGATGAAGAAGGGGGCGGCGGTCGGGGTGCTCATGGGGCAGTTCCGTCAGAAGAAAAGAAGTTGGTCAGGCCGCAGTGGCGGGTGGGGCGCTGGTCCACACCAGCAGCAGGTTGTTGGCCGGCATCGCATGCCGTGCGGCCAGCTGCAGGCCGGCCTGGGCGGCCACAGCGGCCACGTCGTCGATGTGGCGGATGCCCCAGCTGGCGTCCTGCGCGCGCAGGCTGGTGTCAAAGGCCAGGTTGCCCGGGGCCGTGGGCACGCCGTCTTCCAGGTAGGGGCCGTAGGTGACCAGGCAGCCACCCGGCGCCAGGTGCCGGGCGGCGCCTTGCATCAGCCCCGCGCAGCAGGCCCAGGGGGCGATGTGCAGCATGTTGGCGCAGTAGATCAGGTTAAACGAGGCGGCGCCAAACGCCGGGCCCTCGCTGGGCCACGGGCTTTGCAGCACATCCAGCCGCAGCGGCGCCCGCACGTTGGCGGCGCCGGCCTGGGTGGCCCAGCCGGTGATCGAGCCAAAGTGGGTGGCCTGCTGGTCGGTGGGCTGCCAGGTCCAGCCGGGCAGGGCGGCGGCAAAGTGTGCGGCATGCTGGCCGGTGCCGCTGGCAATCTCCAGCGCGGCGCCGGCGGGCGGCAGCAGGGCCAGCAGCTGCGCCAGGATGGGGCCCTGGTTGCGTTCGGCGGCAGGGCTGTGCTGGAGTGGAGGGATGGGCACGGGGAATTTCTGAGTGTTTTTTGCCGCTGGCGCTTGTCTATAAAGCGCTGGTAGCTATGAAATAAAGAGCATTCCGAAGAGCGCCGACGTGGACTGTACCGCAGGCGCCTTGCCCGTACGGTGTTGCCTATTTTTTAAGCGGTACAAGGAGTTTCCTTGTAAATCAATGACTTAAGACTGTCATACAAAGCTTGTGCAAGGTTATCCACACCATTGTCCAGTGTCGGCAGGGATAACCGGGGGTTTTGGGGAGGCTCTGCAAGGTGTCGGAGGGCGGATCAGAACAGATATCCGTATTGCCTGTTTTTTAAGCGTTACAAAGATAGTCCTTGTAAATCAATCACTTAAAGCTGTCATACAAGGCTTATCCAAGGTTATCCACACCATTGTCCAGTGCAGGCTGGGATAACCATCGCCATGATTTTGTGTGCTGCCTAAAAATGAGGCATCGCAGGGTGTGCCCTTACAAATCAAGCACTTGGCACTGTCATACAAGGCTTGTCAAAACTTATCCACATGATTGTCCAGTGCTGGCAGGGATAACCCGCGGGCCCTGGGCTGCGGGTGGCTCAGGCGGAAACCTTCACGCCCTTCCAGAACGCCACACGGCCTTTGATTTCTTCGGCTTCGGGCTTGGGGTCGGCATAGAACCAGGCGGCGTCGGCGTTCATTTCGCCGTTGACCAGCAGCGACAGGTAGCTGGCCTGGCCCTTCCAATGGCAGGTGGTCTTGTGGTTGCTGAAGGTGAAGTAGTCGCGGTGGAGCGCACTTTCGGGGAAGTAGTGGTTGCCTTCCACCACCACGGTGTCGTCGCTCTCGGCAACTACCACGTCGTTCCAGACTGCTTTCATGGGAAATCCTTGGTAAAAATGGTCGCTGGCGCTTGATGGATAAGCGCTGATAGCTATGAAATTGTGAGCAATCGGGTGCCGCAGCAGGTGCTGCGCCCGAGGAGGGTGTGCGAGGCCAATTATTCCCAATGCGCCGTGCCCGTGCACGCGGTACCTGACGACGCAGGGTTTTGGGCGCAGTGCGCGCCCTTGCATTCATTCAGTCGCGTGTGCAACCGGTGACCTGTGCCGCGTGGCTTACAGTGCAGCGCGCGGCGCCAGCACATTGGGGCAGGCTGCCGGATGCTTTTCTATTCCACCGATGGGTGGACCCACCAAGACAACAGGAGCACCTTCACCATGGGTATTGATTTCAAAGGCCGCGTGGCCATCGTGACGGGCGCCGGCGGCGGCCTGGGCCGCCAGCATGCGCTGGCGCTGGCGGCGCGAGGTGCCAAGGTGCTGGTCAACGACCTGGGCGGTGCGGTGGACGGCAGCGGTGCCACCGTGGGAGCCGCGCAGGCCGTGGTCGATGAGATCCGCGCGGCGGGCGGTGAGGCGCTGGCCAATGGCGCGTCCGTCACCGACTTCGCCGCGGTGGAGGCCATGGTGCAGCAGGCCATCGATGCCTGGGGCCGGGTGGACATCCTGATCAACAACGCGGGCATCCTGCGCGACAAGTCGTTCTCGAAGATGGGCATGGACGACTTCCGCCTGGTGGTGGACGTGCACCTGATGGGGGCCGCCCACTGCTGCAAGGCCGTGTGGCCGCACATGGTGGCGCAGCAGTACGGCCGCATCGTCATGACCACGTCGTCCACCGGCCTGTACGGCAACTTTGGCCAGAGCAACTATGGCGCCGCCAAGCTGGCCCAGGTGGGGCTGATGCAGACCCTGGCCATCGAAGGCGCCAAGTACAACATCCACGTGAACGCCCTGGCGCCCACGGCCGCCACGCGCATGACCGAAGGCCTGATGCCCCAGGAGGTGCTGGACGCCCTCAAGCCCGAGGCCGTGGTGCCCGCCATGCTGGTGCTGGCCCATGAAAGCGCCCCCACGCGCACCATCCTGTGTGCGGGCGCGGGCACCTTCGAGGCGGCCCACATCACCCTGACGCAGGGCATTCATCTGGGCATCGGTGCCGACGTGCCCGAGCAGCTGGCGGCCCGCCTGGCCGAGGTGACCGAGCGCGCGGGTGACCAGGTACCACAAAGTGGCGCCGCCCAGGGCACCAACGAGGTTGGACGCGCTTTGGCCGCAAGGGCTTGACGCCCCTCTGGGCGGGCCAGCGCCCAACGTGCTAAGTTCCGGGCCGACAGAAGTTGGATCGGTATAAACATATGAGCAAATTGCACGAGAGACTGGCCGCCTACCCGGCGGACGCCCTGGGGGGGATTCGCCGCGGCATTGAAAAGGAAGGGCTGCGGGTGTTGCCCACCGGCGGCCTGGCCCTCACGCCGCACCCGCTGGCGCTGGGCTCGGCCCTCACACACCCGCTGATCACCACCGATTACAGCGAGTCGCAGCTCGAACTCATCACCGGCGCTCGCAAGGGCGTGCACGAATGCCTCGATGAGCTGACCGAGGTGCACCAGTTTGTGCACCACACCCTCAAAGACAGCGGCGGCGAGCTGCTGTGGGCCTCCAGCATGCCCTGCGGCCTGCCCACCGACGAGACGATTCCGATTGGCCGCTATGGCAGCTCCAATGTGGGCCGCGCCAAGAGCGTGTACCGCATGGGCCTGGGCCACCGCTATGGCCGCCGCATGCAGACCATCTCGGGCATTCACTACAACTGGTCGCTGCCGGGTGTGGACAGCGAGCAGTATTTTTCGCTGATCCGCAACTTCCGCCGGCACGCGTTTGTGCTGCTGTACCTGTTTGGCGCTTCCCCCGCGCTGTGCCCCTGTTTTGTGGAAGGGCGCGAGCACCGCCTGCAGCGCATGGAGGGCGGCAGCGCGCTGTACCTGCCCCACGCCACCTCACTGCGCATGGGGCGCTTGGGCTACCAGAGCGACGCGCAGGCCACGCTGGCCGTGAGCTACAACGGCCTCGCGGGCTACGCCAACTCGCTGCACGAAGCACTGACCAAGCCGTACCCCGCCTACGAAACCGTGGGCGTGCGCAACCCGGGCGGCGACTACAACCAGCTGGGCACCAGCCTGCTGCAGATCGAGAACGAGTTCTACGGCACTATCCGCCCCAAGCGCACCGTGCGCACCGGCGAGCGCCCGCTGCATGCGCTGCGCGAACGCGGCGTCGAATACGTCGAAGTGCGCCTGATGGACCTGGACCCGTTTGTGCCCGTGGGCATCACGGCGCCCACCATGCGCCTGCTGGATGTGTTCTTGCTGCACTGCCTGCTGTCCGACAGCCCGCCCGACACACCGGCCGAAATTGCCGAGCTCAAGCAGAACCAGCACCTCACGGCCGAGCGGGGCCGCGAGCCCGGCTTGCAGCTTTCGCGCAACGGCCAGAGTGTGTTGCTGACCGAATGGGGCGCCGAAGTGCTGGCCGCGTGTGCGCCTTTGGCTGCCGCGCTGGACGCCACCCATGGCACGGATGACTACAGCGCCGCGCTGCGCGACGCCCGCGCGCTGATGTCTGCGCCCGAGCGCACACCGTCAGCCCGCGTGCTCGACAGCATCGTGGGCGAGCATCACCACAGCTTTGAGTCTTTTGCCCGCCAGCAATCCATCGCGGCGCGTGACGCACTGCTGGGCCTGCCGTGGACGGCCGAGCAGCAGGCACGTTACCTGGCGATGGCGGATGAATCGATTGCCGCGCAGAAGGCCATCGAGGCGGCGGACACACTGCCGTTTGAGGAATGGCGCGAGCAGTACATGTCGGTGAAGGAACTCGGGTGATGCGGCACGCAGGCTGCGTTCACTCCTGATTTGATAGCTTCTTGCGCTTATTCATAAAGCGCTAGAGGCCAATTAGGCTTGAAATTCAGCCCTCCAGCCGCAGCAGCGCCTCTTGTCGCCAGTATTCTGCGGCGTGCAGAAACCCCTCCCAGACGCAGCCATTGCAGCCACGTCCGCAGCAGGTGGTGGGCTCGGGCGGTGGGTTGCGCAGCGTGATGCCGGCCTGCGCGGCGCGTTGTTGCAACGACTGAAACATTTGCTGCGCGGAGGCCCCGTCAACAGCCTGGGCTAGGGCGGGTGTGCTGGCGCTGGGCAACATCACGGCTGGCGGCGCGCGGCCTTGGCGCGGCGCATGCCGTACTGCACCCCGAACGCAATGCCCAGCACGAGCGCAAACCAGCCCACCAGGGCCGCCTGGCCCATGAGATCGCGCACGCTGGCGGAGCGCGCCACATAGGGCGCCAGCAGGATGACCAGGCCAATCAGTGCGCAGGTCACGCCCTTGAACAGCACTTCCTTGTCGGCCTTGCTGGCGGTGGCTTTGCGCGGGGTGTCGAGAGGTGCTGGCATGGAGGTCAAATAACGCGGTGGCGTGGGCAAGTGAGGACCGCGATTATCCTTGCCACCCTCAGACAGTATCGAAAACACAAGAAAGTACCCCCGCATGGCCATCCAGTGGTTCCCCGGTCACATGCACCTGACCCGTAAAGCCATCACCGAACGCATCAAGGACATTGACGTGGTGATCGAGGTGCTGGACGCGCGCCTGCCCGGCTCCAGCGCCAACCCGCTGCTGGCCGAGATCACGGGCCACAAGCCCACGCTCAAGGTGCTCAACAAGCAGGACGTGGCCGACGCAGACCGCACGGCGCTGTGGGTGGACTGGTACAACGCCCAGAGCGACACGCGTGCCTTGCCGCTCGATGCGTCGGACCCGGCCCCCACGCGCAAGCTGATTGACGCCTGCCACCTGCTGTCGCCCAACCGGGGCGGCATGGCCAAGCCCATGCGCGTGCTGATCTGCGGGCATCACGCTGGCCGACGACTTCTACCTGTGGGACACGCCCGGCATGCTGTGGCCGCGCATCATCGTGCCCGAAAGTGGCTACAACCTGGCCGCCAGCGGCGCCGTGGGCCGCAATGCCTACGACGAGGAACTGGTGGCGCTGGAGCTGCTGCGCCGCCTGCAGCAGAACTACGCCCCGTTGTTGGAGGCGCGCTACAAGCTGGGCCTGCCGCAGGGGGCTGTGGCATCCATGCACGACGAAGAGCTGCTCGAAGCCATTGGCCGCAAACGCGGCGCCATGCTGGGCGGTGGCAGGGTCAACCTGCAAAAGACGGCAGAGATCGTGATGACGGACTTCCGCACCGCCATCCTGGGGCGCGTGACCTTGGAGACGCCAACCGAGTTTGAAGCGTGGAGAGCTGCGGGCCTGGCCGAAGACGCCAAGCGCCAGGCCAAGAAAGACGCGCGCACCCACTCCAAGGGCAAGGGCTCCGGCGTGCGTGAACCGTCGTCCGGCGATGCGCCATAAAGCCGGTTCATCGCCCGGCAGCACTGTGAGCGCGCTGAACTGATAGTACAACCCCCGGAGGGTGCGCATGGCATCCACAGTCGTTGCCATTGGCCCGCATGGGTCAGTCGGGACAGCTGTGGTCAGGTGTCGTCCAAGGCGCCCGGTCACAGTGAGGGCCAGGGGCTGTGCACATCGGTGTTTGCCATGGCAGCTGCCACGCGGGCCGCACCGCGTCCGCACCCACTCCCACACCAGTGGATATAGGGAAAACCTGCTGGCCGCCTGCTAGGAGATATGACATCGTATCTCTGCTCGCCCGCGTGACGCCCTGATACCTCCGTCGTGAAGCAGGGCGCCACGCACCGGCGCCGCAGTGCTGTGCACCGCCGACTCGCAGGCCCTGCGATCGCGGTGACGATAACAACGACCGGGATTTTGTTCATGCAAACTTTGAGTGCAGTAGCGTGCGTGGTAGCCGCTTTGTCCGTGTGTTTCTCCGCGCCTGCCATGGCGCAGGAGACCTGGCCCACCAAGCCTTTGCGCCTGATCATCCCCTTCCCGGCAGGTGGGAGCAGCGACCAGCTGGGTCGGTTGATGGCCAAGGAGTTGGGGCTCAAGCTGGGGCAGCCGGTGCAGGTGGAAAACACCGACAGCAAAGGCACCAAAGCCGCCGCTGGTGCCGCGCCGGATGGCTACACGCTGGTGCTGTCTGGCGTGGGGACCAATGCCATCAGCCATGCCCTCAATCCCCGGCTCGACTACGACTCCCTCAAGGACTTCGTGCACATCTCCCAGCTGTCCGAAGGCCCTAACGTTTTGGTCGTGGGCGCGGATTCGCCGCTCAAATCCCTGCAGGAGCTGATTACGGTGGGCAAGGCCCAGCCTGGCAAACTCACCTATGCGCAAGTGCATGCGTCGTCAGGGCACCTGGCGATGGAGTTGCTCAAGCAAACCATCAGCACCTGCGTGAACGGAGCATCCGGCACGCGCAACTGCACGACGCTGGGGCTGACCGGGGTGCCGTTCACCGGCGCCAAGCCCGCGTTGGATGCGGTGATGGACAACAAGGCAGGCATGATGTTCACCAATCTGGACGCCGTGGCCCCCCATGTGCGCAGCGGCAAACTCCGCGCGCTGGCGGTCACCAGCCTGTTCAGAAATCCGCAACTCCCTGACGTGCCCAGCATCTCGGAAGTGGGTTATCCGGGCTTCAAGGCCGTGTCGTGGGTGGGCATCTCTGCCCCCGCAGGCACACCCGCCGCCGTGGTGGGGCGGCTGGAAAAAGAGATGGATAGCGCTTTCAAGGCGTCCGAGACCCGCAAGCAGCTGGAGGCGCAGGGCCTGGTGGTTGTCGTATCACGGTCTGCGGAATACACCGATTTCATTCGCAGGGAAATGGAGCGTTGGCGCAGGGTGGTGAAGGTGGCCGGCATTCAGACGCCCTCATAGCACTTGTCGGCATTGCCTCGGTGGTGCGAATCGAGAACCACCGGTAGCTGTGGGTGGATTGGTACAACGCCCAGAGCGACACGCGCGCCTTGCCGCCCGATGCCTCGGACCCGGCCCCCACGCGCAAGCTGATTGACGCCTGCCACCTGCTGTCGCCCAACCGGGGCGGCATGGCCAAGCCCATGCGCGTGCTGATCTGCGGCGACGAAGCGGGCATCACCAAGCTGGAGGCGCGCCACAAGCTGGGCCTGCCCGAGGGGGCCGTGGCCGCCCACGACGAAGAGCTGCTCGAAGCCATTGGCCGCAAACGCGCGGCGCCATGCTGGGCGGTGGCAGGGTCAACCTGCAAAAGACGGCCGAGATCGTGGTGACCGACTTCCGCACCGCCATCCTCGGGCGCATCACGCTGGAAACCCCGGTGGAGTTTGAAGCCTGGCGTGACGCAGGGCTTGCCGAAGACGCCAAGCGCCAGGCCAAGAAGGACGCGCGCACCAAAGCCCAGGGCAAGGGCTCGGGCGTGCGCGAGCCTGCAGCGGGCGACAGCGAGTAAGCCGGAAAAAGCGCATTGCAGGGCGGGCATCGGCCTGTGCCTGCCCGGCGGTGGACATCGAAGACTCGATAGTCGCGATGTATCGGGTTACTATGCCAGCCTGGCTGTCACCGCCTTCACCATGCGCCCTGTTGACCCTTCCTGGCCTCCCGAGCGAGACGATGCCACCACTGAGCAGTTGGTGCGCGCCGGCTCATGGACGGTCATGCTCACGGGCACCCTCATTGCGGCCCTGCTGCTGCTGGACCGGCCCCTTTCCTGGACCCACGTGCTGCTCAATCTGGGCGCGGGCGCGATGGGCGGCATAGCGGTGCTGCTGGGCCGCTTGCACCGCTGGCACCAGGCTGCGCTGGTACTGATCTGGGGGGTGTGGGGCGTGGTCTCGGTGGTGGCCGCGACCAATGGGGGGTTGCGTGGCCCCAACCTGCTCAATTTCCCGGTGCTGATCGTGTTTGCCGGGTGGATCCTGGGGGCGCGGCCCACACTGATACTGACCGGTACCACGGGGGTGTTGTTCCTGTTGTTTGTCTGGGCGGACCTGCACGGCTGGCTGCCCCCGGCGCGTTATGGCAACCGGCTGGCGTATGTGGCCTACCTGAGCGGAATACTGGCGGTGACGGCCGCTGCGACCTTGCTGTCGCGGCGCAGCTACCTGCGCCGCGTGCAGGAGGCGCGGCACACGGCATCGAGCCTGGCCACCACCGATGCCGAGCTGCGCAAGCTGCAGCGGGCCGTGGAGCAGAGCCCCGAGAGCATCGTCATCACCGACCTGGAAGGGCGCATCGAATATGTCAATGCCGCCTTCCTCGTCCGCACGGGGTATGCCCGCGACGAGGCACTGGGCCAGCTGTCGGCCCAGATCTCCAGCAACGGCCTGACGCCAGCGCAGCTACAGGGGCTGCGCGATACGCTGGCGCGCGGCGAGAACTGGGCGGGTGAGCAGGTCAACCGCCGCAAGGACGGCGCCGAGATTGCCGAGGCCGTGGTGGTGGCCCCCATCCGCCAGCCCGATGGCCACGTCACCCACTATGTGGAGCTCAAGCAGGACGTCACCGAACGCAAGCGCGCTGCGCGCGAGATCCACCGCCTGGCGCATTTCGACAGCCTCACCAGCCTGCCCAACCGCTTCACGCTGATGGAGCGGCTGTCCGCGCTGCAGGGGCGCCGGGGCCGGGCGCCCACCACGCAGCACGCGCTGCTGCTCTTGGACCTGGACCGCTTCACCACC
The DNA here is from genome assembly GCF_001429215.1 of Acidovorax sp. Root267. Classification (NCBI taxonomy): domain Bacteria; kingdom Pseudomonadati; phylum Pseudomonadota; class Betaproteobacteria; order Burkholderiales; family Comamonadaceae; genus Acidovorax; species Acidovorax sp. Root267. The sequence continues at coordinate 45,860 of NZ_LMJC01000031.1, forward strand.
TTCAACGATGCGCGCGGCAGCGATGCGGGCGACCGCCTGCTGTGTGCCGTGGCGCTGCGCCTGTCCGAGATCCTTCCTGCCCAGGGCCTGCTCGTGCGCGTGGCGGGCGACGAATTTGCGGTGGTGCTCCACAGCCTGGGCGCAGATGCCTCGCTGGCCGGCCGGCATGCCCTGGCCTTTGCCGAAAAGTTGCAGTCCGCGCTGCTGAGGCCGTTGCGCCTGCAGGACAACGATGCCGAAGAGGCCCAGCTGGGCGCGAGCGTGGGCATCACGCTCTATCCGCAGAGTGCCAACGATGTCGCGCACGATGCCCTGCGCCGCGCGGGCACCGCACTGCACCGTGCCAAGCAGGCAGGTGGCGGGCGTGCGGCCTTCTTCGAGCAAGGCATGGGGGAGGCGGCCGAGCAGCGCTTTCGCGTGGAGCGCGAACTGCGCCAGGCCATCGGAGCGAACGAGTTGCGCCTGTACCTGCAGTCGCAGGTGGACGTGCAGGGCCAGCTCACCGGCGCCGAGGTGCTGGTGCGCTGGCAGCATCCGCGCGACGGCCTGGTGGCGCCCGGGGTGTTCATCCCCGTGGCCGAAGAGTCTGACCTCATCGTGAGCCTGGGCGGCTGGGTGCTCACCCATGCCTGCGCACTGCTGGCGCAGCCCGTGTTTCAGGAGCGCCGGTTGCGGCTGTCGGTCAACCTGAGTGCCCGGCAGTTCCGGCAGGCGGGGTTTGTGCCGCAGCTGCGCGCCATCCTGGCCGCCACCGGTGCCGACCCGCGCCTGCTGACGCTGGAGGTGACCGAAGGCCTGGTGATCGACGATTTTGACGACGCGGTGGCCAAGATGCACGAACTGGCGGCGCTGGGGGTGGACATGTCGCTGGACGACTTTGGCACGGGCTATTCGTCGCTGGCCTACCTCAAGCGCTTGCCGATCCAGGAGATCAAGATCGACCGCTCCTTCGTGCGCGACGCACCGACCAATGCCGACGATGGCGTGCTGGTGGAGGGCATCCTGTCGGTGGCCCGCCACTTTGGTCTGCGTGTGGTGGCCGAGGGCGTCGAGACCCGCGAGCAGGCAGACTTCCTGAGCCAGCGTGCGCCCGACATCGTGTACCAGGGCTACCTCTTCGGGCGACCCGAGCCCGATACCGACTGGATCGCCCGTGCGGTGCAGACGGACGCGACAAGCACCCAGAGCTGAAGCAGAAAATCCAAATGAAAATAGCTGCTAGCGCTTGATGGTAGAGCGCTAGCAGCTATTGATGTGATAGCAAGCAGGTTGTGGGCGCATGCGCGCCACTGCGTTACTTGTTCTTTTCTTTGCCACGCGGAATGACGGAGGTCACCGGTGGCATGGGGCGGTCAGAGCCACCGCTTTCCTTGGGCAGCGAATTGTCCTTCTTGGGTTTCTTCGCCATCTTGTTGCTGCGTTGTTCGCCTTTTGCCATAGGGCCTCCTGTAAAGGTCTCGGAATGGGACCGTGCCGGCATGGTACGTCACAAACGGGGCGCTTTCGCGGTCACCTTTGCGGTCTCACGCGGGCACTACCGCCGTGGCCTCGATTTCTATCAGCATGCCGTCGAGCGCCAGCCGGGGCACCGGGATCAGGGTGCAGGCCGGTGCCGCCCCATCGGGCCACAGGCTGCGCGCCGCCTGGCTGAACAGCGCCAGCCGCTGTTCGGTGTGGTCGACCACCAATACCGTGAGTTTGGCCACGTCGTGCACGCTGGCCCCTGCGCCTGCCAGCGCCATGCGCAGGTTGGTGAATGCCTGGCGCAACTGCTCGCCAAAGTCGGGGACCAGCTGGCCCGCCGCGTTTTCGCCGCCCTGGCCCGCTACAAAGACGGTGCGCGACTGGGCGGGCGCCACCACCACATGGGTATAGCCATTGGCGCGTGGGTCGTACAGGCCGGGAGGGTTGATGAAGCGGAGTTTGGAAGCGGCCGTGGCAGGGCGCAGGGTCGTTGCGGAATCAGGGCGCATGGTGCAGAAGTCCAGAAGTGGGAGATAACGGTGAAACCAAAAGCGGAATTGCCGAGAAAACCTGGGCGGCCGCCGCAGGAGCGGCGGCTTCACTGGTTTCGTGGGCTAGTATCAAACCTCAAGTTAAATTGAGGTCAACCACCATGAAGAAAACCTTTGCAGGAATGGTTGTGAAGCCAGGCAAGCCCAGCATCCCCGTTGCCCGTGAGGTAGCGGGCGCGCAGTCCGAACAATCTGAGCTGTCGGTGGGCGAGGTCGCCAGCCGCAGCGGGCTGGCCGTGTCGGCCCTGCATTTTTATGAATCGCGCGGGCTGATCGCCAGCGTGCGCAATGCGGGCAACCAGCGGCGCTACCCGCGTTCGGTGCTGCGCCGCGTGGCGGTGATCAAGGTCGCGCAGCGCATGGGCGTGCCCCTGGCCGCCATTGCCGATGCCTTGCAGGCGCTGCCCGCCGGGCGCACGCCCACGGTGGCCGACTGGCGCCGCCTCTCCGCCCGCTGGCGTGACGACCTGGACGAGCGCATCCGCACGCTGACGGCGCTGCGTGACCAGCTGGATGGATGCATTGGCTGCGGTTGTTTGTCGCTCAAGGTCTGCCCGCTGCGCAATGCGCACGACACGCTGGCCCAGGAAGGGCCTGGGCCTCATTTTTGAGGGATGGGGTGTGATTTGCGGCGTCTACCGACGCATGGTCAGCAATAGCACCGGTGAAGGCAGTGTCAAGAACCGACGAGCGGACTTGGTGCTGAAGTAGGCTGGTGGAACGGGTGGCTGCCATGCAGTGATTGCTGCAAGTGGATGGGGTGCGAACGGGGACTGGCCGCCAAAAGTCGCCCAACGCCCTGCGTCTGCAAGTTGACTTTCGTCCGAATGCGCGGTGGTATGGGGGCTTGTCTTGGTGGCACAGAGGTCCGGGAAACCGGGCCAACTCCTGCTCCTCGGTTTATCGGTCGGCTCTTTGTGTTTTATGCCCGAATATCAATGCCGATGGCCTGGCCCTGATGCCGCTGGATGATTTGCATGGCTGATTCCAGCATCTTCAGGGACGTTTCGTCGTTGCGCGAGAGTGCGCCCTGGATGCCGTCACGCACCTTCTGTGTGAAGTCGTAACGTGTACCGTCGCTCTCGGCTGGCAGCTCGCCGCCCTGGCCGCCGCCGACCGGGATTTTCATGGTCATTGCCATGAAGGGCCGGCTGTCATCGAGCGACATTTCCCCGCTGCGAATCTGGGTATTGACCCAATCACGCATGTCCTGGCGGGTCATGTTGGTGAAGTCTGCCTGCGTGGTGCCCTCTGTCTGGGTTGCGGCCAGCGCGGCCGAAAAGGACGTGGCCGAACGGTTGGCGGCCGAAGCCTGCAGGCGCTGGCCCGTGTGTATGTAGCTTGTTCCTGCATCAACTCTCATGGCATCCACCCTTTTCGATAGGGCAATCACAACACCATCACCTGCAAAATTTTTGCAAGGATGGCGTCTGCGATCACCGCAACGGACAAATAGTCTTAGTCTTCTCTGAATCGGCTTCCATCGAAGGCAGGAACAACAGGGGAATAGGTCTCGTATTTGGGGAGTTGCCCGGGCGATGGATGGGTGACGCTGGCGGGGGCATTCCGCGTTGGTTCTTGGCCGACTGGCTGTGGAGACAGGCGCGGAGGGCGTTGCAGGCCCACCTGTTTGCACTGCGCATGAAAGAAGGAAAGCCCCTCCAGATAGCGCTCAGCCATGGAGGCTGGTGTGCGAGCACTTCGCAAGAGAGAATCCGCCGCCGAGCACCGGCTTCTGATGAACTTCCGATACGGGCCCACAAGAGAGCATCATCTTTCAAGCGCTAAGCAGTCTGCCACACTGCCGTAGCGGTCGTGTAAAGCGGCCCCGACAGCGGAGACTTTCCTGGATCGGTTAAACCTCTCCATCCATCCATCCATCCATTCAGAGCAGAGCAGAGCAGAGCGCGAGCTCAGGTCCCTGGCGCAACAGCGATTTTCCGCACCGAAGATCCATGCCGGCCTGCATGTGGAGAGCCAGATTTGCCGAACACATCAACGTTAGACAACAGAAGGAAATTCCATGGAAGGCAGACCTACATTGATAGCCATCGACCACGATGACTACCATGCAGAGCACGTTGGTGTCACCAAAGACGGGCGTCAGTTCATTCTGACTACACCGTTTGATTCAGCTCGTGAAAACCATCCTGGATGTGAGTTTGTAGCACTGTATGTGTTCGACGAAACCGGACATCTCCTTGAAGCAAGGATCGATAGTTTTGGCCCACGTGCCAGCTTGGACCACAGTGCCCGTCGCAGCCTGGCCGATCAAAGACTGGCAAGTCTCGGGGACATATCCTTCGAGCGGGTGGAGGTCGTTCCGTTCAAGGTCGAGTATCTCGGAATTGACTTTGGCCTGGTCGTTCGAGAACCAGAAGATGAAGGCGATGTGTGGGCGGTAGAAATGCTGCCCGGAAACTACATGGCATTCTTTGAGCCATGGGACAGCGGCGAGTACGACACATGACGGCACGGTTGTCCAGTGCAGGTTGATCGTCTGGTCTGGCAAATGCGCAATGGCTGCTCCCGGCCGCTTGCCTTGCCGCATTCGCTACCAACACAACGGCGCCGCTTCATCACTCCAGAAAATCCACCGCCGCACCTCCGCATACGGCGACGTACCGATGGAATACGGGTCCATCCCCGTCTCCACGCGCTCCAGGCGCACCAGGTAGCCGCCGTAGCTGGCGGCCCACAGCGTGCAGCCGTCGGGCGACGTCTCCACGGCGCTGATCGTGCTGCCGATGTGGTGGCGCCACAGCGGGCGCCCGTCGTCGCTGAGGGCGTGCAGGTAGCCGTCGGCATCGCCCAGCACCACCATGCCCGGCAGGGTGGCCGAGGCGTAGACGCGGCAGCGTTCGTCGAGTGGCGGGGCGTCCTCGTCCGCAGCATCTTCCGGCGCCCCACCGATGGGGATCGAGCGGGTGCTGCCCCAATACAGGTGACAGGAGTTGGCGAACAGGCGCGCGCTGTCGTGCGAGAAGGTGGCGTGGTGCGGGTAGGACGACAGCGTTTCGTATTCGGCCACCACAGAGCCCTTCGCATCGAGCAGGATGTGCTGGCTGTCCTGGTCGCCCACGGCGATGTGGCGCTCGTCCGGTGACAGGGCCATGTGCAGCATGTCGAGCGCCAGCACCGTGACCTCGGTGCCATTCACCGATTCTTCCTGCTGGTTCTTGGGCCAGGTGTAGGGGCCGTCTTCGTCGAAGATCTGGGGGTGCAGGCGCTGCACGCTGGGGCTGCCCCCACTGCCCTGGCTGGCCAGGAGGTAGATGCCCGTGGGGTTGCGCAGCAGCACGCGCTGGCCGTCGTTGAAGGGGATCAGCTCGTCGCAGCGCTGCCCCAGCGGGCCTGGCGAACCCTCCACGTGGGGTGGCAGTCCTTCGTTGCCCTGGGGCAGTGCAAACCGGGCGATCACGGGGCCGTCAAAACCGTCGTGGGTGGTGATGTGCTGGCCGTCGTTTTGCGCAAAGCAGCGCCGGTTGGGCGAGCGGCCCAGGCCGTGCAGCGCGGGCAGGGGGGTGTGCCGCAGGCCCTGCAGTGCCACCCAGTGGGCGGCATCGTCGTAGGGGGCGCCGATGCGCGCCAGCACGCGGCCGTCCTCCAGCGCGAACACCGGGCCGATGAAGCAGCCCGCATCAGCGGCGCGCCGCACGAAAGCATCGGGGGCAAACGCAAAGCGCTCGCGAAAGCGGTCGGCCAGGTCTTCGTCGGCGTGGGTGTTGACCACGCGGGCCAGTTGCAGCACCGTGGTGGCGGCCGCCTTGCGCGGGTCGGAGGGCAGGTCGCTGTCTTCGTTTTCTTCTTCGATACCTGCTTCGCCACCTTCTTCGGTATGGCCTTCACTGTCGCCGTCTGCTGGGTTGGTGCCGCTGTTCTTTTGCGCCTCGGCCGCATCCCGGGATAGCTGGTGGGTGCGAATGGCGGCTACATAGCCTTGCCCGTTGGCCTGCCATTGGTCGGACAGGGTCATCAGTTCCACGGGGAAGACCGCTGCGTCGGGCAGGTCGGTCGCCAGCGGGGGCGTGGCCAGCAGGTGCACGGCGGCTTCAATGCGCCGCGCCTCGGCCTGCCGGGCCTGCTCCTGTTCGTGCTGGACGCGCACGCGCGATTCGACCGCACCGTAAAAACGCAGCAGCCGCGCAATGTGGTCAGCGGCGCTGCGCGGCAGGGTGCTGCGCGCATCGCTCTGGCGCTGGGCGTAGGTGAACTCCACCACTGCAGGCCCTTCCAGCGCGGCTTCCACGTTGATCTGGTAGGCGCTGTGAGCGTTGTCGTCTTCGTCGCCGGGGGCTTCGTCGCCGTTTTCCCAGCTGAGCTTGAGGGCGCGGCCCCAAGGCTCGCCCTCGTGCATGCAGGGCTGGCGCGCGCCCACCCACACATCGCCCTCCCACCAGCCGTTGCGGTCGCTGTCCCACCAGTCGTTGTAGCGCTCGGTGAACACGGGCAGGCTGGTGAAGTCTTCGATGCGTTCTGCGGTCAACTCGGCCAGCAGGCGCTGGTACAGCGGGTAGCGGGCGCGGTGCTGGCCCACGGCCTTGCGCAGGTAGTCCAACACGCCGCGCCAGGCCTTTGTGCAGGCCCGCCACGCCTCAGGGGCGGTGTCGGGCGCCAGGGGCAGCCACTCGCCGGGCTCGCCGTCGCTGTAGGCGCGGTGCACCAGCGTGAGCTGTGCGGTGGTCGGCACTTTGCGGCCCAGCACGGCGGCGGCCAGGCGTGCCAGCAGCCCCTGGCGTTCGGGCACCTGCGCTACCGACAGGTAGAAGTCCCAGGTCTTCCAGACGGTGATGAACACGTTGTCATCGCGCTGGTCGCCATCAGCGTCCACATGCCGCTGGCACAGCGAAAAATCGGTCTGCTGAAACCACCCGGTGGCCGTGTGCTCCTTGGGTCCGATCACGGGTGTACGCACTGCGGCGAGGATGTTGTGCACGCTGATCGCCTCATTGGCAAACAGGCCTGCCTCCAGTGGCAGGGTGGCGTGGATCTCGGCGCTGCTGCGCGTGGCGTTCTCGCCCGCACGCACGGCGGCCACCACGCGGGGGCGGCTGAGCATGCCGCTGATGCCGCTCTCTCCGTCGCCGCTGGGGTCATGGAACTCGGGCGCGAACACGATGCCCGCGATCTCGCTTGCGAACTCCGCAAGGTGCGGCACGCTGCGCACCTCGTCCATGAGGAACTCCACCTGCTCGGGCCCGGTGATGTCCACGTGGTATTCATCAGAGAACAACGCCACCCGCGCGGTGAGCCCACCACGGACGGTGAGCCCGCCATGGTTGTAGTGGCCCCACAGGAGGTCGGCCACCTGCAGCGCTCCCTGCACATAAAACAGCTGGCCGCCCACCACGGCGTTGTGCATGCGCGCATCGCCCAGCACGACCAGGTGCGTGGCGCCATCGGTGTCGTCGCAGGTGAGCGCGCCGTCGATCTGCAGATGCCCTTCGATCAGGATCAGAAAGGGCTGGCCCGTGGGAGCTTGGTTGGTGTTGTTGCCGCCCTGCAGCAGTGCCCGCAGCGGGCTGCCACTGGCCAGGGGCGCATCCAGGTGCAGCTCGGGCACCTGCACATCGCCCGTGATGCAGAGCACGGTTTCCGTGGCCAGCGCGTCCGGGTCCTCTGCAAGGCGCTGGGCGATCCAGCTGTCGGCAGGCAGTCGGGCGGCCACGTCGGCCAGCGGGCAAAGTCGGGCAGTGGGCATGGTGTGTCGGGGCGAGGGGACAACGGGCGGGGCATCGTACACCGCGCGCCATGTGGTTTTTGCTTTGCGCAGAGAATGATGTGTTGTCTTATTAGTTGCCATCCATGACGCAAAACTCTCCCGTCTTTGAAGTCCTTCCCCGTGACCTGTCTGCCTACCGCCAGGGCAATGTGGGTATCGACTACGTGCACCGTTTTGAATCGGGCCAGCCGGGTCCCCACGTGCTCATCAATGCACTCACGCATGGCAACGAAATCTGCGGCATGGTGGCGGCCACGCACCTGCTGGACACGGGCGTGCGCCCGCGCATCGGCACGCTGACCATCAGCTTTGCCAACGTGGCGGCGTACGCATCGTTTGACCCGACCCGACCGTTTGAAAGCCGCCAGCTGGTGCACAACCTCAACCGCATCTGGTCCGCAGGCGAACTGGACGGCACGGCCGCAAGCCCGGAGCTGGACCGCGCACGGGTGCTGCGCCCGGTGGTGGCTGCGGCCGACCACATTCTGGACATCCACTCCACCAGCCAAGACGTGCAGCCTTTCTGGGTGTACCCCGCTTATCCGCGCAATGCCCAGGTGGCGCTGGCCATTGGCAGTCCGCCGGTGCACCTGGTGATGCCCAGCGGGCTTGGCTCGGGCACGCCGCTCATCCAGCATGGCCGCCATGGGCTGGCGGAGAGCGAGGGGGTGGCTTTGGTGGTGGAGTGCGGCCAGCATTTCCGCCAGTCGGCGGCCGACGTGGCCACGGCCGTGGCGCTGGATTTTCTGGCGCACTTCGGGCTGGTCGAAGCCGCTCCCTACCGCCCCGCCCCGGGCCCGCAGCGCCGCTATGAACTGCTGGAGACCTGCATGGTGCGCACGCCGGACTTTCGCTTCACGCGGCCTGTGCAGGGCTTCGAGGTGTTTGCCCAGGGCGAACTCATCGCCACCGATGGCCCGCACGAAATCCGCGCGCTGTGCGACGACTGCACGGTGCTGATGCCCACCCGCGAACCCATCGTGGGCCGCGAAGCGGTGTATCTGACCCGGCCGATCTGACCGGCAATCACCGGCAAGCTCAGAAGGACGAGCCGGGCTGCGCGAGGAAGGCCAGCTCCTGTGCGGTGGACATGCGCCCCAGCACCACGTTGCGGTGCGGGTAGCGCCCGAAGCGCGCAATGATGTCGCGGTGCAGCACCTCGAACTTCAGGTTGTTTTCCAGCCCTGGCTGGTCAAACAGCACCATCGCCTGGGCGTGCACCACCAGCGACTCGCTGTGCATGTAGGGCATGTAGGCAAAGGCGCGTTCGGCGGGGGCCAGTGCCGTGTCATGCTGCCCGGCCACCAGCTCCTGCGCCAGGACGAGCGCCTGGGCGTCTTGCGCAAACGCAAGCGGCGAGCCCCGGTGGATGTTGCGCGAGAACTGGTCCAGCACCAGGATCTCCGCCAGGCGGCCCTGGGGTGTGCCGCGCCAGCTCCACAACTCGCACTGCCGGGCCGCCTGCCAAGTGGCACCGAAGCGGACACGGATCATCGCGTCGATGGCGTCCTCTTGTGCGAAGTGCTGGGCGGGGGTGAGTTCTTCGAACCAGAAATGAAGGATGTCTTCGGCTTGCATCGTGAATATCGCATGAAATAAGGCTCTGGCGCTTTATCATAAAGCGCTGGAAGCTATCAATTTCATAGTATCTGATGCGGACCGCTCAGTTCTGGATGCGGATTTTTCCCTCGCGCACGTACTGGTTGAACTGGTCCCTCGGGATCGCGGCGGAGCCCACGGCATCGTTGTCTGCGGTCCAGCTCAAGGTGGTGCTGTCTTTGGAAGGCTCCAGCTCTACGGGGCCTTTCGGAATGGTCAACGGCGCTCCGTCACCCGGGGTGTAGGTAACGTGGCCTGCAATGGTGGCGTGCTGGGTCATGGTGAATTCCTTTTTGGTGGTGCCGATGTGATGGACCTCCTATTGCACTGCGCGCACGCGTACCGGGGTGTAAGACCATGCCGTGCCACCGCGCGGGCCGTGGCCGCCACCCGTAGCCCTTGAAACTGGCGCGGCCCAGGCGAGGGACGCCAAGCAAGGGCCGCCCCGCAGCGAGGGCGTCGTCCCCCTGGGGGAAGGCGCGCAGCGACTCAGGGGGGACTCCTGCTCATGGAGGCACCACCGCCTGCGTCCGCTCCTGCCGCACCAGATACAGCCCGCTGCCGATGATGATCGCGCCACCCAGCAACGTGGAAACCCCCGGCACGGCCTGCCACAGCACCCAGTCGAGCCCCATGCCCCAGGCCAGGGCTGTGTATTCAAATGGCGCCACCACCGATGCCTGCCCGTGCCGGAACGCCTCGGTGATCGCCAGCTGCCCCAGAAACCCCGTGACCGCCAGGCCCGCCACCAGCGGCCAGTGCGCCTGCGCCACACCCACCCAATTGGGCCAGGCCAGCGTGCCTGCACCCAGCGCCAGGAAGGCCGTGGTCCAGAAAACCAGGCTGGCGCTGGAGTCCGTGCGGCTGAGCACGCGCCCCGTGATGGCCGACACGGCATACCCACACGCCGCGCCCAGCACCGCCAGGGCGCCCAGCGTGAAAAAGGCCTCCTGGCTGGGCCGCAGGGCCACCACCACGCCCACCATACCCAGCGCAATCGCCACCCAGTGCGCGGCGCGCACCTTCTCGCGCAGCACCACGGTCGACAGCGCCGTGATCAGCAGTGGCGCGATGAAGAACAGCGTGTAGGCCTCGGCCAGGCCCAGCTCTTTGAGCGCGTAGGTGAACAGGCCCAGCATGGTCACGTTGAGCACGCCGCGCAGCAGGTGCAGCGGCCAGCGCACCCGGAGCAGGCCGGCCACCTCGCCACGCCACAGCACATACACCGCCACCAGCGGCAGCGCAGCCCAGCCGCGCAGCGCCGCCACCTGCATGGCCGGGTAGCTGGCCGACAGGGTCTTGAGCAGGGCGTCCATCAACGAAAAACACCCCACCGCCGCGACCATGGCCACGATGCCGCGCAGGTTGGCCGAGGCTGCCGCCTGCGCTGTGGTGGCTGTCGCAGTCGCAGTTGTGGTCGCGGTCGCGGCTGCAGATACCGCAGGCTGAGCCTCGGAGTCGCTCGTCCGCGTCATGGTTGTAGCGCCGCAGGAAGGCCGCAGGCTGTGGCGGGTGGCAGGATGGCAAACGGCGCAGGGGCTGCGCCGCCAAGGCAGCGGTGCTGCGCTGGAAGACTGTGCATGGGGTAACGGGAGGTGGCTGCCTGCGGCGCGTGGGCCTGCGCCGCAGCCAGGGGGTCGGTGGTCCAAAAAGTGTAGCGCAGCCCGCGCCAGCGGGCTGCCTCGGCTCGGCTCGGCCTGGATCAGTCCGACTTGTGGTTGGCCGCGTTGCGGCTCACCTTGTCGTGCAGCATCGGTATGGCCCACAGCACCGCCAGCGCCAGCACGGTGCTCAGCAGGGCCGTGGCTTCGCGGCCCAGCCCGGCGGCCACCCCGATGGCGGCCGTGAGCCAGATGCCAGCGGCCGTGGTCAGGCCCTTGACCTGGCTTTCGGCATCGCCCTTGAGGATGGTGCCCGCGCCCAGAAACCCCACGCCCGCGATGATGCCCTGCAGCACGCGGCTGTTGTCCGCCGCTTCAATGCCGGCCTGCTGCGCCACCAGCACGAACAGGGCCGCGCCCATGGCCACCAGCATGTGGGTGCGTACGCCGGCGGCCTTGCCGGCGTGTTCGCGCTCCCAACCCAGCAGCCCGCCCAGCAGCGCTGCCATGGCCAGGCGCACCACGATGCGCGTGGCCTGCTCCGCATCGGGCACGTCCGAGAATTCCGAGGCCACGGTGCTGGTGATCTGGTGCCAGAGGTCAGCCATGGCTGTGGTCCTTGCGCCCGGTGAATGGGGTGTGCGGTGTGGAGGGTTGTGTGGTCAGAGGGTGGGGCGCGCGTGGTGGCATGGCGGGGAGTCCAGCGGGTGGAAGGGGCGCAGCAACAGTGCTGCCCTGCGACTGTGCTGCTCCGGCGCGGCAGCGTCTACCGGTGGCGGGCGAGCGCGGGGGTAGGACAGTGCCGACGCTGCCCACGATGTGCCTGGTGGCATGTGGGCGCCAGGTTTTGATAAAAAATGGCACCTGGCGCTTGATGGGAAAGCGCTGATAGCTATCAAAAGTGAAGCATCTGAGGATTGCAGTCCGTGGCCCCGTCCCTCCAGCGCTTCCCCCGCCCGTTTCTGCGGGTGGGGCACCTGCTGGGCGCTTGCGCCCCGGGGTGGCGCGTGTCACGATTTGCACTGGTGCCCCGCAGCGGCCGCCGCTACCGGCGGGCGTGGTTCCGTGAGGAGTGTTTGCCATGACGCCCAAGTGCATTGTTCTGATCCAGGGCCACCCGGACGCGAGTGCGCCCCACCTGTGCCACGCGCTGGCGCAGGCCTATGCGCAAGGGGCCATCGCGGCGGGCCATGAGGTGCGCGAGATCGAGGTGGCCGCCATCGACTTTGCGCTGCTGCGCAGCCAACACGAGTGGGAGCTGGGCCTGCTGCCCGCCGTGCTCAAGCCTGCGCAGGCGGACATCGGCTGGGCGCAGCACATCGTGCTGTTTTTTCCGCTGTGGCTGGGTGACATGCCGGCCTTGCTCAAGGGCTTTCTGGAGCAGGTGGCGCGGCCCGGGTTTGCCTTCAACACCGAAGGCAGCAACCCCTTTGGCCGCAAGGGGCTCACCGGCCGCAGTGCCCGGGTGGTGGTCACCATGGGTATGCCAGCGCTGGTCTACCGCTGGTACTTCCGCGCGCACAGCGTGAAGTCGCTGGAGCGCAATATCCTGGGCTTTGTGGGCATTGCGCCAGTGCACGAGACGCTGGTGGGCAGCGTGGAGCAACTGGGCGACGATGGGGTTGCCAAGTGGAAGGCGCGCATGCGCGCGCTGGGGGCCAAGGCGGCTTAGGCCGCAGGCTCAGTCCGTTGCGCGCCGCGGTGGCCTTCAGCCAAACGACCGCGCTGCGGCCAAGGCGCCCATGCGCTGGCTGATCGCAAAGAACTCTGCCACCGTCTCTTCAATGATCTGCTGGGCCGTCTTGACGGAGTCGATGAGACCGGCGGTCTGCCCCGCCAGCGCAGGCGCGGCCTCCATGTCGCCCTCAAAGTACACGCGCTGGATGCCCGCAAAGCTATCGGCGGGCATGAGGCCTGCCTCGTGGATGGCCTGGGTGCGCTGCGACTTGAGCGCGCGGATACAGGGGCTGGCCTTGGTGTTGAGCATCCAGGTGCCGGTCACGCCCGCATCGACGATGGCGTTCTTGTAGTTGGCGTGCACGGGGCTTTCGGCGCAGCTCACAAACCTTGTGCCCATCTGTACCGCCTCGGCCCCCAGCGCAAAAGCCGCCGCCATGCCGCGCCCGTCGCAGATGCCACCGGCCGCAACCAGCGGCACATCCACCCGCGCGCGGATGGCCTGCAGCAGCACCAGGGTGGAGACCTCTTCGGGGTTCTTGAAGCCGCCGCCTTCACCACCTTCGACCACCAGGCCGTCGATGCCTGCGTCCACACACTTGAGCGCGGTATCCACCGTGGGCACCGCGTGGTACACGGTGATGCCCGCATCCTTGAGCGGCGCGATGAACTTGGCCGGGCTGCCCGCCGAGGTGGTCACAAACTTCACGCCCGATGCGCAGACAAAACGCAGCATGGCGTCGTCTTTCAGAAAACGGATGGGCAGGTTCACGCCAAACGGCAGGCCGAGCGCGCTCATCTTCGTGATCTCGGCCTGGCAGTTGGCCGTCTCGCCGGAGGACGTCTCGATGATGCCCAGCCCGCCCGCGCGGGACACCGCCGAGGCCAGCTGCGTGCGCGCGATCCAGCCCATGGGCGCCTGGATGATGGGGTAGCGCGCGCCGGTGTGGGCGAGGACGCGGTTGGTGGCGGGTGGGGTCATGAACGGGGTCTCCTGATTTTTGGAGAGCCCATTATTTCGACGGGCGTGGGGTCGCCGTGTCGCCCGGGTTACGGTGCTCCGGGCGTCCCCGGTGTCTCTTCCCATGGCAACCGTTCAAACAGGCGTTGCCAGTCGGCGCTGGGGCTGGCGTTTGTATCCTCTGCAGTGGTTTTCCCGGCACCCCATCCAGCAAGCCCTGGCCATGGCAGCCCGCTGTCGAAGGTCGTGGCCACCCCCGACACCGGGTGCGGCACCGTCAGCTGCCACGCATGCAGCCACAGCCTTTGCTGCCCCAGCCGCTCGGCCCACCAGCGGTTGAGGGGGCCTTTGCCGTGTGTCGCGTCGCCCAGGATGGGATGCGCCAGGTGCTTGAGGTGGCGCCGGATCTGGTGGCGCCGCCCGGTGGTGGGGATCGCCTCGACCAGCGAGGCGCGGGTAGTGGCAAAACGCACATCGCTGGCCTCGTCGAGCGTGAGCTGCGCCAGGCGCCGAAAGCGCGTGTGGGCCTCCTGCACGGCCGCATCGGCCGGGGCATCGTCGGGCTTCAAGGCGTGGTCCACCTCGATGGCCCTGGGTGCCCAGCCGCGCACCATGGCCAGGTAGCGCTTGTGCGTGGCGCCGTGCTCAAAGGCCTGCGACAGCGCGCGCGCCGCGTCGCTGTGCAGCGCCATCACCAGCACGCCGCAGGTGCCCTTGTCGAGCCGGTGCACGGGGTACACATGCTGGCCCAGCTGGTCGCGCAGGGTCTGCATCACAAACCGCGTCTCGCCCGCGTCCAGCCCCGTGCGGTGCACCAGCCAGCCCGCAGGCTTGTAGACGGCCACCAGGTGCTCATCGCGCCAGAGAATGTGCAGAGGAGGCATGGAAGAAGAGAGAAAAAATGACGCGAGAAACTACGGACGGAGGCCCAACCGCACGACGGCATGGCCGATGCCGGTGGGCTGGGGCTTATCGGGGGGCATCGTTTTTACTACACGGCGGAGGGCAGGGCGCCCGCATGGCTTGGCCTGCACACTGCTGACAGATTCTGGCAGCAGGGGCGATAAGCTCCCGGTCCACCAGAGGGGGCTTCATGATCCATCGCTTTCAATGCCAGTGTGCCAAGGTCGTCGGCGAAGTGGCCGACACGCGCTCCGCCATCCACGCCATCTGTTATTGCCGGGACTGCCAGGCCTATGCCCACCATCTGGGGCAGCCCGACGCGGTGCTGGACGCTCTGGCCGGCACCGAGGTGGTGGGCACGCATGCCCGCAACGTGTCTTTCACCAGTGGCACCGACCAGCTGGCCTGCGTGTCGCTGTCTGAGGCAGGATTGCTGCGCTGGTATGCGCGCTGCTGCAACACCCCCTTGGCCAATACGGGGCGCGACTGGCGCATGCCCTATGTGGGCCTGGTTCATCTGTGCCTGCGCGCGGGCGGCGCACCGCTTGCGCCTGCGTTTGTGCCAGTGCAGATGCACCTGGAGACCGCCAGCGCCAAGGGCACGCCGCCCCGCACGGGCTGGAGCCAGCTGAAGGCGCTGCTGGGCTTCATGCCCCGCATTGCCGCAGCGCGTTTCAATGGCAGCTACCGCCGCACACCTTTCTTCACAGCCGCTGGCGTGCCCGTGGTGGCGGTGCGTGTGCTGTCCGCCGCCGAACGCGAAAGGGCCATGGCAGCGGTGTAGCAGCTGGGCCGGGTGCAGTAGTTCTCTGCGCCACCAGCCATGCGCCAGGGCGTGCCAGAATGCCGACGGTTTACCGTGGAGCCCCCTGGCCTGGGTGCATGTGCATCGACCCGCGCTGCACTCTTCGCCAAACCGAAAAACAAAACAAGGAGACCCCATGTCGGCAGGAGACTGGAAAGACATGTATGCCGCCGCCGTGGCGGGCGACCTGGCGCTGGTGCGCCACCACATCAGCGCTGGCGTCAACCCCAACTACCAGCATCCCGAGATTTTGTGCACGCCGCTGGTGGCCAGCCTCATCCACGGCCACAACGAGATCGCGCACTACCTGCTGGCGCATGGGGCGGACCCAGAGCTCAAGTCCGACTTTGATGACATGACGCCCCTGCAGGCGGCCCGACGTTACCAGCGCAGCGAGTGCATTGCGCTGCTGCAGGCCAGGGGCGCCCGAGAAGAGCGTAAGCCGTTCTGGTGGCGCTGGCTGCCGGTGTAGCGGTGTCTGTGAATGGCCGAAAGCTTCCAGAGGCTCTTCGATCTGCGTGCAGCGGCTGATGTACGAGAAGCCTGGACAAACCCGACCCGACAGCTAGAAGCTTCCAAGATATCGTCCCAAAGCTGCGTTGAATTGCTGCGGGTCTTCCAGCGTCGGCAAATGCGCTGTGGCTCGAAGCACCATGCTTTGCGCCGCAGGTATGCGGTGCGCGAGCAGCTTGCATCTCTCCTGCAAGTGCGGCAGGTCAAGGTCTCCCCACATCACGAGGGCGGGGGGCTTGATCGCTTCCAGTTGCTCCCATGCCGAAGGTTCTTCGGATGCCATACCAGGATGTGCCGCCCGCAAGGCGGATCCGTTCATCGACAGAAAGAGTTGCCGAATCGCCCCTTCTACTCGCCCCGGTGGGCTCAAGGGGCCGTCCAGCCAAAGACGCGCCTGAAGCTCGTTTTTGGTGTCCAGATCACCCTGATGCGCAGCAGCGCTTATTGCGTTCATTAGGGCGTTCACTGAATCGCAGTGTTGGGGGGCTGGCGCACCACTGACTCCGGGCGCGACAACCACCAGGCCCCTGACTCTGTCGGGTTGAGCCAGTGCGGCGTCAATGGCGACACGCCCACCCATGGAACAGCCGACCAGCACGGCACGGTCATATCCCAAAGAGTCCATCACTTTCCAAAGGTCTGCCACATGAGAGTGTGGCGTGGGGCTCAAGGTGTGTGACTCTCCAAAGCCCCGGCGGTCGTAGCTGATGACAGGATGGGAGGTTGCCAACCAGTCCCATTGCCCTTGCCACATGCGTCGATCCGCGACGTTGGCGTGCAAGAAAAGAACCGGAGTGGCCGTACCACCATGATTTGCCTCGTACTCCACTGCCAGCAACGCGCCTTCGACTTCAACCAGCTTCATTGTTTTCATGGCGATGAAGATACTGATCGCGGCCTTTGGATGTCAAGACTGTCTACCCGCCGCTTGTGGCTCTTCGCAGTCTTCAAAGGCGTGCTGCTTCCTTCGCTCTCATCTTGGCCGCGATGTATTCACCATGCGTCACATGCAGCAGGCCCGCCACTTTGCTGATGGTGTGGTTCTCGTTGGCGTCGATGTGGGCGTCGGCGTAGGCCACCTGCCACATGGCCTCGACCAATTGCACTTTCTGTGGCTGCGTGAAGTGCTCGTTCAGGCTGCTGGTAAAGCGCTGGTAGTCGTAGGCAGTTTTGGATGTGGTCACGGCCAGCTCCAGCAGGCGCTCCAGTTCATCGTCGCTCAGCGCAAATTTGCTGCGCAGGGCAGTCACCATGGCGGTGCGCTCGGCGTCGTCCATGGCGGCATCAAACCGCACCACCTCCACCAGTAGCACTGCAGCGGCCAGTTGCACTGCGTGGGCGCGCTCCTCGCTGGAGGGGGCTGCGTTGGGCTGCATCAGGCTGTCGAGCAGGTCTTTGAGGGTCTGGAACATGGTGGTGGCCTGGTGGCAAAAGCGAGGTGATGGAGGGTGGAGGCGAAGCGGGCGGGCTTGGTTCCCAGGCGGGCAGGCGGCTGCCTTGGTCATATAGCGCTCGCAGTGCGCCACCACCCCGGCGACAATTGCAGGCCATGACGAAGAAAACCATTCTCCCCCTGCAACTGCTGGTTGCCCCCGACAAGAACGATCCCGCGCCGCTGATCCTGTACCACGGCCGCAACTGCCCGGATGGCTTTGGCGCCGCGCTGGCCGCCTGGCTCTACTACGGCGACAGTGCCGAATACGTGGGGCTGGACCACGGCGATATCAAGTCCGTGGACGACCTTCCGCCCGTGCAAGGCCGCGCGGTCTACATCCTGGACTTCTCTTTTGCCACCGAGGTGATGACCTCCATCGACGAGCGCGCCGCCAAGCTCGTGATGCTGGACCACCACAAGAGCGCCGCCGAAAAGCTTACCGGCTTTGCCTGCCGCTGCGGTGTGGTGCACTTCGACATGAGCAAGTCGGGCGCGCGCCTGGCGTGGGAGTTCTTTCACCCGCACGAGCCCATGCCCGCGCTGTTCAAGTACGTGGAAGACCGCGACATCTGGAAGTGGGAATTTGCCGAGAGCGCGGCGTTCCTTTCCGCCCTCGACATGGAAGAGCAGGGCTTTGCCCGCTGGCGCGAGATTGCAGCCTTCACGCCCGAGCAGCTCACCCTGTTCATGGCGCGTGGTGCGGCGATGGATGAGAAGTACCGCAAGCTCTGCGCCGATATTGCCGAAGGCGCGCAGCCGCTGGTGTTCAACGGTATCACCGGGCTGATGGTGAACGCGCCCGGCATGTTCCACAGCCTGGTGGGCGACATCCTCTCGGCCAAGACCGGCACCTTTGCGCTGATGTGGAGCGCGGGCGACAAGGGCGTGAAGGTGGGGCTGCGCGCACAGCGCAACTTTGACTGCATCGCGCTGGCCGAAAGCATGGGTGGCGGTGGCCATGCGCAGGCCTGCGGTTTCAAGATGAAGGTCGAGCGCCTGCCTGAACTGCTGACCGGCACCTTCAATGCCTGAAGCTGGGGCGAAAATTTGAGTAGAAATGGCTGTTGGCGCTTGATGAATAAGCGCTGATAGCTATTAAAAATATAGCTATCGAAGGTAGGGCGCTGGGGTGTGGCTACACAAGCCGAAGATCCGCGCCCTTCGTTCCCGGAAACACCCGTGCCACGGCGGCGGCGTTCAGCCCATACATCCGCGCGAACAGCCCGCCCAGCACGCTGCGGTAGTCGTTGAGCACCGGGTAGTCGCGGTTCTGGAACAGCGTGCTGGCGGTGAGCGCCTGCTGTTCGCCCGCAATGCGCCCGCCGCCCACGCCGCCGCCCAGCACCCAGAACACGGTGCCGTGGCCGTGGTCGGTGCCCCGGTTGCCGTTCTCGCGGAAGGTGCGGCCGAACTCGCTGACCACCACGACCACGGTGGATTTCCACGCCGGGCCCATCTCGTCGGCAAAGCCGGCCAGGCCCCGGCCCAGTTCCTCAAAACGGTTGGCCAGCGGCCCCGTGGCCGCACCCTGCGCCACATGGGTGTCCCAGCCGCCCACGTCCACAAACCCTAGCTGGTAGCGCGTCTGCATCAGCCGCGCCATGCGCCGGGCCGTGCCCTCGAAGCCTTTGGTGGAGAGCGCGTTGCGGCTGGCCGCCTCCATCTCGCCCTGCATGGTGCGGGCCACCTCATCGCGGGTGGCAAAACCTTCGTTCACAGGCGTGGCCAGCGCCGTGCCTCGGTACATGGATTCGATGAGTTCGGCCTGCCGCGCATCCACGCCGGTTCGCCCTGCGCCTGCACTGAGCGTCGTGTTGGGCACATCCACCGCGCCGCGCAGCACCAGCGGCAGGGTGCTGGTAAAGGCCATGGGCTGTACGGCCTGCAGCAGGCGCGCCAAGCGTTCGTCGCCTGCTGCTGCGGTGGCGGTGGCATCTGAGCCTGCGCGCGGGTTCAGCTCGGCCACCAGCCGGTTCAGAAAGCCCGATCGGAAGTCGCGCCGACCGCCCAGCGGCTGGCCCAGCTCCATGCTGTCCTGAGTATCGAAGTGGCTGCGCGAGAGGTCGTCCGTGCCCGCAAACGGCACAAAGGCCAGCTGGCGCTTTTGGTACAGCGGCAGCAACGATGGAGCCAGCGCAGGGTGCAGGCCCCAGTCGGCCGTGAGCTGCAGCGCACCGCCGTCCTGCCCGGGTCGGGCGATGGCGATGTTCGGGCGCGTCTCGTAGTAGTAGCTGCTGGCCGTGGGCACAAGCAGGCTGGCGCAGTCATAGCCACCGCGCAGGAACACCAGCAGAAAGCGCGCGTCCTGGGCGAGGGGGGCGGCCATCGCGTTGGCGCTGTACACGCCGAGGGCGCTGGCGCCCAGGGCTTGAAGAAGGTGTCTGCGTTGCATCGTGATCTCCTCAGCCGTGCATGAATTCCGGAGATGCGAGGAACAGCAAGTTCCACTCGCGCGGCGACGCCGCCTGTGCCAGCGCATTGCGCGTGGCGGCCGACCAGGTGGACTGCAGGGCGCGCACATAGGCACTCTGCGCCAGCGGCGGGGGCGTGCGCTGCGATGCGGACTGCTCGGCCATCCTCATCTCCTTCTCGCGCGGGGTGGGCATGGGGGTGGTGGCCACACCGGCACCGATGGCGCGTGCGATCTCGAACCGGGTGGACATCTGTCCCGAGCCCTTCCATGCCGCTGCGTCCAGTGGGTAGCCGTCGGGCGTGGCGCGGCCGTACAGGGGCTCGGCCAGGCGCTGCAGCCAGCCCAATGCAGGCTCGGTGCTGGGCAGTACGGCGTCGCCGTGCGCCAGGCGCAGGCCTGCCAGCACGTAGTGCACCGGGTCGCGAAAACGCTGGCCCAGCGATGAGCGAAAGTCAGGCGTGTTGAAGAGCGTCTCCAGCACGGCAGCAATGTCGCCATCGGTGCGTTCGAAGCTGCGGGCCAGTGCCTGCAGCAGCGCAGGGGGCGGGTTATCACCCACCAAAAAGAGCGCGATCTTGCGGGTGATGAAGCGCGCGGTGGCCGGTGCGCGGGCCAGGCGGTCCAGCGCCTCGTCCACCTCGGCCAGGCCTTCAGCGCGCAGGGGCTGGCCCAGCAGTGTCTTGGTGTCCCAGTCATGCCGCTGGGGGTTGAACTCGAACAGGCCATCGCGCACGTAGTGGCGGCGCAGCGCGGGCTTCATGCGCGGGGGCTCGTCGCTGTCTGGCTGGCGTGCAATGCCCACACCGGTCAGCACGCGTGCCAGCTCCTGCACGTCCTGCTGGCTGTAGCCACCGTCCACGCCCAGCGTGTGCAGCTCCATCAGCTCGCGGGCATAGTTTTCGTTGATGCGGCCGGCGGCGTTCTGCGCGTTGTCCAGGTAGCGCAGCATGGCCGGGTGGCGCACGGTGGCACCCAGCAGGTCGCGAAATCGGCCCAGCGCATGGGGGCGCACGGCGCGCTCTTCGTAGTCGCCCACCAGTGCGCGCAGGCTGCCCTTGCCCGCGAACACGTTGAAGTGGTTCATCCAGAACCAGGTCATCTTCTCGCGCAACTGGCTGGGCGAATACAGCGCGCGCAGCACAAAACGCGCAGCGGCTTCCTGCTGCAGGGCGCGCATGTCCTGTTGCCAGTCCTTCAGCGCGGCCTTGCGTTCGTCCTCGGTGGGCCTGGCCTTGGCCGCACGGTTGCGGGCGTCCATATCGGCCGCCAGCGTTTCAATGGGGGTGCGCGAGATGGCCATGGCGTCGATCTGCGCCTGGGCCTCGCGGGGCAGTGCGGCGTTGGCACCCGGGCGCAGTTGCGCCGCCAGGTAGGCGCCAATGCCCATAGCGCCCAGGGCCTGCGTACCCGACGCGGTGCAGCCCCAGGTCACGCGGTCCAGCAGGTGGGCCAGGGTGGGTTCGTCGGCCGCGCTCCAGGCGCCCGGGCTTGTTGTGTTGGGCACTGCGGCTGCGAGGGGCGCGGCTTGTGTGGCAAGTGGGGCGCCAAAGACGGCGCAACCCGCCAGGCCGAGCAGCAGGGTGCGGCGGTGGAGGTGCAATGGGTAAGTGGGGGTCATGGAGCCTCGCGGGCAGCCAGCAAATGGCTGTCCGCATGGTGCCGCCGCCACCACCCGCATGCAAGCCCGCACGGCGGGTTTTACCTGCGCGACACAAACGCCAGGGAGGATGTATCGAGGGGTATCTCCAAACCCCCAGACACGATCGTCTTAGAACAGGTTCTCAGTGCTATGGCGCTGCGCCCGTGGCCTGTGCGGCCTCTTCAAAACGGTCCACCTTGCGCAGGGTCTGGAACGCCAGCATCCAGCCGCCCACCACCCCCAGCGTGCACAGGCCGCCCACGACGGCAGCGGGCACTACGCCAAACCATGACGCGCTGGTACCGGCGCGGAACTCGCCCAGTTCGTTGGACGAGCCGATGAACAGCATGTTCACCGCATTCACCCGCCCGCGCATGGTGTCGGGCGTGGAGAACTGCACCAGCGCCCCTCGGATGTACACGCTCACCATGTCGGCCGCGCCCGCCACCAGCAGCGCCGCAAACGACAGCCAAAACAGTGTGGACAGCGCAAACACCAGATTGGCCACGCCGAACACGGCCACTGCGATGAACATGGTGCGCCCCACATGGCGGTTGAAGGGGCGCATGCTCAGGTACAGCCCCGCACCCACCTCACCCAAAGCCATGGCACTGCGCAGTGCGCCCAGGCCGGCGGGGCCCACGTGCAGCACTTCTTGCGCATAGATGGGCAGCAAGGCCACCACGCCACCCAGCAGCACGGCAAACAGATCCAGCGAGATGGTGCCCAGGATGATGGGCCGGGTGCGGATGAAGGTGATGCCCGCGCCAAAACGCTGCCACATCGTGCCTTGCGCGGGGCTGGGCGCCGTGGTGTGCGCCACGACCACGCGCAGCAGCAACACCACGCCCAGCACAAAACACGCGCAGCACACGGCATAGGTCAGCTCGCCGCCGCCCAGCGCATACAGCAGCCCGCCCAGTAACGGCCCACCAATGCTGGCCACGCGCATCAGCATGCTGTTGGCGGCAATGGCCTGCGCGAGCTGGCCGCGCGGCACGATCTGCGGCAGCAGGCTCTGCATGGCCGGGCCCGAAAAAGCGCGTGCGCAGCCGTACAGCACCAGCACCGCATAGATGCCCGCCACGCCGCTGGCCCCATGGCCCGCCAGCCACCACAGCAACGCACTGCACACCGCGCCCACCGACCATGCGAGCGCCAGGATGCGCCTGCGGTCAAAGCGGTCGATCAGGTCGCCCGCTGGCAGCAGCAGGCACAGCATGGGAAGGAACTGCGCCAGGCCCACATAGGCCAGTGCCAGCGGTTCGCGCGTGAGGTCATACACCTGCCAGGCCACCACCACGGCCTGCACCTGGGTGGCCACCACGGCCACCACGCGGGCGATCAGAAAGGAAATGAAGCCGGAGTGGCCGTAGACGCTGGAGGTCTCGGCATCGGGTGCTGCAGGGGGGGAATGGGGGACTGTCATGAAAACGGAGCGGGCTCGGCCCGGGGCAGCGCGTGCGGTGGGGCCAGATGGGAAAGACCCTTGGATGCTAGCGGTTGTGCCGCCTGCACGCTGAGCGCTTGGGGAAAGACCCGCAGAAACGGGCCTTCAGGTTTTGCCCTGGCCCGCCGATAAGGCAGAGAGGAAGAAGCGGGTTTCCGGCCTGGGCGCTGCTGCTGCGTGGGGCTGGGCGTGCCGCTTCGCCCGGTTTTTTACCGTTTGTCTCTTTATTCATCTACTTTGACCAGGAGTCCCCGGGGCGTGCCATGGCGTTGACGATCAACACCAATGTGATGTCGCTGAATGCGCAGCGCCGGCTTGGCGGTGCGCAGAGCGACATGGCCACGACCGTGCAGCGCCTGTCCTCGGGCTTGCGCATCAACAGTGCCAAGGACGACGCGGCGGGCCTGGCGATCTCCGAGCGGTTCACTTCGCAGATCCGGGGGCTCAACCAGGCGGTGCGCAATGCCAACGACGGCGTGTCGCTCATGCAGACGGCCGAGGGAGCGTTGCAGAGCGTCACGGCCAGCCTGCAGCGCATCCGTGAGCTGGCCGTGCAGGCAGCCAACGACACCAACAGCGCGGCCGACCGGCAGGCCATCCAGGCCGAGGTCACGCGGCTGGCGCAGGAGATCGACCGCACCGGGCGCACTACGCAGTTCAATGGCATGGACGTGTTCGACCGCTCCGAGGCCAGCGTTGTGGGCGACGAGAACCTGCTGGCCGTGTTCGATGGCCTGACCAGTGCCGGCAGCTGGCTGGAGAGCAGCGAGAACCTCATCCGCAGCTACTACGGCATCGAGGCGGATGGCGCGGCACTGGACATCCGCTACACCGGCTTCACCGACAACGCGGGCGGCGTGGCCGCCTATGTGCAGGTCACCGGCTTTGACGGGCAGGGGCGCGGCAACAACCTGGTGCTGCAGGTGGACATGGCCGACTTCGTGCCGCCCAACATGCCCAATGGTGGCAGCGCGCCGTACTACAACGACCGCATCATCGGCCATGAAATGGTGCACGCCGTGATGGCCCGGTCCACCCACTGGCAGGACATCACCAGCAACCACCTGTGGTTTGCCGAAGGCTCGGCCGAGTTCATCCAGGGGGCCGACGAGCGCGTGCGCGGCGACGTGGCCAACCTCGGCGTGGCGGCCGTGGTGGCGGCCATTGGCGGGCCCACCAACACCAGCGAGTTCTACTCGGCCAGCTATTCGGCGGTGCGCTACATGCACGACCGCATCAAGACCGCGGGCGGGACGGGCATCAAGGACGTGCTCAGCTACATGGGCAACAACCCCGGCGCCACGCTGGATGCCGCCATTGCCGCCGCATCGGCCGGGGCCTTCACCAACGGGGCGGACGTGCTGGCGCAGTTCGCGCTCAACGGTGCGGCCTTCATCGGCACGTTTGATTTGAACAATGCTGACACCGGCGCCATTGGCGGTGCCGACGTGGACGGTGGCATGGTGCGCGATGCCAAGGCGGCCATCCCCAACCAGGGCAGCCGTTCGGGCAAAGACGCGCTGCAGGGCTTTACCGAGACGTACGAAAACATTGCGACCTCTGGCAGCGCGATCAGCACCAAGGTGTTCCAGGTGGGCGCCAATGCCAACCAGACGCTCGAGACCCGCGTGGGTGCTGTGGGCCTGGGGGCCATGGGGCTGCGCAACACGCTGGATGTCACCACGTCGGCCGCGCAGACCATCGTGTCGGTGGACCGCGCGCTGGATTACGTGAACAGCCAGCGCGCTGTCATCGGCGCCCAGTCCTCGCGCCTGGAATCGGCCATTGCCAACCTGCAGATCGGCAGCGAAAACCTGTCCGCCAGCCGCTCGCGCATTGTCGACACGGATTTCGCGGTAGAGACCGCCAGCCTGGCCCGCCAGCAGATCCTGCAGCAGGCGGGCAACGCCATGGTGGTGCAGGCCAACCAGATGCCCCAGGGCGTGCTGGCACTGCTGCGCACCTGATCCACTCTCCAGGAGCCGCCTGTCGTCAACGCTGGCTGTGCCGGTGCCGATAGTCCCACGGGGCCAGTGGGCGCCGCTGCGACCACAGGCCCGTGCCGCCGCTGCGCGCCTGCCGCTGCAGCGGTGCCAGGTGCGGATGCGCGGCTGCATAGGGCGTGTACACCCAGGCCAGGCCCGCGCGCACCTGGGCCGTGGCCACATCGGCGCCACCGCAGCGCACATTGGCCACTGTGCGGCCATAGCTGTCTTCGTCCACCGGTTGCAGCGCGGCGCGCTGCCTGAAGCACAGGCGTGCCAGGTTCTGCCGCGACTTCTGACCGAACGCCTGGCGCGACTCGGGCGCGTCGATGGCGGCGATGCGCACCTTGACCTGGTGGTAGGCGC
Source organism: Acidovorax sp. Root267 (assembly GCF_001429215.1). NCBI lineage: Bacteria > Pseudomonadati > Pseudomonadota > Betaproteobacteria > Burkholderiales > Comamonadaceae > Acidovorax > Acidovorax sp. Root267. The sequence goes on from NZ_LMJC01000031.1 coordinate 70,944, forward strand.
CGGGCGCGCCGCAGCGCGCCGTCAGAGTGTCGCCGTCGCTGATGGCGACGACCAGGCAAAACAATGAGGCAAGGGGCACGGCAGAAGAAGAGGAAAAAACGGGGGGAAGGACGGTGAAACGCTTGCAGAGCGGTCAGGGGGCTGGATTTTGTATCAAATTGCCCCTTGTCGCTTTATTTGCAAGCGCTTATAGCTATCAATAGTGTAGCATTCAGCGCCAGCCATCCGCCCGGTGCTGCAAATTGATACCTTGAAGCACGGGGCGATAAAAAGCGGGGCGCACGGGGTACCTCAGGGGGCGATGGGCCGGGGCCGCCGGGCTTTCAGCCCTTTGGCCGGCAAGGGCGTTGGGCCGGGCCGGGCTCCAGCCTTTCTAGAATCTGTGGGAACCGGGCACGGCGCAGGCCGTCAGAGCCCCATGGCGCCCGGAAAGCCCCGCAGTGGCGATTTTCTGGATGATTTTGATGACCCCGAAGGAGTGCTCGCCCTTGCGTTTCCGTCTTTTCTCGACCCGTTTCACCTTCCGCTCCGGTGCTGCCGTGGGGGGGGTGGCCGTGGCCGCTGTGCTCGCGGGCTGTGTGGGAACCACGCCCAAGACATTCGGGGTGCAGGAGAGTTTTGGTTCGGTGGCTACCTACTCGCGACTGTTCGACGCTACACCCCAGCAGACCTGCGAGGCATCGCGCCGCGCACTGCTGAGCCAGGGCTACATCATCTCCACCCACCAGGCGGAGCTGGTGGAGGGCAAAAAGAGCTTCCAGCCCGAAGCCGAATCGCACCTGCAGATGGTGGTGCGCGTGGTGTGTGTGCCCGAGGCCACGGACGGCAAGGTCAGCCTGGGCTTTGTGACGGCGCTGCAGGACACCTACGCCCTGCGCAAGACCAACAACTCGGCCAGCGTGGGCGTGGGCGCCATCGGCTCGGTGTCGCTGCCTTTTTCGGCCAGCAGCGAATCGCTGGTCAAGGTGGGCAGCGAGACCATCTCCAAGGACACGTTCTACGAGAGCTTTTTTGACCTGGTCAAGCGCTACCTCGTGATGGACCAGGCGCAAACGATCGGCGGTTGAAGCTGAGGCTCTGGGCGGGGGTCTCAGGCGTCACTCACTGCGCCAGCGCGCCACCTGCGCCCACCCCTGCGGCCAGTCGCCCAGGCCGCTGTCGGCATTGAGGTGGCCCCGCGCGCCCAGCACCACGTGCTCGGCGTTCCAGGCGCTCGCGCACTGCGCCGAAAAGCCAGGGGTGGAATACGGGTCGCTGGTGCTGCTCATCAGCACCCGTTTTGGCAGGGTAGGCAGGGCGGGTAGCTTGGCAGGCAGTGGCGAAAAACCTTGGGCGTCGGCCGGGAAATTCGGCCCGTCAGGGTCCGGCACGGCCACCAGCAGCAGCGCATGCACGGGCCGTGGGTGGCGTGCGGCCCAGTGCACCGCCACCAGGCAGCCCAGGCTGTGGGCGACCAGGATGGGGGGCTGCGGCGATGTGGCAATGGCGTCGTCGAGTGTGCGCACCCAAGTGTCGCAGTCGGGGTGGTCCCAGTCTGCCTGCTCCACCCGCCCCACGCCCGCGTGCCGGGTTTGCCACAATGACTGCCAATGCTGGGGGCCCGAGTTGTAGATGCCCGGGATGAGCAAAACAGGTCGTGTCGTCATCAAACTTCCTTGTTGTCAAAGCAGATCCATCACTGCCCGCCAACGATAGGAAACCGCCGCTGATTCGGCCAGAGGATCTCATCGGAAATCGGTCCTCCAAACCTTGAACTCATCGCAAGAAAACAAAGGAAGCACCGCCGTGGAGCTGGACAAAAAAGACCGACAGATCCTCATGGCCCTGCAGCACGATGCGCGGCAAAGCCTGTCGGCGCTGGGTAAGCAGATCGGCCTGTCGCAGCCCGCGATGAGCGAACGCGTGAAGAAGCTCGAAGACGCGGGCGTGATTGCCGGCTATGCGGCCCGCATCAACCTGGCCGCCGTGGGCCTGGGCCTGCAGGCTGTGGTGCGGGTGCGCACCACGCACGAACACATCCCGCGCTATGTGCAGCTTTTCCAGTCCCTGCCTGAAGTGCTGGACGCCGTGCGCGTGACGGGTGAAGACTGCTTTGTGGTGCGCTGTGCCTTCGGCCAGCCCGCCGACCTGGAGCGCGTGGTGGATGCGCTGGCGGCGTTTGGCAGCGTCTCGACCTCCTTGGTGCTGTCGCACCCCGTGAACAAGGCGGTGCCGCTGGATTGAGCTGATTTTTGTATAAAAATAGCCGCTGACGCTTTATGGATAAGCGTAAGTAGCTATAAAAATAATAGCTTTAAGACTCCGGCTATGGGTTGCGTTGTGGGGCTGGCGGCACCTCGTACCTCAGTTCCGCAAAGAGGCCGCCCAGCGTTGTGACCGACTGCATGCGCAGCGCCGGTTGTGCGATCCGGCGCGGCAACAACGGCTTGCCCGCACCCAGCGTGACGGGTGCGATCTGCACGATCAGCTCGTCCAGCAGGCCCGCGTCGTAAAACTGCCCCACCAGGTCACCCCCACCCACGACCCACACATTGCGCCCCGCTGCAGCCTGCACCATGGCCTGGTGCACGGGCCGCACATCGCCACGCACAAAGCGCACATCCGCGCCTGCAATGCCGCGCAGCGTGCGTGCACTGAACACCCAGGTCGGCGGCGTGTAAGGCCAGGGCTGGCCCGCATCGATGGCATGTTTCAGCATCCATTCGTAGGTGTGCGATCCCATTGCCAGCGCACCCACGTCGCGGATGAAAGCGGGGTAGCTGGAGCCCTCGATCTCGCCAAATTGCAGCAGCCAGCCGAGGTCATGGTCGGGCGTGGCGAGGAAGCCATCGAGGCTGGCTGCGCCATAGAACTGGGTCTTGCCGGGGCGGGGGTGGTTGCCTTGTGGGGGCATGGTGGGGCTCCTCTCTGAGGGTGGGTAGGTGCGCGGTCCCGGTGCAGGTGCAGGTGCAGCGGGCACGGTGGGGCACGGTCACTGTAGAGAGGGGCTGCTGACAACGGCCTGGCAGCAGATGTCAGGCCGGGGTCAGCCCGGGCTACGGGCACCGGCCTGCAGGGCCAACACGGCCGCGACCAGCACGCCGGTGGCTTCTTCGGCGCTGAGCAGTCCGGCGCTCACGAATGCGCCGTTCACCACCACCGCGAGCTGGGCGGCGAGCTGCTCGGGGCGGGGTGCCTTCAACCGCACCGCGATGTCGTGCAGGCGGCCCCGCAGCGCCTGCATGTGCCGCTGGGCCACGTGCCGTGCGGGGTGGTCCTGCTCGGCAAATTCAGCGGCCACGTTGATCTGGGGGCAGCCCCGGTAGTTGGAGCGGGCCAGGCGCTCGCCAATCCAGCGCATGTGGGCCTCCAGCTCCCCGGCGGGGTCGTCGGCGAACTGGGCCGCCACGCTGTCCCACTGGTCCCAGAACTCGACGTCTTCCCGCTCCAGGAAGGCCACGATGAGGTCGTCCTTGGTGGGGAAGTAGCGGTACAGGCTGGTCTTGGCCACGGCGGCTTCCAGCACGACCAGATCCACGCCCACGGCGCGCACGCCGCGTTCATAGAACAGCCGGGACGCGGTGTCGAGGATGCGGCTGCGGACATCGGCGGCGGGCTCGGCCAAAGCGGCCGGGCCGCCGGTGGGGGAGAGGTCCCTGGTGGAACGTGAATTTGTGGTGCGCATGCTTGACATGATACAGACCTGTCTGTAATCTTCAAAAAACAGACAGGTCTGTATCGTTAATTTCAACCACCCGCCCAACGCAAAGGATGACCATGAACCCGCAACAACACCGCCCCATCGCCGTTTACGGCGCCACCGGCCACACCGGCCAATTTGTCGTGCAGGAAGCACAGCGCCGCGGGCTGCCCGTGGTGGCCGTGGGGCGCAGCGCCGCCCGGCTGGACGAGGTGTTTACCCCTGGCGTGACCCGGCGCATCGCCGATCTGGCCGACCCCACCAGCCTGGAACAGGCGTTTGCCGGCTGCGCCGTGGTCATAAACTGCGCGGGCCCCTTTCTCGACACGGCTGCCCCGGTGGCGCAGGCCGCGCTGCGGGCAGGCTGCCACTACATCGATGTGACGGCCGAGCAGGCGAGTGCGCAGGCCAGCCTGGCCGATTTCGATGCTCCGGCCCGCGCTGCGGGCAAGGTGGTGATTCCGGCCGCCGCCTTCTATGGCGGTCTGGCCGACCTGCTGGCCAGCGCGCTGGCCAGGGCCGGCACCATCGACGAGATCACTGTGGCGATAGGGCTGGACCGCTGGTGGCCCACCGCCGGCACGCGCAAGACAGGCGAGCGCAACACCATGCCGCGCCAGGTGGTGGCCCAAGGGCGCCTGGTGCCGCTGGTGCCTTCCGAGCACGTGCCGGACTGGGCGTTTGCCGCACCCCTGGGCAGCCAGGCCATGGTGGAGATTCCGTTCAGCGAGGTCATCACCATTGCCCACCACCTGCCGGTGGGCCACATCCGCTCGCTGCTCAACCGCTCGGCGCTGCAGGACATCCGCGACACCGGCACCCCGCCCCCCACCGCCACGGACGACAGCGGACGCTCTGCGCAGCGCTTCGAACTGATGGTGCAGCTGGTGCAGGGTGGCCAGACCCGCACCGCTGGCGTCCGCGGGCAGGACATCTACGCCGTGACAGCGCCCATCGTGGTCGAGGTGGCCGAGCGCCTGCTTGCCCCTGCGTACGCACACAGCGGCGCGCTGGCCGTGGCGCAGGCGGTAGACCCGGTGGATCTGTTGCGCTCATTGCACGGCACGGCGCTGGAGGTGTTTGGAGAGGCCTTGCCTGCTTGATCCAGGCCCTCAGAACCTGTTCAAGATCTCTTCGGGGTCGCGCAAGCGCCGCAACGCCGCAGACCGCCCGGCAAGGCACTTGCCCGAAGGGTTGGAGTGAAATCGGGCCGATGAACTCGGAGCTTTGGCGCCCCAGCTGCTTGCATGGGCATGAGCCCATGCGGCGCATCCAAGGCATCCACTCATCCCGATTGCACTCCAACGCGACCCCCGAAAAGAATTTGAACGGGTTCTCAGGGCAGCGCCACCGTGTCCGCCAGATGCCCATACACCGCCGCAATGCGCCGCAGGTGGCGCGACTCCGGGTGCGTGAGCAGCCACAGCTCGTTGTCGCACTCGGGCAGCGAGCCGGTGAGCGGACGCAGGTCGCTGCGGCCCTGGGCCAGGAAGGTGGGCAGCACGCCCACGCCCGCGCCCCGGGCCACCAGGTCCAGCACGGTGAGCAGGCTGTTCACCCGGTAGGTGGGCTGCACTTTGGGGTACTGCTTTTTGCGCCAGCGCACCGAGGGGTGGTCGGGCATGGAATCGTCGGGCGCGACCCAGGCTGCACGGCCGGCTTCCACCTCCGACATCGCCACCGCATTCGCCGTCGCCGTGTACAGGGCCGAGCGGATCATGCCCAGTTGCCGTCCCACCAGGTGCTGCGGCGGGCGTTTGGTGGCGCGCACGGCGATGTCGGTGTCGCGCCGCGTCAGGCTCACCAGTTCATTGCCCGCATGCAGTTCGTACACCAGGGCCGGGTGCCGGGGCTGCAGCACCTGCAGGGCGGGGGCGATGAGGCCCTGCAGGATGGTGTCGGTGGTGGAGATGCGCACCGTGCCCGAGACCTTCTCGGGCTGCGTCTGCGCGGCGGTGCGGGCGGCCTCCAGGGCAGCTTCCACACGCTCGGCCTGCTCGGCCAGGGCCTGGGCCAGCTCCGAGGCGCGGTAGCCCGCGCGCGAGCGCTCGAACAGCGGCTGCCCCAGCCCACGTTCGATGCGCTGGATGGCTCGGAACACCGTGGACGCATCCACGCCCAGCCGCTCCCCGGCCGCCGCCAACGTGCCGGTGCGCGCCATGGCCAGCAGCACCTCCAGCTCGGCAGCGCCCAGTTGGTATTGCGAAGGTGCAATGGATGATTTCATCGATGCGTATTTTGTTTGCGTCTATGCAATCATAAATTCTGCCTGTCGCCGCATACAAATAGGTACCGATGGGTGCCAAGGGGCGACACCTCCCACCTTCTTTTTTGCACAGAAAGACCTGCCCCCATGAAGCTCTACTACGCCCCCGGTGCCTGCTCGTTGGCCATCCACATCGCCCTGCGCGAGGTGGGTGTTCCCTTCGACCTGGTCAAGGTCGATTTGGCCCACCACACCACCGAGACCGGTGCCAGCTACCTCGACATTTCGCCGCGTGGCTATGTGCCCCTGCTGGAGCTGGCCGACCAGTCGCGCCACACCGAAGGCGCGGCGCTGCTGCAGTACGTGGCCGACCTGGACCCGGCCCAGGCGCTGATCGGCAAGCACGGCTCGCGCGAGCGCCTGGCCGTGCTGGAATGGCTCACCTTCATCAGCACCGAGCTGCACAAGGGCTTCAGCCCCTGGCTGTGGCACAAGGAGACGGCCGACTCCACGCGCCAGGCCGCCAAGGCCAAGCTGGCCGCGCGTTTTGTGGAGATGGATGGCGTGCTTTCGCACAGCGACTTCCTGGCGGGCGCGTACAGCGTGGCCGATGCGTATGGCTTCACCATCGTCAACTGGTCCCACCTGCTGGGCATGCCGCTCACGGCCTACCCGCACCTGCAGGCCTGGATGGCGCGCGTGGCGGCCCGCCCGCAGGTGCAGGCCGCGCTGCGTGCCGAGGGGCTGGCATCGTGAGCGCAGAGGTGGCTGCTGTGCCAGCGCTCACACTCGTCTCGCATGCACTGTGCCCCTATGTGCAGCGCGTGGCCATCGTGCTGCATGAGAAGGGACTCCCGTTCGAGCGCCGCACCATTGACCTGGCGCGCAAACCCGACTGGTTCGTGGCCCTCTCGCCGCTGGGTAAGACGCCCGTGCTGCAGGTGCGCGGCCAGAGCCTGTTCGAGTCGGCGGTGATCTGCGAGTACCTGGACGAGGTCGCCATGCCCACACTGCACCCGCAGGACCCGCTGCAGCGCGCCCGCCACCGTGCGTGGATGGAATTTGGCTCCACGGTGCTCAACACCATCGGCGCTTTTTACGCTGCGCCGGATGAAGCCGCGCTGCGGGCCCGCGCGCAGGAGTTGCGTAGCCGCTTCGTGCAGCTTGAAGGTGCCTTGGGTGAATTCAGCGGGCCGGGGCCGTACTTTGCGGGGCCGGACTTCGGCATGGTGGACGTGGTGTTCGGCCCCGTGTTCCGGTACTTCGACGTCATCGACAGGTTGCCGGGCGTGGACGGCCTGGGGCTCTGGCAAGGCTTGCCGCGTGTGCTGCGCTGGCGCGCTGCGCTGGCCGCGCGCGCCTCGGTGCAGCAGGCCGTGGGCGCGGACTATGCCGAGGGGCTGTGTGCCTTCCTGCGTGCGCGTGGATCGGCACTGTCGCGCCGCATGGATGCGGTGGCTGCGTAGCTGCCTCGATTCAATCGGCCCAGGTTCCCGGCGCCAGCCCGTCGAGCGTGTAGGGCCCGATGGCGGCGCGGATGAGCCGCAGCGTGGGGTGGCCCACGGCGGCCGTCATGCGCCGCACCTGGCGGTTGCGGCCTTCGCGGATGATGAGTTCGATCCACGCGGTGGGGATGGCCTTGCGCTCGCGGATGGGCGGATTGCGCGGCCACACGGCAGGCGCGGGCTCCAGAAGGCGTGCGCGGGCGGGAAGGGTGGGGCCGTCGTTCAGCACCACGCCGCTGCGCAGCGCGGCCAGCGCGGTATCACTGGGGATGCCTTCCACCTGCACCCAGTAGGTTTTCTCCATCTTGAAGCGCGGGTCGGCAATGCGGGCCTGCAACGGGCCGTCGTTGGTGAGCAGCAGCAGCCCTTCGCTGTCGGCGTCCAGCCGCCCCGCTACATACACGCCGGGCAGGTCGATGTAGTCCTTCAGGCCCTGCCACTTGCCCTCGGCCGTGAACTGGCTCAGCACGCCATAGGGTTTGTTGAAGCGGATCAGGCGCGAGGTCATGCGGGGAGTTGTGTTTTGAATGAAATTGGCCGCTGGCGCTTGTCCATCAAGCGCAAGCAGCTATCAAAATGGTAGTTATGCGGGGATGAACAGCGCCGGGTCCACCATGGTGCGGTTCAGCATCACGCCCCAGTGCAGGTGCGGGCCGGTCACGCGGCCGGTGGCGCCCACCTTGCAGAACGCGTCGCCCGCTTTCACCACGTCGCCCACGCGCACGTCCTTGCTGCTGAGGTGGGCGTACACGGTGAGTAGGCCCCGGCCGTGGTCGAGCCACACCGTGCCGCCGCTGAAAAAGTAGTCGCCCACGTCGATCACCCGGCCCGCCAGCGGGGCCACGATGGGCGTGCCCGTGGGCGCGGCGATGTCCATGCCGCTGTGCGGGTTGCGCGGCTGGCCGTTGAACACGCGCCGCAGCCCGAACGAGCTGGAGCGCCGCCCTGGTACCGGCACGCGCATGCGCAGTGATGGCTGCGCCTGGCCCGCAGGCTGCTCGGTGAAGGTGGCCATCACCCCGGCCTGGTGCTCGCGCTCGCGCTCGTAGCGTGCCTGGTCCTCGGGCGAGAGGTCCACCGTGCGCGGCGACACCTGCAGGTGCTGCTCCTTGTACTGCTTGTGTGCCACGGTGTAGTGCACCAGGCGCGGGCTGCCGCCGCCTTCGGCCAGCACGGTGATGAACGCATCGCCGGGCGTAGCGGCCAGCGGGATGCCCACGATGGCCGTCCATTCGATGGCATCGCCCACCACCCGCAGCGGCACATCCACATCACCCTGGCGCACCTGCGCCACCGGCCGCGTGGCCGCGGGCCCGAGCGACAGCCGTGCCACGCCTCCCGGCACCTGCAGCGCCTGGGGCCACACCGTGGGCGCGGGTGGCAAGGGCTTGGCGTGCAGCAGTCCCAGCATGGCGGGCTGCGCCAGAAGGCCCGCCGCGCCCACCAGGACGCTGCGACGATTGATGGGGAGGGCGGGGTGGACGAAGGCAGGGCGGACAGATTCAGACACGGCAGGGCAGGGATAAAAAAGCGCAGTGGTGTGTGTTTGGGGAGACGGTGCGATGCGGCCGCTGTCGCGACCCGCACCAGCGATTGTGCCCCCGGTGTTGGCGGCGTCCGCCTACATTGCGCCGCCGGGCCGCCACCTACCATCGCGCCATGCCGAAAGCCGCCCACCGCCGCCGCCCTTCCACCCTGCTCACGGTTTTTCTCACGGCCCTGGCCACGGGCGCGCTGGTGTTGCTGGCGCTCAACTTCACGGCCGGCGAGAAGAAGGTGCAGCAACAACTGCCGCGCCTGTACAGCACCGCCCACCCGCAGTTCGAACGCGCGCTGGGCAGCCTGCTGGGCCCGGGCATCGTGGGCGGCAATGCGGTGACCGAGCTGCTCAACGGCGACCAGATCTTTCCGCCCATGCTGGCGGCCATCCAGGCGGCGCAAAAAAGCGTCACGTTCGAGACGTACATCTACTGGTCGGGCGACATCGGCAAGCAGTTTGCCGACGCCCTGAGCGAGCGCGCCCGCGCCGGCGTGCCGGTGCATGTGCTGCTCGACTGGGTGGGCAGCGCCAAGATGGAAGAGAGCTACCTGGCCGAGATGAAAGCGGCCGGGGTACAGATCGAAAAATTCCACAAACCGCACTGGTACAACCTGGCGCGCCTGAACAACCGCACGCACCGCAAGCTGCTGGTGGTGGATGGTCAGGTGGGCTTTACCGGCGGGGTCGGCATTGCGCCCGAGTGGACAGGCCACGCGCAAGACCCGGAGCACTGGCGCGACTCGCACTACCTGGTGCGCGGCCCCGCCGTGGCGCAGATGCAGGCCACGTTTCTGGACAACTGGCTCAAGGTCACCGGCAAGGTGCTGCATGGCGAGGCGTATTTTCCGGCCATCGCTGCGGCGGGCACACAAAAGGCGCAGATGTTCTCCAGCTCGCCGTCGAGCGGCAGCGAGAGCATGCAGCTCATGTACCACCTGGCGATCACGGCGGCCGAGCGCAGCCTGGATTTGTCGGTAGCGTATTTCGTGCCCGATGAACTGACCCACAAACTGCTCATGGACGCCCTGGCGCGCGGCGTGCGCGTACGCCTGGTGACCCCTGGCGGACACACCGACACCGAAACCGTAAAGGCCGCATCCCGTGCCACCTGGGGCGAGCTGCTGCAGGCCGGGGCCGAGATCTACGAATACGGGCCCACCATGTACCACTGCAAGGTCATGATCGTGGACCAGTTGCTGGTGTCGGTGGGCTCCACCAATTTTGACAACCGCTCGTTCCGCCTGAACGACGAGGCCAACCTGAACGTGTACGACGCTGCATTTGCACAGCGCCAGACTCAGGTGTTTGAAGACGACATCCGGCGGTCACGCCGCGTGACCTACGAGGCCTGGCAGGACCGCCCGCTGCGGGAGAAAGCGCACGAGAAACTGACGGGCTGGCTGCGCTCGCAGTTGTGATGAAAATTCGAAAAAATCGCTTCTTGGTGCTTATAGGTTGAACGCTATGTGCTATCAAAAATATAGTTATTGATGCGATCGCGCCAAGATATTGCACGAGACTTTCGACCTATTCCAGCGGCAGCAAACGCCGCAGCGCTCGCACCTTTTGCCACAGCACGGCCTTGGGCAACTGCATGGCCATTGCCTCCATGCAGCGCTCCAGCCATCCTGTGCGCTGCTGTATCCGGTCAATGGCCTTGCCCAGATCGCGCGCCACCGACGGGCCATAGGCTTCTTGCGCCTTGGCCAAGGCCGCACGCAGTGTGGGCAGGGGCAAACCCATCATGGCCAGGTCAATCACATCGCGGCTGAACACGCCGTCATCGGCCTGACGGTCTGAATTGGCCAACAGTTTGGATGCAGCCAAGTCCAGCCGGGTGAGGGTGCTTACGCCGCAAATCGCGTCTTGAGCACCGGGCGCATCGAGCGCAATGCGGGCCTCTCGCACGATCTCGAACTTGATGGCCATTCCATCCATCTGCACCTGCGTCCGGATGCCGTACTGGTCAGCACGAATCTCGCGCAGTGCCACCAGAGGTTGCGCCTGCGCCTGGGCGTGGGTGATGGTGGCGAGCCCGCTGGGATGGGTCAGCAGTTGCCGAAGCTCCCGGTAGCCCAACGCATCCGACACGAGGAAGTCGATATCCACCGATTCGCGGTACTCCCCGTACTGCAGCGCGATGCACGTGCCTCCGCCAAAAAGGCAGCTATGTTGGCGCAGCACGGTGCCGTCCAGCGCAGCCAGCACATGGGCAATGCGCTGGTGGTGCGGCCGCTCAAACATGGCCAGGGCTGCTTCCAGGCCGGTGCGCAAAAGCCAGGCGCAGTGCTTGCAGCAAGGCTTGTTCTTCGGCAGACATGGCGGACAGATCCAGGTGGCGCGCGTTGCGTTCGTAAATGTCCAGCGCTTCGGCGGGCGACAAGGCATCCGTGCCATGCACCTGCCAAGCCAGCGCACGCAATTGGGGGTAGTCGGTGAGCACCACCCGCGCTGGAATCCAGCCCGAGCGGTCCTGCGCCTGCGCGCCGCGCGCCAGGTCGTCGGATGCGGTGTGCGCCTGCACCGCCATGCCCAGTGCGGCCATCGCGTTGCACCACGCACCCATGGTCACCGAAGGCTCGCCTTTTTCAATGCGGTGCAGCGTGACGCGCGATATGCCCGCAGCCTCTGCCGTCACCGTGGCGCTCAGTCCCAACGACTTGCGACGGACACGAATCTGCTCGCCCAGCGCCACCATCTGGGCAGTACTTTGGGTGGTGGATAGAGGGGCTGTAGAGGGCATTTGATGCTCATTATTTGCAAAATTGCCTATTTGTCAAATATGAGAATCACTTTTAATGTCTTGCAAGATTAAGCGACGCGAACTTCAAGGCGTGGCGTCTGCACATGCCACGCGGGGTGGGGGCCACCGTCCAGTGAGACCTGGCCGTCAGGGCCTGGGCACGGCTCAGTGCGTCACAAACTCGTACGTCACCGCCTCGCTGTCCACCATGTCGAGGATGTCGTCCAGCACGTCCTCGTCTTCGGTGCTGGCCCACAGGTCTTCGGGGTCGGCGGCAAACAGCGGTTCGATGGCGATGTCCATGTACTTGCCATCGGGCAGCTTGATGACGGGCGTGCCTTCGGAGGTGTCGGCCAGCTCCCAGTCGTCGGGCACGGTCATTTCAAGTTGGATGGTGACGTTGAGTTTTTTCATGGGAATCCTTGTTGCTAACCGGGCAGGGTAACCTGATTCGTTCAGCTGTGCGGGCTCCGGCGCCGACCGGGCGCGGATATGTCCCTGCTCATCATGTGTCTTGGTTCCACCACACCCGCTCCCTTAGAATTTTTGGCATATCAAGAGGGGGAAGTCCGTTGGATCTGGCACAAACAGTCACAGACGCTGCGCAGCAATGCGCGCGCACGGCACAAGCCATTGTTCAGAACGTTGAAAAAGTTCTGGAAGGCAAGCATCAACAGGTCGAATTGGCGCTCGCAGCCGTCGTGGCTGGCGGGCACCTGCTGATTGAGGACGTGCCAGGTCTGGGCAAGACCATGCTGGCGCGCGCGCTGGCGGTGTCGGTGGGACTGTCGTTCAAACGCATTCAGTTCACCGCCGACCTGATGCCTTCAGATATTGTGGGCGGGCCGGTCTACAACCCCAAGGACGGCAGCTTCACGCTGCGCCCCGGCCCCGTCTTTGCCAACATCGTGCTGGCCGACGAGATCAATCGCGCAAACCCGCGCGCCCAGTCCGCCCTGCTCGAATGCATGGAGGAAGGGCAGATCACGCTGGACGGACAGACCCTGCCGCTGCCAACGCCGTTCGCCGTGCTGGCCACGCAAAACCCCATCGATATGGCGGGCACTTACCCGCTGCCAGAGGCACAGCTCGACCGCTTCCTCATCCGCCTTTCGCTGGGTTACCCCGACGCAGATACCGAAGCGGGCCTGATCCAGAGCCAGCAGTTCTCGCACCCCATCAGCCGGCTGCAGCCGGTGTGCCGGGCCGGCGAGTTCGAGCGGCTGGTGGCAGGGGCGCACCAGGTGTCCATCACCCCTGAGGTGGCGCAGTTCATCGCAGCCATCGTGCGGGCCACGCGCAAGCACCCCGACATCCGCTTCGGCGCCAGCCCGCGCGGCACGCTGGGCTTGGCGCGCATGGCGCGCGCGCTCAGCTGCATCCGCGGACGCTCTTATGTGGACCCGGCCGTGGTGCGCGAAGTGGCCACGCCGGTGCTGGCACATCGCATCATCGTGCAAGGGCAGGGAGCTCAGGCTAAGGACCCCCACGACATCATCCAGGCCATCCTGATGTCACAGCGCACGCCCCAGTAGTAGCGCCCATGGAGCGACTGCTGACTCGATCACGCGTACTGCTCGCGTTCTGTTGCACGCTGCTGCTGGCGGCGCTCAACCGCCGAGACCCCATGGTCTACGGCATGTTCCTGTTCCTCGCGACCGTGACCGTGATGGGCTTCGTGCTGCCCTGGCTTTCGCTGCGCGGCATGACCGTGCGGCTGCGGGCCGATGGTGTGAGTGGGGAAGTGATTGAAGGCGCTGGGTGCGACATTGGCATTGTGGTGGAGCGCAGCGTGCGCTGGCCCGCCTTCATGGTGGACGTGGAGACCGAATGGGAGTGGGCCGGGCGTCACCTGACACTGCGCCAGACGATTCCCGTCGTTCGCGCAGGCAAGGCCGTTGAACTGGGCCGGCAAGTGCGGTTTGAATGCCGGGGTCACTACCGGCTGGTGGCTGTGCGTCTGGCCAGCGGCTTCCCGCTGGGCCTGGTGCAGGCCCGGCATGCCATGCAGCACACCGGTATTGCAGTGCATGTGCTGCCCAAGCCACAGGCGATGTATTGGCCCCTGCCCTGGAATGTATCGCCTGACCCTTTGGGCACGCTCGCCACACGCCACTCAGGCCAATCGTTCGAGCTGGGCCTGCTGCGCGAGTACCAGCAGGGCGATTCAGTAGGCCGGGTGAGCTGGCGCGCTTCAGCCCGGGTGGGTGAGCTGGTGATCCAGCACTTCCAGCAATTGGGAACCGTGGTCCTGCGGGTGGTTGTGCATGCGCCTGTGGCGCCAGCTTTGGGCAACCCCGCCAGCGCGGGTGAGCAGGCCATCCGCCTGGCGGCGGGAGTGTTCGATGCAGCCCATGGACACGGTGCACAGGCATTTCTGTATTTGGCGGGTGATGGCGAGCCTGTGCAGGGCGCTGCCCTGGTGCGCACAGCCCTTGCTGCGGCGCTGCCAGCAAGTGCGGCCCAGTTGTGCGAGGCCTGCATGCGCGTGGCTGCGGTTGCAAGGGTGGGAGATCAGATCGCGCTGGTCGTGCCGGGCGACATGGTGCAGGCCGACCTGGCAGCAGCGCTGGCCGGGTTGAAGGGCCTTGCCTGCGCAGTGGTGGTATGCATCGCCCTGGGGCGTGTTGTTGGTCCGGCGCAATTGGCTGCTGCCCAGGGCTTGCAGGCCGTGGCTGAGCGGGCCGGTGCCGTCAGCTTGATGGAGACACCATGAGGTTTGGAGGCACACCCGGCAATGCGTCTACCCGGGCCTTCGCCAGCGCGCGGCCCACACCCACCAGGGGCAGCACCCGCGGGGCGGACAAAGAACCGTCGGCCCCGCTGCAGAGCCGGGGCGCCATCGTGTTCGCAGGGCTGAGCTATCTGTTCACGGCCTTTGCGTTCTCTTACCTGGACCGGAGCTATCGGGCCTTCGGTTTCGCTTGCGCGCTGTGGCTGGTGTGGGCGGTACTGGGCTTTGGGGCAGGGGTGCTCAACCAGCGCGGCCCCGAGGGCGCTGGCCGCAGGCAGTGGCAGGTGCTGGGTCTGTTGGGCTTTGTGCTGGCGGTGTTCCCAGGCATCCTTCTCTTCTCCTTCCCGCGCTGGGTGTGCATGGTGCTGCTGGTCGTGATGGGCGCGCGGGCCGCCCAGTTGCGCACGCGACGCGACCTGTACCTGACGATGACCGTGGTCTTCGCGGTGTGTTTTCTGACCACCACGCACTACGCTGCCGACTGGAGCCTGTGGTTTTACCTGGGGCCAGCCTGGCTGTGTGGTGCGCTGACGCTCGCATGGTTGCATGCCGAAGGCGTGGACCTGTCGCGCTGGACCAAGCTGTCGATGACGGCAGGTTTCGTGGCGGTGTCCTTTGCCATTGCTACCACCCTGTTCCTCTTTGCACCCCGGCCGCCGGTGCTCGGCTTTGGCTTTCTGCCGGGTGGCGATACGCCGGGTTTGTTCGACCCGCCTTTCGGCAAGCAGAGCGACCCTGATGCGGACCAACGCGCCCGGGGGCAGGGCGGTCAAGGTGGTGCGGGTGGCAAGGGCTCGGGCTGGGGGGGGTCTCCGCGCCAGGGGCAGTCGCGGCTACAGCCCGGTACGCCCCCATCGCAGTGGGATCGCATGCTGGACTCCATGCGGGACGCTGGCAGAGACCCGTTCGCTCCGCAGTGGCAGCGCGGTGCCATCAATGGGGCGCTGGACGCGGCCCAGGCGCTGCGCAAGTGGTGGAAAGGCAGCGGCGGGCCAGGTGGCACGGCGGGGACTGGCGGGCAGGACGATACGTCCATGCAGCCGCCTCCACCGGGCAGCGGCGGGGCCAGCAGTCTGCTCGGTCTATTGCTATGGCTGGTCTTCGTGCTTCTGGCATGGCTGCTGTGGCGTCGGCGCCATCGATGGGGCGTGCGCCTGGCGCTGGCTGCGGCGTGGGGCTTGTCGCGGTGGTTTCCTGCACGGTCCATGCAGCTGTCTGCCCGTGCCATGACCTGGTGCTTGCGCGCCTACCGGCACCCGCCGCTGCGCGGGCAGTCCGTGCGCGAGCACTGGTCTTCTGCGAAAGGGCTTGCGCCGCTGGCCCACACCTGGCTGAGTCGGGCGCTGGAGAACTACTGCGCGATGCGCTTTGGCGGCCTGCCTGCGACGCAGGAACGGGCCCTGCGCCTGCGCGAGGACGTGCTGGGTGCCACCGAGGTCATGAGCGGCACCGTGCCCGAACTCAGCCGCTGAGGTCAGATAGTCCCCTGGTGTCGCTGCGCAGCGGGGTTGGGCCGCTGATGCTTGACCGTTTCTTCATTTACCACTCTGACCGCAGCCGCGCGCGGTTCAAGGCTGATGGCACTGTGCAGCACCATGGATACGGGTGCGGCTCGCCTTGAACTGGTTGACCTCATCCGGCCGACTCGCTGGGCACGCTGCGTGGTGAGAGGCTGCTGTATCCTTTTGTTGCGCACCGCTCACGCAGATGTTTGCAGTTGCACAGCCCATCCCTCTTCCTTCGGAGTCTCGCCCAATGATCGCCAAAAAAGTATTTGCCCTGGCCGCCGTGGCCGCCACCCTCGCTTTGAGCCAGGCCGCGCAAGCCGGCCCCCGGCTCGACAAGATCATGGAGGCCAAGGTCATCCGCGTGGGCACGCCCGGCGACTACCGCCCGTTTGCCATCAAGACCGACGCGGGCTACAGCGGCCACGACATCGACGTGATCGAGACCATGGCCAAAGAACTGGGCGTGAAGATCGAATACGTGCCCACCACCTGGCCCAACCTGGTGAAGGACCTGCAGGGCGACAAGTTTGACGTGGCGGTGGGCGGCATCACCCGCAACGTCAACCGCATGCGCATCTTTGACATGCTGCCCGGCTACGCTCCCTTTGGCAAAGTGGCCCTGGTGCGCGTGGCCGACAAGGCCAAATACACCAGCGTGGACGCCATGAACCAGCCCACCGTGCGCGTCATCAAGAACCCCGGCGGCACCAACGAAACCTATGTGCTGGCCAACCTGAAAACCGCCCAGGTCAGCACGCACGACAAGAACGCCGAGATCCCCGCGCTGATCGCCGAAGGCAAGGGCGACGTGATGATCACCGAGACGTATGAAGCCCTGCACTACGCCAAGGCCGACCCGCGCCTGTACGCCGCGTTCGTCGATGCGCCGCTGACCCCGAAGAATTACCTGGGTTTCATGCTGCCCACCGACGACGCCGACTATGTGCGGGTGATGGGCTTTGTGTGGGGCCTGGTGGACAGCCGGGGCACCATCAAGCAAGCCGCTGACAAGTGGTTGAAGTAAGCGGTTGACGAGGGCGTGGCGGCGGGCGGGGCCCCGACGCGCCACTGAAACAGAAGGCGGGCGGCGCAATGCAATACCTGTGGTGGTGCCCGCCCGCCTTGCCGTTGGGCAGCGCTCGCTACCTGGCGTGAGACGGCTTATTCCCCAGGAATCTCTGGCTCCACCAGCAGTGCCAGCAACTGCAGTGACTCCTGCCAGCCCAGGTAGCACATCTCGGTGGGAATCACCGCTGGAATGCCCGCTTGCACGATGGACACCTCGGTGCCCACGATCACCTTTTTCAGCTGGATGGTGGTGCGCATCTCGCCCGGCAGGTTGGGGTCGTCAAACCGGTCGGTGTGCACGATGCGCTCGCCGGGCACCAGTTCCACATATTCGCCGCCAAACGCGTGCGTGCCGCCGCTGCTCAGGTTGGTGAACTGCATGCGGTAAGTGCCGCCGACGCGCGCATCCAGGCTCAGCACGCGGCCGGTAAAACCGTGCGGTGGCAACCATTTGCACATGGCGTCGGCGTCCAGAAAGGCGCGGTAGATGCGCTCGGCCGGGGCGCGCAGCACGCGATGCAGGGTCACTGTGCCGGTGGTGGTGTGGGTGGTCATGCGAGGTCTCCTTGGGGGGAAATCAGGGGGGGTGAAAGCGTGAACCGCCAAACGATATCGCTCATTCAACGTGTTCACACCCCTACGACGAACGGGCCCGCGCATTTTCGACAGCCTGCCGCTGGCACAGCGGATTTTTTTGTCTCAGGCTGAAACCGTGTGGACCCCGAAGCTCTCGCTGCCCCGTGCCCAGGCCAGCAGCCGGTCGATGTTGGGGTGCTTGCCTGGGAACGCCTGCGCATCGGCCACGTGCTCGGCATACCACTCCAGTCCCAGGGTGGCGGCCGCAGGCGTGATGCGGCCGCCATACAACGCCGCCAGCGCGGCGTACACCACCAGCGAGCCCGTCTGGCCGGGCTTGTTCTCGATGGTGGCCAGCACCTGATCGCCCGCGCCCAGCAGGTGCAGTGCGGCGAGGTGGCTGGCGGTGGGGAGTTGCTTGAGGCGGTCTGCGAAATTCATGGGCAAGGACAAAGGGTGGGTGCCACGGGCGGATTCCCCGGCCCGCAGCGGATGGATGGGTCGTGTGGGCCTGCATTGTCGTGCCGCCCCGGTGCGTCGCACAAACCATGGAGTGTTCCGCGCAGCGCGCCTGCATCTTTTTGTGGAGGGTTGACCAATTCATAGCCATTTGGTTATCATTCTTCATCCATAACCAATGAGTTATATCCTGTGAAATCCCCTGAAGACCTGACCTTCGCGGCGTTGTCGGACCCCACGCGCCGCTCCATCTTCCAGCAGCTGTCCCGGGAGGGGCAGCAGACCGTGAATGTGCTGACGGGGCATTCCCACATTTCGCAACCTGCGGTGTCCAAGCACCTGGCCGTGCTCAAACGCGCGGGGCTGGTGGAAGACCGTCGAGCGGGGCGCGAGACCTACTACCAGGTGCGGCGCGAAGGATTGGCGCCCCTGGTGGACTGGATGAGCGTCTATGCCGGCTTCTGGAACCAGCGCCTGGATGACCTTGAGAACCTGCTCGGACGCATGGACCAATGACTGCGCAACTCCACGCCACCGAAAACACCATGCAGAACCGCCACCACCCTTCCAGCCCTGCGCCTGCCGTCGCGTTCACCTTGCAGGCGGTGCGCCATGGCTGACGCAACCCTATCCCACGCCACCGCCCACGCTGCGCCAGGCACCCGGTCCCTGGTGTTCGAGCGGCAGATACCCCACCCGCGCGAGAAGGTCTGGCGCGCGCTCACGCAGTCCTGGCTGATGGAGGAATGGCTCATGCAGAACGACTTCGTGGCCGAGGTGGGGCACCGCTTCACGGTGCGCGCACAGCCGCTGCCCGGCTGGTCGGGCGTGACGCATTGCGAGGTGACCCTGGTGGAGGAGCCCAGCCAGCTTGCCTACCGCTGGGGCAACGGCACCGAGTCGGCCAACGGGCTTATCACCCACATCACCTGGACCTTGCAGGAGCACGGCGGCGGCACGCTGCTGCGCATGGAGCAGGCGGGCTTCCGGCCCAACGACGGCATCAGCTTCGAGCGCATGGGCGGCCTGTGGCCGCGCATTCTGGAGCGCCTGGAGCAGGTGGTGCACGGCCACTAAAGCCCACCCAACATCCCCATCCCCTCACCCACAGTTTCTCAACCTATGAGCTCAAGCATGAACATGACCACGCCCACTCCCCAAACCACCCGCACCCACGGTGTGCGCATCGCCATCGTCTTTCACAGCGGCTACGGCCACACGGCGCGGCAGGCCCAGGCCGTGAAAGAAGGCGTGGCTCAGGTCGAGGGCACCGAGCCCCTCCTGATGACGGTGGAGGAAGCGCCTTCACGATGGAATGACCTGGCATCTGCCGACGCCATCATCTTCGGCGCGCCCACCTATGTCGCCAGCGCCTCGGCGCAGTTCAAGGCCTTCCAGGAAGCGACGTCCAACGTGGTTATGGCCAAGGGCCTCGGCTGGAAGGACAAGATCGCCGCAGGCTTCACCAACTCTGGCTCGCGCTCGGGGGACAAGCTTTCCACCCTGATGCAGATGGCCCTGTTTGCCGCGCAGCACGGCATGCACTGGGTGAACCTGGCACTGCCCCCGGGCAACTGCTCGTCCGCTGGGTCGGAAGAAGACCTGAACCGCCTCGGCTTCTGGCTGGGCGCCGCGGCGCAGTCGAACACCGACCAGGGCGCCGATGTGGTGCCGCCGGAGGCAGACCTGGCCACGGCGCGGCACCTGGGGGAACGCGTGGCCCATACCACGCTGCAGTTTGTGCGGGGGCGTGTGCACTGAGGCTGGCGGTGTGTGGCCTTCTGTGCTGGCTGCGGAAGGGCACTGCCGGACGCCGCCCGCGAAGCCCAGGGCCGACGAATTTGAATGAAATTGGCCACCAGCGCTTGATAGATAAGCGCTGGCAGCTATCAAAAGTAGAGTGCACCCGATTCGAAGAAGAAGGAAGTTCGTCCACTGGAGCGCGAAAACATCGGGCTCAGGCCTGCCACACCCCAAACCCCGCCGACCGCAGGTCGATGCCAATCTCGATCTCCCGGTCCACCGCGTCCTCGTAGCTCATCGGGTTGAAGCCTTCATACAGGTCGGGCAGCAGGCGCAGGCCGTATTGCGTCACGAACCGGTTGGCCTGAATGCCCGCCTTGTGCTTGTCAAACCGCACGTCCGGGTCCAGGCCCGTCATGCCCACGTACACGCAGGGCTTGCCCTCGATGTAGCCCGGGTTGCACCGGCGAAAGCGCGGCTCCAGCAGCACGTCTTTGGAGAGTTCGACCACGTAGACGTGGTGATGGAGCTTGCGGCGGCGCATGGGCGAGTCAGGTAGACGCTGGTAGGCGGGGCGGCAGCGGATCGTTCTGCACGGTGCTATTGATCCATTTATTCGTCATCGTCCGCATGTCCGTCGTCGCGCAGGCGGCGGTCGAGTTTGCCGCGCAGCGACTCGGTTTCTTGCAGAAACTGCTCCACCGGCACAGCAGGGGCCACGCGCAGGCTGGGCGGGAACAGGCTGCTCATGTACAGCGCGTCCGACAGGCGCATGCGGTTGAGCCACTGCGCACCCAGCCAGGCCGGCACGCCCAACGCCACCACGGCCACCACCGTCCAGGCCAGGCCCACACGGCGGCGCGGCAGCACGGCCGCCAAGTGGGCATACAGCCCCCCGGCCAGCACCAGAACCATCAGCAGGTAGGCCAGGTGCGCCAGCGTCTCCCAAGAGAAGGTGAAAGCGGCAAAGTGGCTCACCAGCTGCACCGCATCGGCCACCAAGTACATCGTGCAGGCAATGCGCACATGGCGCCAGAACTGCAAGTGCCCGGCAAACACCTTGTTGGCCACCGCCCACATGCCCGACCAGACGCCCAGGAACAACAGCAGGCTTAGCAGCACGCCGGGCAGCGACTTGAGGTACTTGGACGCGTCGCGTGCCTCCAGCCATGACGACCCCAGCGCCACAGCCATCACCAGGGCCACCAGAGCGGCCGTGGCGGCCACCGTGCGCCATGGAAACTGCGGCAGGGCCTGTTCGTCGGCAATGGGCGTGTCGGCCAGGCGCAGCGCAATGTGGGTGCGGCCCAGGTCGATCGGTGTGCCGTCCGGCCAGTCGAAGCGTTCGCCTTTGCCATGGTGCTTGCGCTGCAGGCGCGCGCCGTTGCGGGTCTCCAGCACCTCCACCTGCACCGTGCGGGGGCCGTCTGCCGCGCGGTCGATGCGCAGGTGGGTGGGCGCCACAAACGGGTCGTCCAG
Source organism: Acidovorax sp. Root267 (assembly GCF_001429215.1). Taxonomy (NCBI): domain Bacteria; kingdom Pseudomonadati; phylum Pseudomonadota; class Betaproteobacteria; order Burkholderiales; family Comamonadaceae; genus Acidovorax; species Acidovorax sp. Root267. The sequence goes on from NZ_LMJC01000031.1 coordinate 92,184, forward strand.
CACCAGGTCGCAGTCGAGCCCCCGGCCCACCGTCACGGGCCAGCGCGTGATGGGTGCGCGTGCCAGCAGCGCGCCATGGCGGTCAAAGGCTTCTATCAGTCCGAGGGTCGGCATCATGGTGCGGCCTCCCAGCGAAACGCCTGCAGGTAGTGGTGGGCCAGCTTCATGCCGTTGTCGAAAGCGATGCCTTGCACGTCCAGGCGGCCCAGCACGCCTTGTGTGGGCTGGTTGACCGAAGCGGCCAGGATGGTCATGTTGTACAGGCCGGGTAGCTTGCGGTAGGCCGACAGGCAGACCACCGCCCGCAGTGGCAGGCTGCCGGGGTCTACATAGCGTTCACTGCACTCGGCCGCCGTCTGGTGGCGGTTGCCGCGTTTTGGCAACTGCTCGTTGGCAAAGCTTTGCGAAAACACCCGGGCAAACCGCACGGCGCCCAGCGTGGGGGCGTTGTAGGCCTCGTAGGCCAGGCGCACCGCGCCGGTGTTGAAATCACCGGCCACCACATCGCTGTCGGCCTGGCACTGCGTGCGCTCCAGGTTCAGGCCCGGAAAGCCCGGGTCGCGCCCCGAGCCCCAGCACCTTGCGAGCGTATCGTCGGGCACCGGCACGCGGTAGTTGCCGTGGCGCTGCTCCCGAAACGGCGCTTTCAAAAAGCGGTCCGTCAGCAGCTGCTGATGCCCCATCAACTGCTTGGTCATCTCGCCGTACGCGGGTTGGGTGATGGGCTCTGCATTGGCGGCGCGCTGCACCAGCGCCTGCGCGAACTCGGCAGGGATCAAAAAGCTCACCTGTTCACCATCCAGCCGCTTGGCCACGTTGACACCCAGCACCCGTCCTGCATCGTCCACCGCCGGGCCGCCACTCATGCCGGGGTTGAGCGTGCCGCCAAAAAAGATGCGTGGGTAAAAGCTGCGCTTCACCAGCCCGTTGTAGGTGCCTTCGGTCACGGCAAAACCAATGTCCAGCGGGTTGCCCAGCGAGTAGATGCGCTCGCCCTGTGCCAGGGCTTCGGGGGCAGGCCGAAAGCTCAGCACCGGCGCTGCGGCCGTGCGGCCCTTGGCGCGCAGCACGGCCAGGTCGCGCTGCACGTCAAACGCCAGCAGCTCGACCTCGCCCTCCAGCCCTTCCATCGTCACGTACACGCCCCGGTAACGCTCGGGCTCCAGCGCCAGCTGGCTCGCCACATGGAAGTTGGTGACGATCAGGCCATCGGCAGAGACAAAAAATCCCGAGCCAATCGACGCCTGGGTGTCTGCATTGCGCAGCAGCGTGCGGATCTGCACCAGCTTGTCGCGCGACAGCTCGTAAATGCGCCGGGCATCGCGCGAGAGCAGGGCCGCGTCGGCCGCTGTGGGCGCGGCGGCGGCTGCGGCGCCTCCCGGTGTGGGTGCTGTTCCATCCACAGGGGCACTGCCCGCTGGGCGGGTGACCGGGGTGTTGGCAGCAGCGGGTTGTGAGGCGGACTGCGCGTGGGCCAGTGCGCAGAGCAGTAAAAGCAGCGACGAGGTTGCCAGCCGCAAGGGCCGAATCAAAGGGAAGGGCATCGCGGTATTCTATGAACGCCCTGCGACAAGCCTTTTGACGTTGTCCGTACAGTCGGCTCCGTCTGCCATTGGTTCTACCATTCACCAGCCACTCCATCCCACGCACCCATGCAACCCACCCACACTTATCCCATCGGCACGCCCGGCCAACCCTGGGGCGCTGCAGAACGCGACCAGTGGCGCGCACGCCAAGTGCGCCAGCGCAGCTACGCCGACGACGTGCTCACGGCCATCGAGGCGCTGCGGGGCCGGTTTGATGTGGAGATGTATGGCGACGTGATTTATGCCGACGCCCAGCACCCGGCAGAGCGCTTTCCCCTGCGGGCTCTGCGCAGCCGCGATTGGCAGTCCGGCCTGCCCACCGTGCTGGTGACCGGGGGAGTGCACGGCTACGAGACCAGCGGCGTGCATGGCGCGCTGCGGTTTGTGGACACACAGGCCGAGCGCTTTGCAGGCCGGGCCAACCTGCTGGTAGTGCCCTGCGTCAGCCCCTGGGCGTACGAGCGGTTTCAGCGCTGGAACTTTGATGCCATCGACCCCAACCGGTCGTTCCGCGACAGCTCGCCCGCGCAGGAGTCCGCCGCCCTCATGCGCCTGCTGGCACCGCTGCACGGCCAATTTTCCGCCCACATCGACCTGCACGAAACCACCGACACCGACGAATCCGAATACCGCCCCGCCGTCGCCGCGCGCGACGGCAAGGTGTTCGAGCCCGGCAGCATTCCCGACGGCTTCTACCTGGTGGACGACACCGACAACCCCCAGCCCGCCTTCCAGCAGGCCATCATCGACACCGTCAGCCGCGTGACGCACATCGCGCCTGCGGATGAGAAGAACGAGATCATTGGCTCGCCCGTCGTGGCGCCGGGTGTCATCCGATACGCGATGAAGCAGATGGGCCTGTGCGCGGGCATCAGCGGCGCCCGCTACACCACCACGACCGAGGTCTACCCGGACAGCCCCCGCGCCACGCCCGAGCAGTGCATTGAGGCGCAGGTGGCGGCGGTGTGTGCGGCGGTGGAGTTTTTGCTGGCCGACGCGCAGCGCTGAGGGTTGTGGCCCCCAGCGGCACGGCTTCGTATTTTTGGTGCTTTCTTAGCGCACGTTACCCAGCGCTTCCCAAAGCACCCAGCAACCGGGCGCTGACCTCGGCCTCATCCAGCGCCGCGAACGCCATGTTGTGCTGTTCCGTCAGCGGCCCATGGCCCGGCTCCATGCGGCCTGCGGCGTCGTAGCCCATGGCCTTGAACTTCCACACCCCGCCGACCAGCTTGAGCGAGCCCACATGCGCGCCACCGGCAGTGTGGACTGACACCACGCCAGCGTTGACGGGCGCCAGCTGCAACGGCCCTGCCACCGGGCCGGGCGGCACATGGGCGAAGGTGGGGGTGAATGTGGGTGGCAGGGGTGGGGTAGGGAGCATGGCGGTGTTTGTATTGCAAATGGCTTAGCGCTTGCTGCGCGGTAGCTCGCCCCATGTACGGCGTGTAGCGTGTTGTGGATGCTTTGCCGGCCGATACCAAGCTCAGCGCTGCACCCCATGGGAGACCAAGGGGCGGTTAGCATGAATCATGCAACTGGCCTCTAGCGCCTATCTGTCTCTTGCGGCCAAGTGTAGGCGGTGGCTACTGGCTGATGCCGGGCCGCAGGCTGGGCCGCTCTCAATCCTTGAGGCTCACCCCAGGGTGCCCAGCCTTTTTGCATACGAGTCCCTGCGTTTTACGGCATTTGCAGCCGTTTCCGTAGCGGCTTGGGCTGCCTTGGTACCCTTGTTCGCAGCAGCTTTGATCAATCCGAGCTTGTGAGCGGCATCTGCCTGCGCCCGCTTCAAAATGGCGATGAGTTCAGCATGGGCAACGGATGAATTCACAGGGACTCCCATATCTATCAGCGTCACCACCCTTAGAGTGTGACGTTGGTGCGAAGCAAGGCTGTTCTCAATTCGCGAGTAGCAGGTTTTGCAATATCAACCTTTTGAACAGCCAGATCGAACGGTGAGCCCGGCCTGATGCTGGTTGGCAATATCTTTTTTGCTGGATTCTTGGCAGGGTACGTGCCCTGACCTGGACACATGCGAACGGAAAACCCGAATTCTTCGAGCGCACCTTTCGCATACAACTCTGCCAATTGTTGAAACGTCACGAAGGTTGAGCGTTTAACGTCTTTGAATCCTGGCTGGCTGACGTCACGAACGATCTCGAATTTACCAAGTGAGTCTCGCTGTGTATCGGTGAACGGATGTAGTAAGAAAGTCTGACGAACTCCGTTTTTTTTGGACACCAGGGTGTGCTCGACGGCGATATCGGTTAGCAGCATATTGTTTTCCTCGCATTTCAAGCTGCAGCTTACAAAGCAGCAGCATTCGCCATTCCACCCATAGTCGCATACCGTGTTTTCAAACCAAGCCACTGGGGGTCTGGTGCCCCTTGAGATGCGAAGTGCTGACACGGGCAAACCTCACCCGGAGGGCGGGGGCTTTCACTGGGCGACAGCAAATGACAGATCCATATTGCACTGTGACCGACCGCTTGAATCCGCTGTCGAAAGCTGTCATCAGTCCAAAAGAAAACGGCCAGCAAATATAGAAATCTGCTGGCCTTCTTTTCAATCAGGAGGTAATCACTTCCCCCACGAATCCTTCAACCCCACCGCCAAGTTAAACACTGGTTTCTCTGCCCGGTGATCCACCCGGTCCGCCACAAAGTACCCGTGCCGCTCAAACTGAAACTTATCGTCCCGCTTCGCATTGGCCAGTGACGGCTCCACGATGGCAGTCACCACCTTCAGGCTGTTCGGGTTCAGGCTTTCAATGAAGTCCTTGCCACCCGCATCGGGCTGGGCTTCCAGGAACAGGCGGTCGTACATGCGCACTTCGGCGTTCACGCCGTCGGCCACGCCGACCCAGGTGATGGCGGCTTTCACCTTCACGCTGTCGGCGCCGGGGGTGCCGCTCTTGGTGTCGGGCACCACGGTGGCCAGCACTGCGGTGATGGTGCCGTTGGCATCCTTGGTGCAGCCGGTGCATTCGATGACGTAGCCGCCCTTCAGGCGCACCTTGTTGCCGGGGAACAAACGCTTGTAGCCCTTGGGGGGCACTTCTTCAAAGTCTTCGCGCTCGATCCACACCTCTTTGCCAATGGTGAAGTGGCGGGTGGGCGATTCGACGCCTTCCGGTGGGTGGGGCAGGGCGGGCAGGGTGCAGGGCTCCAGGTGGCCGGCACCCATGACGTCGTCCCAGTTGGTGAGCACCAGCTTGACGGGGTTGAGCACGGCCATGCCACGGTAGGCCTTGAGCTCCAGATCTTCGCGCAGGCAGCCTTCCAGGGTGCTGTAGTCGATCCAGCTGTCGCTCTTGGTCACGCCGATGCGGTCGGCAAACACCTGCAGCGATTCGGGCGTGTAGCCGCGGCGGCGCAGGCCGACGATGGTTGGCATGCGGGGGTCGTCCCAGCCGCTCACTTTATGGTCATACACCAGCTGGGCCAGCTTGCGTTTGCTGGTGATGACGTAGGTGAGGTTCAGGCGTGCAAATTCGTACTGGCGGGGGGGCGGGCTGGCCAGCAGGCCACCTTCGGTCAAGCGCTCCAGCAGCCAGTCGTAGAAGGGGCGCTGGTCTTCAAATTCGAGCGTGCACAGGCTGTGGGTGATCTGCTCCAGCGCGTCTTCGATGGGGTGCGCGTAGGTGTACATCGGGTAGATGCACCAGGTATCGCCCGTGTTGTGGTGTGTTGCGCGGCGGATGCGGTAGATGGCCGGGTCGCGCATGTTGATGTTGGGGCTGGCCATGTCGATCTTGGCGCGCAGCACCATCGATCCGTCTTCGTGCTGGCCGTCGCGCATTTCACGAAAGCGGGCCAGGTTTTCGGCCGGAGTGCGGGTGCGGAAGGGGCTGTCCACGCCAGGCTTGCCAAAGTCGCCCCGGTTGGCGCGCATTTGTTCTACGGTTTGTTCGTCCACATAGGCGTGGCCGGCTTCGATCAGCGCTTCGGCGGCGCGGTACATGAAGCCGAAGTAGTCGCTGGCCTGGTAGGGGGCTGCATCGGGGCTGCCGTTCCAGTCATAACCCAGCCATTTCACCGCGTCGATGATGCTGTTGACGTATTCGGTGTCTTCTTTTTCGGGGTTGGTGTCGTCAAAGCGCAGGTGGCACACGCCGCCGTAGTCGCGCGCCAGGCCGAAGTTGATGCAGATGCTCTTGGCATGGCCGATGTGCAGGTAGCCATTGGGCTCGGGCGGGAAACGGGTGCGGATCTTGGCAGGGTCAGGCTCGCCCTGGGCATGGTGGGCGGCGTCGCCGGGGGCGCCGGCCCAGCGGCGGGTGGTGTAGGTGCCTTTTTCCAGGTCACTTTCGATGATCTGGCGCAGAAAATTGCTGGGCTTGGCAGCTTCTGGGGCTGCCGAAGGGGCAGCGCCGGGGGTGTTGGCGGCTGTGTTGGCGGGGTTTTGGGTGCTCATTGGGCCATTTTAGGCGCCGGTTTCGTGATGGTTTACGCATAGAAACGGGCGCGTATACGTCCAGACACAACGTAAAGACGATTTTGTGCCATCCTTTTGCCTACTTGGTGCGTTATGTACCGGTGAGGTGAGTCCATTTGGCTGGCTGCCCTCGCTCAAACAGGAGATTTCCATGACGAAAACCCGTTCTATCTATGCCTTGGCTGCTTCGGCTGGTGTGGCGCTGGCATTGCTGGCCGGCACGGGCGCAGCCCAAGCCCGCGACGTAAATTGGTCGGTGGGCATTGGCGTGCCTGGTGTGGTGGTGGGGGCCAGCAATGGCTACTACGCACCCGCCCCCACCTATTACGCGCCTCCACCACCCGTGTACTACGCACCACCCCGGCCTGTGTATTACGCGCCCGCCCCAGCGTACTACGCCCCCCCTCCGGTGGTTTATTACGGTGATCGCGGCTACCGCCACCATCGCCATCATGACCACGGCCATCGCGGCCATGGCCACAACCGCCATTGGGACCGCTGATCAGCGGCTGGCCCGCGGGCCAGTCTGTTGATCATTTGTAACCAACCTCTTGGGCGCCAGTCGCTCACAGGCAGCGTCTTTGCACAGGCTGCCTTTTACAGCGGCCCTTCGGGGCCGTTTTTCTTTGGGTGCGCGCTTTTCGGGTTGCGCACGGGGCGCCGCATAATCCCGCACTCTGGCCTGCCAGCGTGGCAGGCGCAACGCCCTCGGAGTGCTGCATGTCTGTGAAGAAGAAAACCGTTTTTGTCTTGAATGGCCCCAACCTGAACCTGCTGGGCACCCGCGAGCCCGCCGTGTATGGGGCAGCGACGTTGGCCGATGTTGAAAAGCTGTGCGCAGACGCCTGCGAGCGCCATGGTTTTGCGCTGCGCTTTCACCAAAGCAACCACGAAGGCGCACTGGTGGACTGGATTCACGAGGCCGGCCGCCTGCACGCGGCGGGGGAGCTGGCAGGCGTAGTGATCAATGCTGGGGCCTACACCCACACCAGCATTGCATTGCACGATGCCACCAAGGGCACGGGCATCACGCTGATTGAGTTGCATATCAGCAACGTGCATGCGCGCGAGGCGTTCCGCCACCATTCCTACATGGCGGCAGCCGCCAAGGCGGTGATGTGCGGCTTTGGCGTGCTGGGCTACGGCTTGGCGATTGACGGCTTGGCGCAATTGCTGGCCCAGCAGCCTGCGGCCTGACGCCGCGCAGGCAAGGGGACAAATAGATCAATAGATATATGGCCTCCCCATTGCCCCTGCAGGTGTCTGAGGACGAGGTAGAAATCACCGCCATGCGCGCCCAGGGTGCGGGCGGGCAGAACGTCAACAAGGTATCTAGCGCGGTGCACCTGCGTTTTGACGTGGCCGCATCGTCGCTGCCCGAGGACGTGAAGGAGCGCCTGCTGGCCCTGCGCGACACCCGCATCACGCAAGAGGGAGTGGTGGTCATCAAGGCCCAGCAGTACCGCAGCCAGGACCAGAACCGCACCGATGCGCTGGAGCGCCTGAATGCGCTGGTCAACACCGTCGCCGTGCCGCCCCGCGTGCGGCGTGCCACCAAGCCCACCTATGGCTCCAAGCAACGGCGGCTTGCGGGCAAGACCCAGCGCAGCGAGACCAAGGCGCTGCGGGGCCGGGTGCGCGACGGGTCTTGAACGGGGGAGGCGGTGCAGCGGGCATCTGCACGGCCCTCGTCAAGGGTGCATTGGCATCACCCGTAGAACAATCTGTCCGGCTCGCAGGGCTTGGTATCGGAGGGCATCGGTCCTACATTCATTGCATTCACGGATGGAATTGCCATGTCTGCCTCTGCCCAAGCCCCTACCTCTGCCCCTGCTGTTGTTCCCGCGCTGTTTGTTTCGCACGGCGCGCCGCTGTTCGCCATCGATGCCGGCACCACCGGCCCGGCGCTCACGCAGTGGGGTGAAGGCCTGCGCGCGCAATACCCCGGTCTACGCGGCGTGGTCATCATGTCGCCGCACTGGATGGCGCGCTCTCCACAGGTCATGACGGGGCCGCAGCCTGCCACCTGGCACGACTTTGGCGGCTTTCCCCCGGCGCTGTACCAGTTGCAATACCCAGCCCCTGGCTCGCCCACATTGGCGCAAGAGGTGCTGGGCCTGCTGCAGGCCGCGGGTGTGGCCGCACAAGGCGATGCCGCGCGCCCCTTTGACCATGGCGCCTGGGTGCCGCTGATGCATTTGTTCCCACAGGCCGATGTGCCCGTGGTGCAGGTGGCGCTGCCCGTGGGGGCAGGCCCGGCGGAGGTCTACGCGCTGGGCGCCGCCTTGCGCAGCCTGCGCAGCCAGGGCGTGCTGGTGGTGGGCTCGGGCAGCATGACGCACAACCTGGCCGAGTTTTTTGGCGGCGAGCGCGAGCCCGCACCCTATGTGCTGGAGTTCAGCCGCTGGATTGAGGATGCGCTGGCGCGTGGCGACATGGCCGCGTTGCTCAACTACCGCAGCCAGGCGCCGCATGCCAGCCGCGCGCACCCGACCGAAGACCATTTCTTGCCCATTTTCTTCGCGCTGGGCGCGGCGGGCGACGACCTGTACGCAAACTACTTGAGCCGCGAGGTGATGTACAGCATGCTGTCGATGGATGCTTTTGCCCTGGAGCCCGTCGCAGGACGGGTGGGTTAAGTAAAATTTCTAGCTAAAACTGCCGCTGGCGCTTGTCTATGCTCAATCTACCGCTCACATTTTTGCAGCGCCCCGCTGCTTCCACCACCCCCCGCCCCTGGCTGCTGGTGCTGATGCACGGCGTGGGCAGCAACGAGCAGGACCTGTTCAGCCTGGCGCCGCAGATCCCCGAGCGTTTTCATGTGCTGAGCCTGCGCGCGCCGTTTCGCATGGGGCCAGGCGCGCATGCGTGGTTTGACTTCTCCATCGAGCCGGGAGGCGAACGCACCATCAATGAAGAGCAGGAAGCGCAAAGCCGCGCCCTGGTGGCCCAGGCGGTCGAATCTGCCACCGAGCAGCTGGGCATTCCGCCCGAGCGCGTGGTGGTGGGCGGCTTCAGCCAGGGCGGCATCATGGCGTTGTCGCTCCTGCTGACCCGGCCCGCACTGATGCAGGCCGCGCTGGTGTGGCACAGCCGCCTGCTGCAGCAGGTGGTGCCGCTCACCGCGCCTGCGGACGCGCTGCGCGGCAAGCAGCTGTGGCTGAGCCACGGCACGCACGACAACGTGATCCCGCTGGCGCACGCGCAGGCCATTGCGCACCACATGGCGCCGCTGCCGGTCACGGTGGCATACCACGAGTTCCCCAGCGCGCACGAGATCCGGCCGTCTGAACTGGCGGCCACGGTGGCGTGGCTGGAGTCGCTGTCGACGACGCCCACGGCGTTTTAAGCGTGGGTTTCGGCGCGCGGTCTACATCGCGTTACCTGGGCGGTATCACGCAGGTTTCCAATCCAGCACATCCCCAAGCGGGATTGCATGGAACGCCTGGCACCGCAGCCGCTCGGACAAGGGTTGTTCTTGCTGAAAGGAGACCCGATGCCCGATCAAGAGACTGCCGAGTTCCGCCCCGTGCCAGAGCGCACGTCCTCCACCCCCTGGGTTTTTGCCGCCGTGCTGGCTTGCGCGGTGGCCGCCGGGGCTGCCTGGTGGTTCTGGCTGCGACCGGGGCAGCAACCCCCTGCGCCGCCTCCCGTCGTGGTGGCCCCTCAAGTGCCCTTGGCCCCGCCACCCATGCCCGAAGCCTCGGGGCCCCAGAACCCTGTCGATGCACTGGCCCCGGCAGATGCCGCGTTGCCCGCGCTGGCTGCATCCGACAAGCGGGTGACAGAGCTGCTGGCCGAGCTGCTGGGCCGCGACAAGCTCACTGCGTTTTTGTTGACCGATGGTTTTGTCCGCCGCGTGGTGGCCACCGTGGACAACCTGGGCCGCGCCCAGGCCCCGTCGCGCATGTGGCCGGTGCAGCCCATGCCGCAGCGGTTCGTGGTGAATGGCGAGGGCGATGCCCCCACCACGATGGCCGCCAGCAATTCAGCCCGTTACAGCGCTTTTTTGACCTTTGCCGAGGCTGTGCCATTGGAGCCCGCCGTGGCTTTGTATGCGCGGCTGTACCCACTGTTCCAGCAGGCGTATGAAGAGCTGGGCTACCCCAAGCGCTACTTCAACGACCGACTGGTGGCCGTGCTGGACCACCTGCTGCTGGCGCCAGAACCCCAGGGCCCGCTGCGCGTGAAGCTCACGCCCGTCAACACCGACGTGCCCAATCTTCGCCCCTGGGTGCGGTATGAGTTTGTGGACCCCGCGCTCGAATCGCTCTCCAGCGGGCAGAAGATCCTGGTGCGCATGGGGCCTGCCAACGAAGCGCGGGCCAAGGCGTTGATCCGTGATCTGCGCAAGCGCGTGGCAACCAGCCAGATTTCACGCAAACCTGGGCAGTGAGGGCGTTGGTCCCGCTGCCTGGGTTTTGGTGGGCCGATCACGCGGATGCTGGGCGTGGCCCGTGCCGCAGGGTCAGCAAGGTGCCCAGCGTCAGCGCCGCCAGGGCAAACGCCGGCCCGCCCAGGGCGCCCACGTGGTCCACCATCAGCCCGCCGAAGATGGCGCCGCTGGCAATGGCGATCTGAAACGCTGCTACCAGCAGCCCGCCTGCGCCCTCGGCCTGGTCGGGCGCGGCACGCACGATCCAGGTCTGGAAGCCCACGGGGAAGGCGCCAAACGCAAAGCCCCACAGCGTGACGGCCACGGCGGTGATGGCGGCCGACTGCCCGGCCACCAACAGGGTGGCGGCCAGCACGGCGATGACGGCACCACCGGCCACGATGGCCTGGCGCTCGCTGCGCCCGGCGATCCAGCCGCCCACGAAGTTGCCGAAGAACCCGCCCACGCCATAGCCCAGCAGCACCGCCGTGATGGTGGCCACCGACAGATGCGTGACCTGCTCCATCAGCGGGCGGATGTAGGTAAAGCCGGCGAAGTGGCCCGAGATCACCAGCAGCACCGCCAACAGCGCCACGCGCACGGGCGGGCGGCGCAGCAGCTCGCCCAGCACCTTGAGGTTGGGGTTGTCGCGCGGGGGCAGGGCGGGCAGGGCCACCAGTTGCACGGCCAGCGTGATCAGGCTGATGCCGCCGGCCGCGATGAAGGCGCTGCGCCAGCCCCACAGGTTGCCCATCCAGGCCCCGATGGGCGCTGCGCAGACGGTGGCCACAGACACCCCGGTGAGAATGAAGGACATGGCCCGCGCAAACAGCGAGGCTGGCACCAGCCGCATGGCCAGCGCCGCCGACATGGACCAGAACCCGCCCAGCGCCACGCCCAGCAGCACCCGCGCGGCCAGCAGCGTGACCATGCTGCCGGCCAGGGCCGACATCAGGTTGGACAGCACCAGCAGCAGCGTGAAGGCGATCATCACCAGCCGCCGGTCGATGCGGCGCGTGAGCAGCGGCAGCGAAGGGGCGGCTACGGCGGCCACCAGCGCCGTCACGGTGACGGCCTGGCCGGCGGCGCCATCGCTCACGCGCAGGTCGCTGGCCATGGCGGTGAGCAGGCTGGCGGGCAGGAACTCGGCCGTGACCAGGCCGAACACCCCCAGGGCCATGGAAGCCACGGCGGCCCAGCGTGCCTCGGTGGGCTCGGGGGTGGAGTGCGGGGCGGGCGTGGCCTCGGCAACGACGGCACCGGTGGGTGCATCAAGGCAGGCGGAGCAGGAGGGAGAGGAGGGCACGGGAAAGGCCTTGGGATGGATGGAAAGCCATCGTAGGGATAAGATGGCGGCGTTTCCATGCCCTAAAAGCCGAAATGCTTGACTTTTTATCCAGACCCTTCGACCAAGTGGCTCAAGAGCCATTTGCCGAGCCGCCGGACCTGCTGACGCAGATCCTGCTCGGCCTGCGCCTGGATGGCGTGGAGTATGGCCGCTGCGTGCTGCACCCGCCCTGGGCCATTGCCTTCCCGGCGCAGCGCTCGGCGCGCTTTCACTTCGTGGGCCATGGCGGCGCCTGGCTGCGCACGCCGGGTACCGACTGGCAGCGCCTGAACCCGGGCGACGCGGTGCTGCTGCCGCACGGCAGCTTCCACGTGCTGGCCAGCTCGCCCGACGTGCCGCCGGTGGACATCGACTCGCTGGCGCGCAAGGCCGTGTCCGAGAACATCTACCTGGTGGACGGGCGCGATGCCAACAATGCATACCTGGGCGCCGCCGTGGCGCCGCCCCCGCCGCAGGCGCCCGACGTGATGTTCTGCGGCGCGCTGCGCTTCAACCTGGATCCGCTGCACCCGCTGATGGCCATGATGCCCGAGGTGATGATGGCCGGCGACCTGGCGCGGCGCGACACCACCGTACCGGTGCTGCTCGACGCCATGGAGCGCGAGGTGGAGCAGGACCGCATGGGCGCCTGCGCCATCCTGGCGCGCCTGGCCGATGCGCTGGCGGCCAGCATCATCCGCGCCTGGGTGGAATGCAGCTGCAACAGCCCCACCGGCTGGATCGCCGCCGTGCGCTGCCCGCGCATCGGCAAGGTGATCGCCGCCATCCACGCCGAGCCCGAGCGCGACTGGAACGTGCCGCTGCTGGCCGACCTGATGGGCGCCTCGCGCTCGAGCTTTTCCGAATCGTTCACGCGCACCATGGGCGAGAGCCCGGCGCGCTACGTGGCCAAGGTCAAGATGTCACAGGCCCGCCGCTGGATTGGACGCGACGGCATGCGCGTGGCCGTGGCGGCCAACCGGCTGGGGTACGAGTCCGAAGCCTCGTTCAGCCGCGCCTACAAAAGGATCATCGGCCAGCCTCCCAGCACCGCACGTGTGGGGTGACGGTTGAAGAGGGCGCTGGAGCCTGAACGCTATGCCCGGGGCAGCGGCAGCGCTGTCTTGTAGCGCACCTGCTTGAGGGCAAAACTCGACCGGATCTTCTCCACGCCAGGAATGGGCGCAAGCTGCTCCAGGATGAAACGCTCCAGCGCACCGATGTCGGCCAGCGCCACGCGGATCAAATAGTCGCTGTCGCCGCTCATCAGGTAGCACTCCATCACCTCGTCGTGCTCGGCAATGCGACGCTCGAAGTCGGCCAGGGCTTCCTTGCTTTGCGTCTTGAGGCTGATGCTGATGAACACATTGAGCCCCAGGCCCAGCGCCGCAGCGTTGGCCAGCGCCACATAGCGGCTGATGACGCCCGCAGCCTCCAGCGCCTTCACGCGCGCTAGGCACGGCGAGGGCGAGAGGTGCACGCGCCGCGCCAGCTCCACGTTGGACAAAGATCCGTCAGCCTGCAGCTCGGCCAGAATGCGCACATCGAGGGTGTCCAGTTTCATGTGCTGCAGTTTATGGGTTTTGCGGCACAAAATGCCATGGTGGCGATGGACGGAAGCCAGAACGGCAACTCATTTGGGCGAAGCCTCGCTACAGTGGTCATCATGAACGCCCTCACCCCCCACGCCCTGCTGCAGCAAGCCCCCGGCGCCACCCCGGACGCCGACCCCGAAGAAACCGCCGAGTGGCGCGATGCCTTCCTGGCGCTGGTCGCCACCGAAGGCCCCGAGCGGGCGCGGCACATGCTGCAAGAACTGGTGCGCCTGGCGCGCGCACAGCGCATCGGCTGGCAGCCGGACCTGAACACGCCGTATGTGAACACCGTGGCCGCGCAGGACCAGCCCGTGTTTCCGGGCGACCTGGCCATCGAAGAGCGCGTGGCCTCCATCGTGCGCTGGAACGCGCTGGCCATGGTGGTGCGCGCCAACCAGGCCTATGGCGAACTGGGTGGCCACATCGCCAGCTACGCCAGCGCGGCCGACCTGTTCGAGAGCGGCTTCAACCACTTCTTCCGCGCCCGCGAAGGCGTGGGCGAGGGGCAGCACCGGGGCGACCTGGTGTTCTTCCAGCCGCACAGCGCGCCGGGCGTGTATGCGCGGGCGTTCCTCGAAGGCCGTCTGTCCGAGCAGGACCTGATGCACTACCGCCAGGAGCTCACCGCGCCGGGCGCGGGTGCGCAGGGCCTGTCGAGCTACCCGCACCCCTGGCTGATGCCGGATTTCTGGCAGTTCCCCACGGGGTCGATGGGGATCGGTCCCATCAGCAGCATCTACCACGCGCGCTTCATGCGCTACCTCACGCACCGCAACCTGCTCGACTGCTCGGCGCGCAAGGTCTGGGGTGTGTTCGGCGACGGCGAGATGGACGAGCCCGAGAGCATGAGCGCGCTGACCCTGGCCGCGCGCGAGGGCCTGGATAACCTGGTGTGGGTGGTCAACTGCAACCTGCAGCGCCTGGACGGCCCGGTGCGCGGCAACGGCCGCATCATCGACGAGCTGGAGCGCCTGTTCGCCGGCGCGGGCTGGAACGTGGTCAAGCTGGTCTGGGGCAGCGACTGGGACGGCCTGTTCGCCCGCGACCTGACCGGCGCGCTGGTGCGCACGCTCGAAGGCACGGTGGACGGCCAGATGCAGACCTTTGCCGCCAAGGACGGCCGCTTCAACCGCGACAACTTCTTCGGCCAGAACCCCGAGCTCGCAGCCTTGGCCCAGGGCATGACGGACGAGCAGATCGACCGCCTGAAGCGCGGCGGGCACGACCTGGTGAAGATCCACGCCGCGTACGCCGCGGCCGCACGCCACCAGGGGCAGCCCACCGTGATCCTGGCGCACACCAAGAAGGGCTACGGCATGGGCACGGCCGGCCAGGGCAAGATGACCACGCACAGCCAGAAGAAGCTCGATGAGACCGACCTCATCGAGTTCCGCAACCGATTCAACCTGCCGCTCAGCGACGAGCAGGCCACCAGCCTGGCCTTCTTCAAGCCCGCCGAGGACAGCCCCGAGATGCGCTACCTGCGCAGCCACCGCCAGAACCTGGGCGGCTACCTGCCACGGCGCGAGACGGCGTGCGAGGCACTGCCCGTGCCGGCCATCGAGGGCTACGCGCAGTTCGCGCTGCAGGCTGACGGCAAGGAGATGAGCACCACCATGGCCTTCGTGCGCATGCTGGGCAGTTTGCTCAAGGACGCCACGCTGGGCCCGCGCATCGTGCCCATCGTGGCCGACGAGGCGCGCACCTTCGGCATGGCCAACCTGTTCAAGCAGGTCGGCATCTACAGCAGCGTGGGCCAGCGCTATGCGCCCGAGGACATCGGCTCGGTGCTGAGCTACCGCGAGGCGCTCGATGGCCAGATCCTGGAAGAAGGCATCAGCGAGGCCGGCGCCATCGCCAGCTGGACGGCCGCGGCCACCAGCTACAGCGTGCACGGCCTGGCCATGCTGCCGTTCTACATTTACTACTCGATGTTCGGCTTTCAGCGCGTGGGCGACGCCATCTGGGCTGCGGCGGACCAGCGTGCGCGCGGCTTTCTGCTGGGCGCCACGTCGGGCCGCACCACGCTGGGCGGCGAGGGCCTGCAGCACCAGGACGGCAGCAGCCACCTGGTGGCAGCGACCATCCCCAACTGCAAGGCCTACGACCCGGCCTACGCGGGCGAGATGGCCGTCATCATCGACGCCGGCATGCGCGAGATGGTGACCGAGCAGCGCGACGTTTTCTACTACGTCACGCTGATGAACGAGAACTACGCACAGCCCGACCTGCCCGCCGGTGCGGCAGAAGGTGTGCTGTGCGGATGCTATGTTTTTAAGAGCTACTCACGCTTGTCAGATAAGCGCGAGAGCACGATTTCATCACAATCCGTCACTCTGATGGGCTCAGGCGCCATCCTGACCGAGGTGGTGAAGGCCGCCGAACTTCTGGCCGCCGAGGGCGTGGAGGTGACGGTGCTCAGCGTGACCAGCTGGAGCGAACTGGCACGCGATGGCGTGGCGTGCGAGCAGCGCGCCATCGCAGGAGAAGATAAGCCGGGTACCCCCTGGCTTGCAGCGCAACTGGCCGCCACAAGCGGACCGGTGATCGCTGCGACCGACTACGTGCGCGCCGTGCCCGAGACGGTGCGCGCCTTCGTGCCCGAGGGGCGCAAGTACCTGACGCTGGGGACGGATGGGTTCGGGCGCAGCGATACGCGGGCTGCGTTGCGGGCGTTCTTTGGGGTGGATGCAGATGCGGTGGTGCGGGCTGCGAAGTTTGCGATGGGGGCTGCGGCCGCCCGGTGAGCATGCAGGGCGCAAGCCTTTCGTCGGGATGATCGATGGCCGCATACGGGGCGGCAAGCGTGGTGCGCTACGCTTGCCGCCCTGTGTTTAGTTTGCCTTTGTTCCCTATGACCCAGCCCTTTGCCACTGTGGCCTTGACCGCCGAGAACATCGTCTGCTGTGCGGACTTGTACCTGGGCGTTTTCAACGCGCCGCCCTGGAACGATGGATGGGAGCGTGCAGCCGTGGTGGAGCGGCTCGCGGCATTCATGGCCTTTCCGGCTGCGCGTGGAATGGCCTTGCTGGTCGAGGAGGCTCCGGTCGCGATGGTGTTGGGATGGAAAGAGCGGTGGGTGAACGGATGGACGTTTCACGTCAAGGAGATGTGCGTTGCCGGGCATATGCAGCGGCAAGGCGCTGGGTCGGCGCTGATGCGCGCGTTGGAGGATGTGTTGCGGCGCGACGAAGTCGTGAGCATGAACTTGCAGACCT
Organism: Acidovorax sp. Root267; assembly: GCF_001429215.1. Lineage (NCBI taxonomy): Bacteria > Pseudomonadati > Pseudomonadota > Betaproteobacteria > Burkholderiales > Comamonadaceae > Acidovorax > Acidovorax sp. Root267. The sequence continues at coordinate 108,719 of NZ_LMJC01000031.1, forward strand.
TGGAGGAGGCGCCGGCGTTTGGGTTCTATGAGGGCTTGGGCTATCGCAAGGGGCGGGTGGTGATGCTGGGGAAGAGGCTGTAGCTTTTCCCGCGCTTGTGTGCGTGTCATGGGCGCACGGTTTTGTGGCGCAGTCGGGGAACCCCCAGTGCCCGCGGGACATGAGCGTTCCTACACTGGTGTTGCAGCAACCGTTGGAGGGCACCATGGCAAACGTCACGTGGGTCCACGATCCACCTACCACCTGGATAGCGACAGTGAGCGGGCAAGCCGTCTGCTTCGTCAAGCGCAAAGATATTGGCGGTTGGACAGCGGGCTGGACGGATGAGCGTTTGTGGCCGGCACCCTCCCATCTGCCGAAGGCCCTGCCCCAGGCCACGCGGTTTTTCAGCAGCCTGGAAGAAGCCAAGCTGGCGGTGGAGCACGCGCTGTCGCCCTGAGCGTCGCCGTCCGGGCCAAGTTCTTTGGGGCTTCTGTCTCGTGGCGGTACTACCGCGCTGCGGCCCCGCCAGCACCTGCGGCAGTTTTGTGCGGCACCATCATGCCCACCGCATGGAGGATGTCGGTCACGCCGCCCGCAAAAAACTGCCCGGATTCTCTGGGTGTGGACACCGTGATGCACTGCGCACCCACCGTCGCCTGGCGCGCGTCACGGCGGTGCATTTGGCGGTTTTGGCGTGCGCGCGAAACCGCACGCCCAGTGCATTCATGGGTTGCTGAATGCGGGCGATGTTGCGCGGCATGCGCGGCAGCGCAATGAGGGCCGCAGGCGTGTCGGTGTCGGAGAGCGGGCTGTTTGTGTGCAGGGGCAGGTCCTGGCGGCAAGGCGGGCTCGGGTTACGCCGACACCAGCGCACTGAACCGAGCCAGGTCCACATTGCCGCCGCTGATGAGCACGCCCACCCGCTGGCCCTTGAGTTCATCGCGCATGGCCCGCGCGGCTGCAAAACCCAGGCAGCCAGTGGGTTCCACGATGAGCTTCATGCGTTCGGCAAAGAACCGCATGCCGTCCACCAGCTGTTCGTCCGTCACGGTCAGGATGTCGTCCACATCGCGCCGGATGATGGGGAAGGTGATGTTGCCCAGGTGCTGGGTCTGCGCGCCGTCGGCAATCGTCTGCGGGGTGTCGATGTGCACGATGGCGCCGCTGCGAAACGACTGCTGGCCGTCGTTGCCTGCCGCAGGCTCCACACCATACAGCTTGGTGTGGGGCGACAGCGCCCGCGTGGCCAGGGCCGAGCCCGACAGCAGGCCTCCGCCACCCAGGCAGACGAAGAAGGCATCCAGCGGGCCCACCTCCTCGAACAGCTCCTTGGCCGCCGTGCCCTGGCCGGTCAGCACGTCGGCATGGTCGTAGGGCGGGATCAGGGTCAGCCCATTGCGTTCGGCCAGGTCGCGCGTGATCTGCTCGCGGTCTTGCGTGTATCGGTCGTAGAAAACCACGTTGGCGCCGTAGCCTTGGGTGGCGGCCACCTTGGCGGCAGGCGCGTCTTGTGGCATCACGATGGTGGCAGGGATGCCCAGCTCGCGCGCGGCCAGCGCAATGCCCTGTGCGTGGTTGCCGGACGAGAAAGCGACCACGCCCGCCTTGCGCTGCGCCGCGTCAAATTGGGCCAGTGCGTTGAACGCACCCCGGAACTTGAAGGCACCCATGCGCTGCAGGTTCTCGCACTTGAAGAACACCTGTGCACCCCACTCGGCGTTGATGGTGCGCGAGGTGAGCACGGGCGTGCGGTGGGCATGGCCTGCTATGCGGCCGGCAGCGGCCACCACATCGTCGTAGGTCGGGAGAGCAGGAGGGGCAGTGGTCATGGGAAGGGGCCGGTGGGATGAAAAAGAGGGTGGAGGTCGCCCAGTTCGGTGCAGGGCTGGTTGGGCTCCCATTGCGCTTCGCCAATAGACCGGGACTGTGCGGCGTCATCCACGAACAGCCGGGTGCGGGGCAGCAGGCCGCTGATCTGGTGGGTGTCCAGCAGCAGAAGCTTGGCCTGCGTGCCAGGATGGGCAGGGCGACTACTTGGCATCGCCGTACACCGTGGCTCGCGAGACGCCCAAATGCTGCGCCACCACTTCCATCGCGCGGCGCACTTCCATGCATCCCGAGTCCTTCAACTCGCGCAGCAGGGCGCGCCGCTCTGCGGCCTTGAGCGCACGCGGTGCGGTGGACAGGCGCGCAGCAAACTGGTCGATGCGCTGGCGAATGGCATCGGCGCCCGCAGGGTCCAGCGACTCGCTGAGCCCGGTGTCTCCATCGATGGACGTGAACTGGCCCACCACGCTTTGCAGGCTGCGAAACAGGGTGAGGTCCACGTTGAGGCACAGCGCTGCGATGTAGTTGCCCGCTGTGTCCTTGATGCCCACAGACGTGCTCTTGGCCTGGCGGCCGTCGGCAAACTGGTTGGCATAGTTGGCAATGACCTGCGGGTAGTCGGGGTCGGCAATGCGCGCCAGGCCCAGCTCGGTGGTGGGGTCGCCCACGCCACGGCCCGACAGGTTGTTGTGGATGGCGAGGATGGAATGCTTGGGGTCCAGCAAGTCATGCACCACCACCTCGCAAAACGGGGCAAAGGTGGCGGCCAGGCCTTGGGCGACCTGTTCGATCTGGCTCAGCAGTGCGGCCTGGTCGGGAGTGCGCTTCGGAGCGCGGGTGGTGGGTGCACGCTGGGCTGCGCCTGCGGGCGGGGGCAGTCGATTGGACTTCTTGTCTGGCATTTCGACAATTTATCTAAAAATGGATAAATTGTCAAAATCTGGAAAAATTGTCTAAATGATGTCTGATCTGGCTGCCGAGGTGGGCCCGTGCCGGGGGTTGCCGCACCTTTGCCCGTGACCGCCAGCCCCACTGCGCGCTGGTGTCGCGTGGGCAGCTTCACCGCAGTGCTCGCGATGGATTGCCCACGCGGCCCTTGGCGCCTCTGGGCGTCAAGGGCCCAGCCCATTCGTCAGGGCAGTTTGACGGCCGCCACGGCGTTGGACGTGGAGATGAAGAGCGTGGTGTCGCGCACGGCAAGGCCCCAGGGTTCGTCAATGAGGCCGGGCAGGTCTCCCGCCGCAAATCCCTGGCCCCAGGGTTGGCCCACCAGCGTGCTGACCTGGCCATCTGCCCCAATCTTGCGCACGACGCGATGGATGGGGTCACTCACATAGACGTTGCCCTTGGCATCGGCCGCCAGGTGCGCCCGGGAGTCGGAGAGTGCAGCAAGCTTTTCCACCGTCAGTTGTGCCTGCGATACCGGGCCGTCCACAAGTCCGGGCGGCACGTTAGCGCGGCCCGCCAGGGTGCTCACCATGCCAGCAGGCGTGATCTTGCGGATGGTGGGGCCCACGCCCGTGATGAAGTGGTAGAGCCCATCCACCACATACAGATTGCCTGCCGGGTCCAGGGCCATGCTGCCCAGCCCCGAGAACAGCGCCGAACCGGCAGGGCCGTCTGCATGCCCCCGTGCGTTGGGGTTGCCTGCAAACAGGCTGACGGCACCGGTCGGGTTGATCTTGAAGATCACGCCTTGCAGCGACGATGCGTACAAGGTGCCCGCATCGTCGGCGACCAGGCCCGTGATGCCAAGATCCAGAAATGCTGGGATGGCATTTAACTGAGCGGACAGGTCCGAAAAAACTTCGACGTTGCCTGCGGGCGTGGCCTTCAGGATGCGCTTGAGAGAGTAGGAGTAGATGTTTCCGGCACCATCCACGGTGAGTGCTTCAGGGCCGCAGAAGGCGACTTCGTTGATTGGCCCCGTGATTTGCGAGCACGGGTTTTTAACCCTGCCCAGGGTGCCTACCATGCCATCCGGCTGAATGGTTCGAATAGCTGCGTTGTTACGGTCACGCACATACAGGGTGCCTGATTTGCCCATGGCCAGCGCCCCCGGGCCGTCAAACCGGGCTGTGCTCCCGCTGCCATCGGCCCAGCCAGGGCTGGGTGCCGTTCCCACTTTCAAGTCGGCAGCGCCATCGCGGGGGTAGCGGTGGATCAGTGCGTAGCTTTGGAAACTGCTGGACGCGCTGCTTTCGGTGACGAGGAAGCGCCCTTGGGCATCCACCGCGAGGCGTTTGGCAGCGCAAAAGGCAGGCGGCAGGCCATCGGCGCCGAAGGCGCAGTCCGCTGCGCGCCGCACGGTGGTGACGGAACCATCGGCAGCGATCTCGCGCAGCGGCGTGCCAAGGTGCCTGTCCAGCACAAATATCCGGTTGGAGCGGTCTATGGCAATGGCTTGCAGTTCGCCAAACTTGGCCGCTGATGCCGAACCGTCCACATGGCCAGCGTTGCCCTGGGCCACGGTGCCTGAGAGCAGCGTGGCCTGTCCACCGGGCGCAAATTTGCGCACCACATGGTCGTTGGGATCGGCGGCGTACAAGGCCCCGGCGGAGTCGGTCGCCAATTGCACCGGGTAGAAGCGCGCAGGGTTGTTGCGCCCTTGTCCTGGCGTCGGAATCTGGCTGACCTTGAACACCACGGTGCTGACCACGCCGGCTGGTGTGATTTTGCGGATGGGGTTGCCCGTGGGCTCGGCAGGCAGGGTCTGCGTCAAAGGTGCCCATTCAGAGACATAGACATTGCCATCTTTGTCCACGGCAATGCTGGTGGGGCTACACAGCGTGGCCGCCGTGCCGATGCCGTCGGCATTGCCACATACGCCCACCTGGCCGGCCAGCGTGGTGACGTTGCCGGATGCATCGATCTTGCGCACCAGGTGGTTGCCGGTGTCGGCCACATAGGTGTTGCCCGCCGCGTCCACGGCCACGGCCTGCGGCGCGTTGAAGCGTGCGGCGGTGCCTGCGGCGTCCAGATACCGTGGCCCCGGGCTGCTGGCATCGCTGCGGGTGGGGCCGCCGCCCGCGAAGGTGGTGAGTTGCCCGGTGGGCGAAAGCCTGCGAATGGTGTGGTTGCCTGGATCAGCGATCAGCACATCGCCGTTGGATGCCAGTGCCATCCCGCCGCTTTCCGTGCTGATCTTGGCTGCGGTACCCTGGCCATCCTGCATACCCGGCCCATCGGTCGTGCCGGCAAGCACTGCCAAGGGAGTGGACGGGGGAGGAGGCGGCGGCGGGGGCGACGTGTCGCCCGAGCCTCCGCCGCAGGACACGAGCGCCGCAACGGCCAGGGATGCCAACAGCGCCATGGGCGGCCGAGGGACACTAAACAGGGAACCTTGCATGGTGGTGTTCCTTTGGGATGAATGAAGGGGTCTGGAACGTGCGGCGGGGGCCGCACGCCGGTGTGACGATGTGACGATGTGACGATGTGCCATCGCGCATCGGGCGGCGCTGCGCGCGTGGCAGGCTCACTGCGCCGGCAGCTTCACCTGCGCCACGGCGTTGGGCATGGAGAAATAAAGCATGTTGTCGCGCACCGCGATCCCCGCCGGCCGGTGGATGAGGCCTGGAAGATCGCCCGCCGCAAAGCCGGATGCGCCGAACTGCCCCACCAGCGGGCTGACCCGGCCGTCCGGGGTGATGCGGCGGACCACGTGGTGGGCGCCGTCGGTGATGTAGACATTGCCCTGCGCGTCCACGGCAAGCGCGGCCGTCTGCTGCGGGTACCTGAAGCCCAGGTCCACCGTGAACACTGCGGCGGCGCCAGTGCCGTCCGCGTAGCCCGGCGCAGCCGCGGGGTTGCCTGCCAGGGTGCTGACTATGCCCGACGGTGTGATCTTGCGGATGGTGGGCCCGATCTTGTTGACTTCGTGGAACAGGCCGTCAACCACATACACGTTGCCGGCCGCATCTGTGGCCATGTTGCCCAGCGCGGAAAACTGCGCCGCCGCACCCTGCCCGTCCGCATGCCCGACGGTGCCCAGGCTGCCGGCGAGCAGGGTCACCTCGCCCTTGGCATCGATCTTGTGAATGGTGCCTTTGAACGTGGACACGTAGACATTGCCCGTCCGGTCGGCGGCGATGCCCGAGGCTACGCTGGTGAAGAAGGTCGGTACCTTGTCCAGCAGAGGCTTGAGGTCCGCCCACAGCGCCGCCTGGCAAGCGCTGGTCTTGAAAACGCGCGCTTCCTGGAGGGTGTAGAGAGCGCCTGCGCCATCGGTGGCCAGGGGCGCGGTAAAACTGGAGAGCACCTCGCTGCCCAGCCCGCCCACCGTGGTGCAGTGCCCGCCCGGTGTACCCAAGGTGCGCACCACGCCGTCAGGCATCACGGTGCGCAGCGACCGGTTGCCGTCATCGCGCACGTACAGCGTGCCCGAAGGGCTCCACGCCAAGGCACCGGGGGCGTCAAACCGGGCGCTGCCGCCCTGACCGTCGTCCGCGCCCGGCGCGGAGGCAAGGCCGGCCACCAGGGCCGATGTGCCCTGGGGTGAGTAGCTGCGCAGCTGCGAGTACTGGAACGTGTCGCCTTGCATCCCGTATTCGGAGACAAGGAAGCTGCCATCGGGCCTGACCGTCATCTGGTTGGCGAGGCACAGGCTGCCCGGCGCACGGGACTCGGTGCATCCCTGTGCGCGCAGCAGAGTGGTTACGCTTCCGTCGCTGCCAATGCGACGGATGGCCGGCAGGCCCGTGTTGTCCAGCACGAACAGGCGGTCTGCCGCGTCGAACGCCATCGCCTTGAAGGCGCCGAACTTCGCCTGCGAGGCCGTGCCGTCGGTGGTGCCCTGGTTGTTGGGGCCGACGGTGCCCGACACCACAGTGGCCTGGCCGTCGGTCGCATACCGGCGCACCACGTGGTCGTTGGGGTCGGCGGCATACAGGACGCCCGTGGAGTCGGTGGCCAGATGTACTGGGTAGTAGATCTGGATCGGGGGGCCGGAGAAAAAGATGGACGTCGGGTACTCACTGGCCTTGCTGGTCAGTGTGCTCACCTGGCCGGTGGTGGAGATCTTGCGGATGGGATTGGCGGCGGACAAGGTGGTCGACGACGGCCTGGTTTCCGCCACGTACACGGTACCGGCCTTGTCCACGGCAATGCTGGAAGGCCGGCAGAACGTCGCGGTGTCGGACGTGCCATCCTGGTTGCCGCACACGCCCAGCTTGCCAGCCAGAGTGGTCACCGCTCCTGTGGGGCTGATCCTGCGCACCAGGTGGTTTTCCGTGTCGGCCACATACATGTTGCCGGCGGTGTCCACCGCGACCGCCTTGGGCTGGTAGAAGCGGGCAGCGGGGCCGTCGCCGTCGGCATGGTTGGACACGGCGCCGGTGTGCACCCAGCCGCCACCTCCTGCCACGGTGGTGATGTGCGCGGAGCCGGCGTTGAGCTTGCGCACCCGGTGGTTGCCCGTGTCCAGGAAGACCACGTCACCTTGGGGCGTGACGGCCATGCCCCCCACATCGACCCCCACGCGGGCGACGCCCGGGGCGGGCCCGTCCTGGGTGCCCGCGCCATCGGCATTGCCCGCCAGCAGCGACAGGGCCGTGGCCGGGGCCGGAGGAGGGGGTGGAGGGGCCGAAGGCCCCGAAGAATCCCCGGAACCCCCGCCGCAAGCATTGAGCAACGTGACCACCAATGCGGCCAGCGCGCCAACACGCCTGAGCCGATCCCTGGATGCAATGCCAGACATGAAAACTCCCAGATATCGTTCGTTAGTGACACCATGCAGCTATGGCGGCAGAGGCACAACAGTAGCGCCTCATTAGAAAATGAGGCGCAAAAAGGAAGGTCTAGGGCTCAAATCGTTTCAAACAGAAACACAATTCTTCGCCAAGCCCGTCAAGCGCATGCGTGGGTCGCCCAAAAGGCTGCTGGGTCGCCCAAGGCAATTGCTTTGGTGTAGCAAGTTCGGCAGGGGAGTTGCAGAGGTTTGTTGCGCCACGCTCTGGGCTTTTGTTAGGAGCGGGCGGAATCTTCAGTAACAAAGAACGCGTCCAGCACCGGCATCAGCCCTGGAAACTCCTGCGCAAACCGATCCCGGTTCACAAAATATGCCTCGCAGGCCACCGCAAAGAACTCGGACTGCGATGTGGCCCCATACGCGTCCAGCCAGGGTCGTTCGGCGCCAAAGCGCTCGGCCAGGATCACACGCTCGCGGAACTGTTCATAGGCCGGCTCCCAGGCATTCCACCAAGCCTCGTAGGCAGCGCGGCCGGTGCGTGCGCCCAGGAAACCAGCGGGCAACGGTGGGCAGCCATTGGCCTCGCCGCTGCGCATGTCGAGCTTGTGAACGAACTCGTGCACCACCACGTTGTGGCCGCGCTCAGTGTTCTCACGCCCGTTGGAGGCGTGCTCCCAGCTGAGCATGATGGGGCCGCGTTCCATGGCCTCGCCCAGCAGCACCTGCGTGTGTTCATGCACCACGCCGGCTTCGTCCACCGTCTTGCGGCGTGCCACCGCCTCGCCGAGGTGCAACACGATGGTCACGAAATCGTCGTACCAGTCCAGCGCCTTCGCCGGGTCGCCCCAGTGCAGCAGGGGCAGGCAGGCCTGCGCCGCAATGTCGATGGCCATGGCGTCGGTCACCACCAGGCCGTGGGCACCGTGGAATTCCTTGTGGTGCAGGAAGAGGGCGCTGAGCGCGCGCAGTTTGGCCTGGTCATGCAGCGACAGCGCCGCCAAAAAGGGGTAGCGCCGGAGGGTCTGCAGCCACAGGGCGGCGGAGATGTCGGGCACAGGGGCCACCGTGGCGCGGACACGGCTCCAGAGCCGGTTGAAAAGAGGTGGCATGGCGATCGAGCAGCGGGAAGTGAAACCCCGCACAGTTCAGGATCGCTCGTACATGGGGGCCATGGGAAGCCGTTCCAAGCCCGCGCGGGACAAACGCAGTATTTCCGCGCGGGGCGGGAATGCTGCAGCGTCCCAGTCGCTCAGCACCACGCGCTGCAGGTTCGAAGCCAGCTGATGGTCGGCCGGGCGGTGGGTGTGCCCGTGGAGCAAGGTGTTTGCCTGGGCCGCCTGCAGCCAGGCGATGGCTGCGGGGCCGTCTACGTCGGCGTAGGTGACGCCGGACTGCTTGCGCGCCTCGCTCTCCTGGCGGATGCCGCGTGCCTGCGCACGGCGGGTGGCCAGGGGCTGTGCCAAAAACTGCTGTTGCCATTCGGCGCTGCGGGCCTGCAAACGAAAGCGCTGGTACTCGACATCGTCCAGGCACAGCAGGTCGCCATGGCTGAGCACGAAGCGCTGGCCAGAGAAGGTCAACACGGTCGGGTCTGCCAGGCCCGTGATGCCACACTGCGCAAGGAACGCTGGGCCCGCCAGAAAGTCGCGGTTGCCGTGCATGAAATACAAGGGCAGGCGCTGGGCTGCCGCCCTGAGGGCCGCGCAGCCCTCGGCCTCGAAGCTGCCGGTCTCGGCAATGGCGTCGTCGCCCACCCAGACCTCGAACAGATCACCCAGGATGAAGAGGGCATCCGCTTCGGTGGTTGCCAGGTAGTGCTGCCATGCGGCCACAGTGGCGGGCTCGCTGGCCTGCAGGTGCAGGTCCGAAATGAATTCGACCATGCGCCAGTGCGAGGGAGCGGCAAGCTCCTCGAACCGGGGCACGGTCGTCACGGCGGGGCCTGAATGGTTCATTCCTTGCGCTGCAGCGTGCAACTGGCGGCCGACACTGGCGCGGCCTCGGCGGCAGACGCCGAGCAAGGGCCGCCCCGCAGCGAGGGCGTCGTCCCCCTTACCGCAGCGCGCAGCGTTGCGAGAGAAGGGGGAAAGCGCGCAGCGCCACAGGGGGATGCCATGCTCAGAGGGCGACGGCCTTTTCGATGATCACGTCTTCCTTCGGCACGTCGTCATGGAAGCCCTTGCGGCCGGTCTTCACGGCCTTGATCTTGTCCACCACGTCGGCGCCGCCAACCACCTTGCCGAACACGGCATAGCCCCAGCCCTGGGCCGAGGGGGCGGTGTGGTTCAGGAAGCCGTTGTCCGCCACGTTGATGAAGAACTGGGCGGTGGCCGAGTGCGGGTCGCTGGTGCGGGCCATGGCCACGGTGTAGTTGGCGTTCTTGAGGCCGTTGTTGGCTTCGTTCTCGATGGGCGCGTCAGAGTTTTTCTGGTTCATGCCGGGCTCAAAACCGCCGCCTTGCACCATGAACCCGGGGATCACGCGGTGGAAGATGGTGTTGTTGTAGTGGCCCTTGTTCACATACGACAGGAAGTTGGCCACCGACTTGGGGGCCTTGGCTTCGTCGAGTTCGAGGGTGATGACGCCGTAGCCGGCAATGTGCAGTTCGACTTGGGGGTTGCTCATGGCAAGGTTCTTTCGATCAATGAATCAACAAAAAGGGATTACTTCACCAGCGTGGCGGAGTTGATGGTGACGGGGGTGGTGGGCACGTTCTGGTGCGGGCCCTTGTTGCCCGTGGCCACGGCCTTGATCTTGTCGACCACGTCGTTGCCGCTCACCACTTTGCCGAACACGGCATAGCCATGGCCGTCCGGGCTGGGGGCGTTGAGCATGGCGTTGTCCTTCACATTGATGAAGAACTGCGACGTGGCGGAGTTGGGGTTGCCCGTGCGCGCCATGGCGATGGTGTAGTTGTCGTTCTTGAGGCCGTTGCTGGCTTCAAGGGGAATCGGGGCCTTGGTGGGCTTGGGGATCAGGTCGGCGGTGAAGCCGCCGCCCTGGATCATGAAGCCGTCGATCACGCGGTGGAACACTGTGCCGTCATAGTGCTTGTCCTTGACGTAGCCCAGGAAGTTCTCGACCGTCTTGGGCGCCTTGGCAGGATCGAGCTGGACCACGATGTCGCCCATCGAGGTGGACAGCTTGACCTTGGGGGCATCCTCCGCATGCACGGATGCTACTGAAAACATAGCTGCTAGCGCAACACTGGCAAGCGCCAGGGTCGAATTTCTTCTGGAAATCATCCAATCACTCCTTCGAAAAATATCTGCCATTGTTGGCCCCGCCGCGCCCAGTACTGGCGCTTGACGGGGCCCGTGCGGGCGCCTTCGGCGACTTCGCCGAACGTTACCACCATGGTGTCGGCGGAATCTGTCCAGCGCAGGTAAGACTTGTCCTTGAGGTGTAGTTCCCTGCCCCGCAGTGCGCGGGTCTCGGTCTTGAGCACCTGGGACCATTCTTCCAGCGGCTTCTTGCGGTAGCTCTGGAAATCCGGTGCGTAAAAGCCCAGCAGGCGCTTCATGTCGCCTTCGGTCTTGGCGCTGCGCCAGGCGTTGAGCACCGCGTCGAAAGACTTGCGGTCTGCCTGAACGGCGTGCGGTGCCACCCACTGCAGCTGGCGGGCGATGACCACGGGCGTTGAGCGGGGCTCCACGGTGCGCAGAATGCGTTCCAGGTCGGGGTTGGCCAGCACCAGGCAACCGTCGGTCGCCAGGGGCGCGCGGGCAAACTGATCGGGCGGCGTGCCATGCAGCCAGATGCCGCTGCCAGTCTTGCCCCGGCTCTGGTCCAGGGGGTTGGGGTAGTTGATGGGCAGGGCGCCTGCGCCGTAGAAGTCCTTGAGCGTGGCGGGGTCCAGCCGGCTGGTGATGAAGTAGACCCCGAGCGGCGTGCGCTGGTCGCCTTCCAGGTTTTTCTCGATGCCCAGCTTGCCCACCGAGGCGTAGTAGTCCGCAATCAGCTGCAGGCCTTTTGGGGTGTTCTCGAAAAGATACAGGCGTGAGCGCGAAGCGTCCACGGCAATCGCATGGCGCGAGCGGGGCGAGAGCTCCAGGAACTGGGCTGGAATGCTGTGTGCTGGCGGGCGGCTGCGTTGGGCGTCCACGCGCTGGCGCGACTCGTTGCGCAGTTCTTCCAGGGTGGTGGCCACCTGCAGGCTGCGCGCCGTGTCGGGTTCTGGCACATCGCCCATGCGGCGGATGGGCCGCGTGCGTGACATCAGCAGGTCGCCCACGGCCAGCTGCGCGAGCTGGAAGTTGGGATAGTCGCGCGCCAGGGTTTCGGCCTGGGCCAGCGCCTCGCGGCTGCGGCCTTCCGCGATGAGCTTGTAAATCGCCAGCAGGCGTGCTTCCGCCTGCCCGTCGCGCAGATCGGGCGACTTGGCGGCGGCCGGTTCTGCCGCAGAGGAGGGGGCTGTGCGGCCGACCTTGCCGCTCTGGGCGTGCGCGGGCGCCGCCTGCAGCAGTGCGGCGAGGAAAAAAGTGCCAGCCGCGGCACGGCGGCCTGGTGCGGACAGCTCCACAAACATGCGCGGTTTCAGGTTCAGGCCTTCAGGGGCGGGCCGCAGAAAACGCCCGCGCTGCAGGCGCAGGCCCGGCGTCGGGGCTCAAAGTCAACCGCCGGTGGATTCGCGGACGATCGTCCAGCGGCCGTTGTGGTTCACCAGATCCAGCGTCTTGCGGCTGGTTACGTTGAGAGCATCGGCGGTGTAGGCCTGGCGAAAGCGGGCAGTGGCCTTGCTGCCATTGACCGCAACGCTGATATCGGACAGCTGGACGCTGATCTTGGATTTGCCCACGATGCGCGCCTCGCGCTCTTTTTCCCAGACGGCGCGCGTCTGGCGGCCGGGTGGATCGAAGGATTTGTCGTAGGCACCCAGGTAGCCTGGCATGTCTTTGGAGGACCAGGCGGTGGCCCATGCCTGCACGGCGGATGTGACGGCCTGGACGGTGGCAGCGTCGCTCGCCGCCGCTGCTGGGGCGGTGGCGGGTGCTGCGGCAGCGGCCTGGGTTTGGGTTGTCGCAGGAGCGGGTGTAGCGGCGGGAGCTGGCGCTGGTGCCGGTGTGGGGGCTGCCGCCGGGGCCGGGGCCGGTGCAGGCGCTGGGGCGGCTGCGGTTGGCGCGGGCCGCTGCGTGGCCACTATGGCGGGGGCCGGCGCGGTAGCGGGTGCGGTGGCAGCAGGACGGCCTGGCTTGCCGGTGGCATCGGGTGCGAATAATTCGCGGATCAGCGCCAGCTTGGGTTTGACGGAGTTAGCGTTGGTGGCATCGAGCTGCAGCGCCTTGTTGTATGCCTGGCTGGCGAGCTTGGCGTAGATGTCGCCGAGGTTCTCGTGGGCGGTGGCGTAGCTGGGGTTGGTGCGGATCGCCATCTCCAGTGCCGTGCGGGCCTTGTCCAGCTGGTTCTGGTTGGCGTAAAGCACTGCCAGGTTGTTGTAGGGCTCGGGCAGCTCGGGATACTCTTCCGTCAGCTTGGTGAAGGTGGTGATGGCATCGGCGGGCTTGCCCGAATCTGCCTGTGCCACGCCGCGCAGGAAGCGCAACTGCGGGTCGCGTGGGTTGGCTGCCAGGCGTTGGTCGGCCTTGGCGAGCGCGTCAGCGGGCTTGCCGGCCTTGATCAGCTGGGTGATTTCCGTGTAGTCGTCGGCCTGGGCCGCGCCAGTGCCCACAAGCGCGGTCAGTGCCAGCAGGCGCAGGAGGCGTGGAAGTGTGCGGCGGACTTGCTTCATGGGGGCTTCAAAGGTGTTGGGCAGCGTCTGTCCCGGGCGGGGGCTTATACTGCGGCGGATTGTAGCTGAGGGGGTTGTCATGACGGTACGCTGTTGCCGCGGGTGATTTCGCTGGACGCCCCTCGCTGGGCCAACCCCCACCAAGGGGCCGCCGCCCCCTGCTGCCGGGGCTCATTTCGCCCACCCCATCAAGTCTCCGTTACTGAAATCCCATGAGTTTGCGCATCTACAACACGCTGTCGCGTGCATTGGAAGACTTTTTCCCGCTCGAACCTGGCCATGTGCGCATGTATGTGTGCGGCATGACCATCTATGACCTGTGCCACATCGGGCACGCCCGCATGATGATGGCGTTCGATGTCGTGCAGCGCTGGCTGAAAAGCACTGGCTACCGCGTCACCTATGTGCGCAACATCACGGACATTGACGACAAGATCATCAAGCGCGCGCTGGAGCGGGGCATCACCATCCGTGCCCTCACCGACGAGATGATCGCCGCCATGCACCAGGACATCGGTCTGTTGGGCATCGAGCCGCCCTCGGTCGAACCCCGCGCCACCGAATACGTGCCCCAGATGCTCTCGCTCATCGGCCAACTGGAAGGCAAGGGCCTGGCCTACCGCGCCAGCAACGGTGACGTGAACTATTCCGTGCGCAAGTTCGACGGCTACGGCAAGCTTTCGGGCAAGTCGCTCGATGAACTCCGGGCGGGTGAACGCGTGGCGGTGCTCGACGGCAAGGAAGACCCGCTCGACTTCGTGCTGTGGAAGTCCTCCAAGCCCGAGGAGCCGCCCGAGGCCAAGTGGGACAGCGAATTCGGCTCCGGCCGCCCTGGCTGGCACATCGAGTGCTCGGCCATGTGCGGCGCCACGCTGGGCGAGACGTTTGACATCCACGGCGGCGGGGCCGATTTGCAGTTCCCGCACCACGAGAACGAAATCGCCCAGAGCGAGGGCGCCACCGGCAAGCCACTGGCCAATTTCTGGGTGCACAACGGCTTCGTGCGTGTGGACAACGAGAAGATGTCCAAGAGCCTGGGCAACTTCTTCACCATCCGCGACGTGCTCAAGACCTACGACGCGGAGACGGTGCGCTTTTTCATCGTGCGCGCCCACTACCGCAGTGCGCTGAACTACAGCGATGCCCATCTGGACGACGCGCGCCAGGCCTTGAAGCGCCTGTACACCGCGCTGAGCCTGGTGGCACCCGCCGATGTGGCAAGCATTGATTGGGCCGACCCTCACGCCGCGCGCTTCAAGGCGGCAATGAACGAAGACTTCGGCACGCCCGAGGCGGTGGCCGTGCTGTTTGACCTGGCAGGTGAAGTCAACAAGACACGTTCAGCCGGGTTGGCGGGACTGCTCAAGGCGCTCGGAGGTTGCCTGGGCATCTTGCAAGGTGACCCCAAAGCCTTCCTGCAGGCGGGGGCGGGCGGGGTGGACGAGGCGGACATCCAGGCGCAGATTGCGGCCCGCGCTGCGGCCAAGGCGGCCAAGAACTTCGCGGAGGCCGACCGCATTCGCAATGCGCTGCTGGCCCAGGGCATCGTGCTGAAGGACTCCGCCGCAGGCACCACCTGGGAAGCTGCGCAGTGATCTTCAAATATCTAGTGAAAAACGCCCCTGCGGCAGACAGGGTTTGCGGTGGCTGCTACTAAAAAAATAGCGCCAGATGCCCTGGTTGCAGAACCCGCGCTGGCCACGCCCGACTACTGGGCCGAGGCGTGCAAACACCTGGTGAAGAAGGACCGGGTGATGAAGCGCCTGATCCCGCAGTTTGGCGATGCCGCATTGCAGAAACGCGGCGACGCGTTCACCACGCTGGCGCGGTCGATCGTGGGTCAGCAGGTCTCGGTGAAGGCCGCGCAGACCGTGTGGGAGCGTTTTGTTGCGCTCCCCCGCAGCATGAAGCCCGCCTCCGTGCTCAAGCTGAAAATCGACGACATGCGTGCTGCCGGCCTGTCGGCCCGCAAAGTGGACTACCTGGTGGACCTCGCCATCCACTTTGAAGAAGGCAAGCTGCACGTGAAGGACTGGGCGGCGATGGACGACGAAGCCATCATTGCCGAGCTGGTCGCCATCCGCGGCATTGGCCGCTGGACGGCGGAGATGTTCCTGATCTTCTATCTGATGCGGCCCAACGTATTGCCCCTGGACGACCCAGGGTTGATTGCTGGCATCAGCCACAACTATTTCTCGGGCGACCCCGTCAGCCGCAGCGACGCCCGCGAGGTGGCCGAGGCCTGGAAGCCCTGGAGCAGTGTGGCGACTTGGTATATTTGGCGCTCGCTCGACCCATTGCCCGTTGCTAACTGACGCGCTTTAGAAAACTCGTTAACCGTCGGTTACAGTGCGTGCCATTCATGGCTGCCGCAACCGTCGCGATCCCCTAGGAGAAAAACGTTGGCGAAAAAAACCTTTCTGGATTTCGAACAGCCGATTGCTGAACTCGAATCCAAAATCGAAGAACTGCGCTACGTGCAGACCGAGAGTGCCGTCGATATCTCGGAAGAGATCGACCAGCTGAGCAAGAAGAGCCAGCAACTCACCAAAGACATCTACAGCGAGCTGTCGCCCTGGCAGATCACGAAGATTGCCCGCCACCCCGAGCGTCCCTACACGCTCGACTACGTGCGTGACATCTTCACCGACTTTGTCGAACTGCATGGCGACCGCCACTATTCAGACGACCTGTCTATCGTGGGTGGGTTGGCGCGTTTCAACGGCCACGCCTGCATGGTGCTGGGCCACCAGAAGGGGCGCGACACGAAGGAGCGCGCGATGCGCAACTTCGGCATGAGCAAGCCAGAGGGCTACCGCAAGGCCCTGCGCCTGATGAAGACGGCCGAGAAGTTCAAGCTGCCCGTGTTCACTTTTGTGGACACGCCCGGAGCCTATCCCGGCATTGACGCCGAAGAGCGCGGCCAGTCCGAGGCCATCGGCCGCAACATCTTCGAGATGGCGCAGCTGGAAGTGCCCATCATCACCACCATCATTGGCGAAGGCGGCTCCGGCGGCGCACTGGCCATCAGCGTGGGCGACCAGGTCGTGATGCTGCAGTACGCCATCTACTCCGTCATCAGCCCCGAAGGCTGTGCCTCCATCCTCTGGAAAACCAGCGACAAGGCCCAGGAGGCTGCCGATGCCCTGGGCATTACCGCCCACCGCCTGAAGGCCCTGGGTCTGGTGGACAAGATCGTGAGCGAGCCCGTGGGCGGTGCCCACCGCGACCACAAGCAGATGGCCGCCTTTCTGAAGCGCGCGCTGGGCGACGCGTTCCGTCAGGTGGCCGACCTCAAGACCAAAGACCTGCTGGACCGGCGCTACGAGCGCTTGCAGAGCTACGGCCGCTTCAGCGACACCAAGGCCGACAGCCGCTGAGCGATTGGCAGTCTCTCGCGCATTGCGCCCACGGCCCTTCGGGGCCGTTGTTGTTTTTGCAGCAAGAACCTGGTGCTCTGCGCACTCACCCCGACTGGCGCACAGCCTGATACCGGATGTAACATGGCCTACGGCCGCCCGTGCGGTTGGATGAAGGGGTGCTCCATGTCGCTTCTGAAGACTCTCAAGGGCCAGATTCTGGTGCTGTCTGCCATGTGCATGGTGGCGGCCCTGCTGGTGTTGACCCTGGTCAACTATTTTTCGGCGCGCGGGCAGGCGCAAGTGTCGCTGGCGGAGGAGGGCCTGGCCACGGCCAAAAGCCACGCCGAAACCATCGAAGAGTGGGCCCGGGCCAAGGCGGCGATCATTGCGGCGTCCGTCACCGCCTTTGAAGAGCCCGAGCCCGCCAAGTCACTGGCCATGCTGCGTGACGCAGGCAAGTTCAGCACGGCTTACTTTGGCTATGCCGACAAGAAGTATGTGTTTTCCGAAGCGCGCAATTTGCCCGCCGACTACGACCCCACTGCGCGGCCCTGGTACAAACAGGCGGCGCAGGCCGGCACATCGGTGGTCACGCCGCCCTACATTTCAGCGTCTGACCAGAAGCTTGTTGTGACGTTCGCCATCCCGGTCGGCGCAGGCACAGCCCTCAAGGGCGTAGCGGCGGGCGACGTCTACATGGAGTCGGTGGTGGCCAACGTAGCCTCCATCCGGCCCACGCCCCAGAGCTTTGGTTTCCTGGTGGCAGCCGATGGCAAGATCATTGCCCACCGCGATCAGGCGCTCACCCTCAAGCCCATTGCGGAGCTTTCCAAAGACCTCGCCATCGACAAACTGGTGGCAGCCGCCAAAGACAGCAGCACCCTGCTGCCAGCAGACATTGGGGGGCGCAGCCGCCTGCTGAGCGTGGTCCCCATCGCGGGCACCTCTTGGATGCTGGTGGTGGCGCTGGATGAGAGCGAGGCAATGGCTCCCATCCGCTCGATGCTGGCCACATCCCTGGTCTCCAGCGTGCTGGTTCTGGTGGTGGCCGTGGGGCTGCTCGGCGTGATCCTGACCCGGCGCCTGCGCCAGCTGACCTTGGTGCGCGACGCCATGCACGAGATCGGTGCGGGCGACGGCGATCTCTCGCGCCGCATCGACGCGCAGGGCGAGGACGAACTGGCACAAATTGCCGCCAGCTTCAACAGCTTTGCGGGCAAGCTCTCGGGGGTGCTGGCGCAGATCCGCGATGCGAGCAGCTCGGTGCGTGTGGCCGCCGAAGAGATTGCCACCGGCAACCAGGACCTGAGCGGGCGCACGGAACTCACGGCGTCTAGCCTGCAGGAGACCTCGGCCTCCATGCAGCAACTGACCGAAACCGTGCGCCACAACGCAGACTCTGCCCGGCAGGCCAACCAGCTGGTGGCCCAGGCGTCCAGCGTGGCGCAGCACGGCGGACAGGTGGTGGGCAACGTGGTGACCACCATGGAGCAGATCAACGCCGCGTCGCGCAAGATCAACGACATCATTGGCGTGATCGACGGCATTGCCTTTCAGACCAACATCCTCGCGCTGAATGCGGCGGTGGAGGCAGCACGCGCCGGCGAGCAAGGTCGTGGCTTTGCAGTGGTCGCGAGTGAAGTGCGCAGCCTGGCCGGGCGCAGTGCGGAGGCTGCCAAGGAAATCAAGCAGCTCATCAGCGCGTCGGTGGAACAGGTGGAAAACGGCTCGCGGCTGGTGCACGACGCGGGTACCACCATGAACGACATCGTGACCTCGGTGCAGCGCGTGACGGACATCATGGCCGAGATCACGGCATCCACCAACGAACAGAGCACGAGCATCAACGAGGTGGGGCAGGCGGTATCGCACCTTGACCAGATGACCCAGCAGAACGCCGCGCTGGTGGAGCAAAGCGCCGCAGCCGCGCAGAGCCTCAAGGACCAGTCGGTGCGGCTGTCGGAGGTGGTGGGCACGTTCCGTCTGTCCTCCGATGCCTCGCATGTCGCACCGCGTTTGTCTGCACCGGTTGCTTGATGGGGCAAAGAGTGTGAGAAGAAGGGAGGGCGCCCGCGATAATCGGCGCCCATGTACTCCCGCCCTGTCCATTGCTTTTGTGCACCTGATGCGGCACCACCGTTTCGTGGCGCAGGCCGGGTGCCGGAATGACCCAATCGTTCGATGCTGCCATGCAGGCGTTTGCGCCCGCACTGCCGCTGGCCGTGGGGCTGAGCGGCGGGGCCGACTCCACGGCACTGCTGCTGGCCTGTGCGCGCCGTTGGCCCGGGCAGGTGCGGGCCATCCATGTGCACCACGGCCTGCAGGCGGCGGCCGATGGGTTCGAGCAACATTGCGCTGCCTTGTGCCAAGACCTTGGTGTGCCGCTGTGGGTGGAGCGGCCGGACGCCCGCCACGCCCCTGGCCAGAGCCCCGAAGATGCTGCCAGGCAGGCAAGATACAAAGCTTTTGAGGCTGTAGCGCTTGCCAGTAAAGCGCAATTAGCTATTAAATCAATAGCAATCGCACAACACGCGGACGATCAGGCCGAGACGCTGCTGCTGGCGCTGTCGCGTGGCGCGGGCGTTGCCGGGCTGGCCGCCATGCCCGCCCGCTGGGAACGCGCCGGCGTGGTGTGGCACCGCCCGTTGCTGCCGGTGGCCGCCATAGACATCCGCAGCTGGCTGCGGGCGCAGGGGCAGGGTTGGGTGGAAGACCCCACCAACACCGACCAGCGCTACACCCGCAACCGTATTCGTGCACAACTGTTGCCCGCACTGGAGGCCGCCTTTCCCGCGTTTCGCGATACGTTCGCCCGCTCGGCATCCAACGCCGCGCAGGCGGCGGAACTGCAGGGCGAACTGGCGCAGCAGGATCTGGCACAGGTTGGCGTACCGCCGCAGATCACCGCGCTGCAGGGCTTGAGCCGGACGCGCCAGGCGAATGTGCTGCGCCACTGGTTGCGCCAGTTCCACCACACCACGCCCGCGGCGGCGCAGCTGGGCGAGTTGCTGGATCAGGTGGCCGTCTGCACAACACGCGGCCACCGCATCCACATCAAGGTGGGGCGCGGATTTGTGGTACGGGCCGGGCCAAATATCGATTGGCACAGTCCCCAGGTTTTGCTCCCCTGATCGCACGAAAATTGGCGGCGCGCCACAACCGTGTTTTGCCTGGCGCCGTGTCTTCGGAGGCGCCACCCCAACAATTCCAATGGCATGGATCGTTCACGAAGAAGCCGGGTCCGGCACACTGATCACTTGTGAGGAAGACGAAAAAAATGGAACAAGCCGTTGTATCCGGCATCGCTTGCAACCGCGATGAAGCCAAGATCTCCGTGCTGGGCGTGCCCGGCAAGCCCGGCATCGCTTACCTGATCCTGGGCGCCGTGGCCGAGGCCAACATCGAAGTGGACGTGTTCATCCAGAACGTGGGCAAGGACGGCAAGACCGACTTCAGCTTCACGGTCCATCGCGGCGACTGTGCGCGCACGGTGGACTTGCTCAAGGAAAAAGTGGCGCCTGCACTGGGCGCGCAAGAGGTCGTTGGCGACACCAAGATCTGCAAGGTCAGCATCGTCGGCATCGGCATGCGCAGCCATGTGGGCGTGGCCAGCAAGATGTTCCGCGTACTGAGCGAAGAGGGCATCAACGTCCAGATGATCTCCACCTCCGAAATCAAGACGTCGGTCGTGATCGACGAAAAGGACGTCGAACTGGCCGTGCGCAGCCTGCACAAGGCGTTCGAGCTGGACCAGGAAGTCGCCTAAACCGCCAGAAGCGCCTCAGAAATGGGGCATAATAGTGGGATTGGAAACGTGACCGAGTGGCCGAAGGTGCTCCCCTGCTAAGGGAGTATGGGGTGTAGAGCCTCATCGAGGGTTCGAATCCCTCCGTTTCCGCCAAGATAAAGCCCAAGTGATTCATTCACTTGGGCTTTTTTCTTTGGGCCATCTGTCTTTTCAGCCTGTCTTGCAGAGCCTTTCAAACCCGCAAGCCCACGCTGCGCTCATTCGTCGATGGAGGCACTCCAGCGGCTGCCCCACTCGCCCCCTTTGTTGCTCACTTTGTCGATCTCGCGCCGATCGCGTTTGGTGGGGCGGCCTTCGTGCAATGTGGCGGCGGGTTCGGGGGCCAGGCGGCGCAGTTCTGCGGCCTTCTCGCGGGCGGCGATGCTGTCGGGCGTCTCCTCATACAGCTGCTGCGCCACCGGCGCGGGCCCGCGCGCCCCGCTCAGGCCCCGGACCTGCACGGTGCGGGCCACTGGCCCTTGGCGCAGGGCCACGGTGTCGCCGCAGCGCAGATCCCGCGCAGGTTTGGCCAGCTGGCCATTGACCGTGACGCGGCCCTTGCCGATCTCTTCGGTGGCCAGACTACGGGTTTTGTAGAAGCGGGCGCACCACAGCCACTTGTCGAGCCGCATTGTCTCCAGGGTGTTCATACGGGGGATTGTGCCGCGTGGAGAGAGCCGCCCATGTCAGCCGATGGCGCGGCCAGCGGCAGGCGCACCACGGCGTCCAGCCCTGCCATCCTGCTGCCCACCATGCGGTTGGTCAAAGCGATGCTGCCACCGAGGGCTTGCACGATCTCATGGCAAATGGCCAGGCCCAGGCCACTGCCCGTGCGCACATCGCCTGCTGAAAAGGGCTGGAAGAGGCGCGTCGCCAATTCATCGTCGATGCCGGGGCCGTGGTCGCTGATGGTCAGCGCCACGTGGTGGCTGTCGGTGCGCAGGTCCACGGTGAGTTCGCTGCCCTGCGGGGCATGGCGCACCGCGTTGTGCAGCAGGTTGCGGCTTAGCTCACGCAGCATCCATTCATGGGATTGGACCAATGCCGGCTCGGTGTGTATGCCGAAGTCCAGGTCGCGCTGGGCGATCAAGGGCGAGATCTCCAGCGCCACGGTGCGCAGCAGTTCGTCCAGCCGCGTGGCCGGGGGGGTGCTTTGCTGGCGCAGTTGCTCTACCTTGGCCAGCGCCAGCATTTGGTTGGCCAGCTGCGTGGCGCGGTCCACCGTATCGCTGATCTCCTGCAGTGCTTGCTGGGGCTCCACATCGCCGCGCAAGGCAGACTGCACCTGGGTCTTGAGCACCGCCAGCGGCGTGCGCAGCTGGTGCGAGGCATCGCGCACGAAGCGCTTTTGGTGCCGCAGCAAGTGGCGAAGGCGTTGCATGACCTCGTTGGTGGCATCGATCAGCGGCTGCAGCTCGCGCGGGGTGGACGGGGCGGCGATGGGGCTCAGGTCGCCCTCCTTGCGCCCTTGCAACTGCAGACTCAGCTGCCGCACGGGGTGGATGGCCCGCTGCACCACCAGCACCACGGTCAACGCGATCACGGCGATCAACAGTGCCTGGCGCAGCAAGGTATTGCGCAGAATCTGCAGGGCCAGCGTTTCGCGCACTTCCAGGGTTTCGGCCACCTGAATCACGGCCATGGCGCGGCCTTCGGAACTGGCCACGGGCTGCAGCAGCACGGCCACGCGCACATCGCGGTCGCGGAAACGGTCGTCATAAAAATCCACCAGCGCGGCATAGGGTGGCCGGTCCGGGATGGTCCCGCGCCAAACAGGCAGCTCGTCAAAGCCCGACACGATCTCGCCGCGCAGCGTGGATACGCGGTAGAACATCTGGCTCTGGTTGTCGGCCTCGAAGGCCTCCAGCGCTGAATAGGGCACGATGGCGCGCAATTGCGCGGCGTCGTCGTAGCCCCGCACATCCAATTGTTCGCTGATGCTTTTGGCCGACGCCAGCAGGGTGCGGTCGTAGGCCGTATTGAGCGAGGCCAGGGTTTGCTGATAGAGGCTATAGGTGTTGAAACCAATGAACAGCGCCACTGGCAGCAGGATGCCCAGCAGCAGGCGGCGGCGCAGCGAAGGGTGGCGGGGCGAGCCCTTTGATCCTGTCATGTGTCGGCCCGCAGCAGATAGCCCAGCCCGCGCAACGTCATCAGGGTCAGTCCGGTGCCTGCCAGCTTCTTGCGCAGGCGGTACACCACGACCTCAATGGCCTCGTACTGCACATCCAGCTGGCCGGGGAACACCAGTTCGTACAGCCGCTCCTTGGTCACGGCATGGCCTGGCTGGGCGAGCAAGGCGTGCATCAGCGCCAGTTCGCGTGGTGTCAGCTCCATCACTTCGCCATTCAGGTAGAGCGCGCCGCTGTCCTTGTCGTAGCGGATGGCGCCGATCTGCACGGTGCTGGGCGCCATGGGAGTGCCGGGGGCAGGGTCGGCGCTGCGGCGCACCAGGGCGCGCAGGCGTGCTTCCAGTTCATCCAGATCAAAGGGTTTGGGCAGGTAGTCGTCGGCCCCCGCGTTCAGGCCCATCACACGGTCGCCCACGGTGCCGCGTGCGGTGAGGATGAGCACGGGGGTGCGCAGTCCGCGCGAGCGGGCCTGTTGCAGCACCTGCAGGCCATCCAACCCTGGCAGGGTCAGGTCCAGGATCACCGCATCGGGCTGCCGGGCGGCCCATTGACTGAGTGCTGCACGGCCGTCTCCCACGGCGGTGACTTCCATGCCACGGCGTGTCAGTGCGCGGTGCAGCGTGGCCTGCATGGTGGGGTCGTCTTCAACAAGAAGCAGTTGCATGCGCGGCACCATATCACCGTCTCATTGTGCGGGGCGCATGAGTGTTTTCCCTGAGTCCACGGACAGCCGTTTGACAGGCAGGGCGCGCATCATCGAGCGGTTCGCAAACCTTACAAGGAGACTCCATGCGTCGCGATATCTTCCTCAAATCGCTGGCAGCCATGGCCGCTGCAGGCGTGCTGCCCGTTTCGGCCCAGAGCGCACCGACCCTCAAGATGATGATCCCCGCCAACCCTGGCGGTGGCTGGGATTCCACGGGCCGTGCCTTGGGCAAAGCCATGCAGGATGCAGGCGCCGCATCGTCGGTGTCCTATGACAACAAGGGTGGCGCTGCGGGTGCGATCGGCCTGGCCCAGTTCGTCAACGCCAGCAAGGGCGACCCGAACGCCATGATGGTGATGGGCGCCGTGATGCTGGGTGGCATCATCACCGGCAAGCCGCCGGTGGGCCTGGACAAGGTCACGCCACTGGCACGTTTGACCAGCGAATACAACGTGTTCGTGCTGCCCGCCAATTCGCCTTTCAAGTCCATGAAGGATGTGGTGGACCAGCTCAAGAAAGATCCTGGCAGCGTGAAGTGGGGCGGTGGTTCGCGTGGTTCCACCGAGCACATCGCAGCCGCGATGATCGCGCGCGAAGTGGGCGTGGACCCTTCCAAGATCAACTACGTGGCTTTCCGTGGGGGTGGTGAGGCCACCGCCGCCATCCTGGGTGGCAACGTCACCGTGGGCGGCAGCGGCTACAGCGAGTTTGCCGAGTACATCTCTGCGGGCAAGATGCGCGCCGTGGGCGTCACCTCGGGTTCGCGCCTGAAGGGCGTGAACGTGGCCACGCTCAAGGAGCAGGGCATCAACGTCGAAATCGGCAACTGGCGCGGTGTGTATGGCGCACCCGGCATCACGGCCGAGCAGCGCAAGGCGCTGATCGACGCGCTGGCGAAGACCTTCAAGCACAAGGCCTGGCAAGATGCCATGGAGAAGAACGGCTGGACACCCGCCTGGATGGCGGGTGACGAGTTTGCCAACTTCGTGGATGCCGAGTTCGCCAGCATGCGCGCCACGATGGCCAAGTCCGGAATGATCTGAAGCAAGGCGCGCCAGTCGCCTTCAACCCTGTGGGGGGGTGGTGGCGCTGCCGCAGCAGTGGTTGGTGCGAAGGAAAAAAACATGACACAACAACATTCGTCGCGCTCCAAGCCCTTGCAGACCCTGATAGGGGCGGGGCTGGTGGTGCTTGCGCTGTGCCTGGCTTGGGGCGCCAGCTCGGTCAGCTCTGAAGCTGGCTATGGCGGTGTAGGCCCCAATTTCTTCCCCTGGATGGTCAGCATTGCCTTGCTGATCTGCGGTGTGCTCTGCGTGGTGCATGCCCTGACCGGGGGGTTCCGCGAGCTGGAAGAAGGATCGGGCGACGAGCGCGCCCACTGGAAGGGCTTCATCTGGGTGTCGGCCGGGCTGCTGCTCAATGCCCTGCTCATCACGACGCTGGGCTTTATCCTGAGCTGCGCGCTGTGCTTTGTGCTGTCGGTGCGGGGCTTCCGGAGTTCCGAAGGCGAGCTGGACCTGCGCCTGCAGGCCTGGATCAAGGATTCTTTCATCGGTGTGGCCGTGGCCGCCCCGGTGTACTGGATGTTTACGCAATTGCTGGCCATCAACCTGCCCGGCCTGACCAACACGGGGTGGCTGTAAAGCCTGCACGCTATGGAAACGTTGAATCTCTTGATGCAGGGTTTTGCGACCGCTGCGACCCCCATCAACCTGATGTGGGCCTTCGTGGGCTGCATGATCGGCACTGCGGTCGGCGTGCTGCCCGGCATCGGGCCCGCAGTGGCCGTGGCCATGCTGCTGCCCA
Source organism: Acidovorax sp. Root267 (assembly GCF_001429215.1). Classification (NCBI taxonomy): domain Bacteria; kingdom Pseudomonadati; phylum Pseudomonadota; class Betaproteobacteria; order Burkholderiales; family Comamonadaceae; genus Acidovorax; species Acidovorax sp. Root267. The sequence continues at coordinate 133,735 of NZ_LMJC01000031.1, forward strand.
TCACCGTCAAGGTCGAGGCCACGGCCTCCATGATCTTCTTTGCCGGCATCTACTACGGAGCCATGTACGGCGGCTCCACCACCTCCATCCTGCTCAACACACCCGGTGAGGCCGGGTCCATGGTGACTGCCATGGAGGGCAACAAGATGGCCAAGAACGGCCGCGCCGGCGCAGCGCTGGCCACGGCCGCGATTGGCTCGTTTGTTGCGGGCACCATTGCCACGGTGCTGGTCACGTTTTTTGCCCCATTGGTGGCTGAATACGCCGTGCGCCTGGGCCCGCCCGAGTACTTCATGCTCATGGTGCTGGCCTTCACCACCGTGAGCGCGGTGCTGGGCAAGAGCACGCTGCGTGGCATGGTCGCCCTGTTCGTGGGGCTGGCAATGGGCCTTATCGGTATCGACCAGATCTCGGGCCAGGCGCGCTACACCGGCGGCGTGCCCGAGCTGATGGATGGCATCGAGGTGGTGTTGATCGCCGTGGGCCTGTTTGCGGTGGGTGAAGCCTTGTACAACGTCATGTACGAAGGCAAGTCCGACGAGACGCAGAACCGCCTGACGAGCACACACATGACCAAGGAAGAGTGGAAGCGCTCGTGGCCGGCCTGGCTGCGTGCCACGTTCATCGGCTTTCCGTTCGGCACCATCCCTGCAGGCGGCAGCGAGATCCCCACCTTCCTGAGCTACGCGGCTGAAAAGAAGCTCAGCAAGAACAAGGAAGAGTTCGGCACCACCGGCGCCATCGAAGGCGTGGCTGGCCCCGAGGCCGCCAACAACGCGGCCATCACGGCCACGCTGATCCCGCTGCTCACGCTGGGCATCCCCACGTCGAACACCACGGCCATCCTGCTGGGCGCGTTCCAGAACTACGGCATCCAGCCCGGGCCGCAGCTGTTTGACACCAACGGTGCGCTGGTGTGGGCGCTGATTGCGTCGATGTACATCGGCAACGTGATGCTGCTCATCCTGAACCTGCCCCTGGTGGGCCTGTGGGTGAAGCTGCTGAACATTCCCAAGTCGTACCTGTACGCGGGCATTCTGGTGTTCTCCACGCTGGGCGTGTATGGCATGCGCCAGAGCGCGTTCGACCTGGTGCTGCTGTATGCGATTGGCCTCTTGGGTGTGGTGATGCGCCGCTTTGACTTCCCGGCCGCACCAGTGGTGGTGGGCATGATCCTGGGCCCCTTGGCCGAGGCGCAGATGCGCAATGCCGTGTCGATTGGTGAAGGCAAGTGGACCATTTTCCTGGAACGTCCAGGCTCGCTGACACTGATCATCATCGTGCTGGCCGTGCTCATCCTGCCGCGCCTGCTGCGGCGTTGGGCGGCGCGCAAGCTGGCGTTGGCACAGACCTGACCTGCGCGCGCAGTGCGCGTCCTTCACCCACAAAAAAACCGCGCTGAAATGGCGCGGTTTTTTGTTTTTTGGGTAGCCGTCGGGAGGGGCGATTTCTTAGAACAGGTTCTTAGCGTTTGCGCAAGCCAGACACCGGAGGCTTCATGCCTCCGGTGTCCTCCCCACCAAGGTGACTTGCGTGCTCACAAGCCGCGAATCGTACCATAAAATGCGAATAATTCTTATTTGCAAAGGTGGCGCATGCAATCACTTCCGCAGGAGTTTCTGGCGCTGTGCCGCCAATTGGGCGATGCGCAAAAGCGCTGCAGCGCCACGGTGTCTGCCCAGGCGGCGCAGATTGTGGCCCTTCAAACCCAGGTGGTGCGACTGCGTGCCGAGGTGATCGTGCGGGACACGCGCCTTGCCCTGGCGCAGGACGAACTGGCGCAGATCAAGGTCGCGCACCCCAGCCTGCCACGCCGCCGGGCGATGGCCCGCCACATCAGCGTGCTCGTCGACCGCATTGCGAGCCTGTCGCGCGAATGCCTGCGCTGGCGGCTGGCAGCCCAGGCGAAGGTGGCGCCGGCCCAGGCTGCGGAGCCCCCCCGGGGCCACCCCGCGAGGGCCGGTGGTGTTGCCAACCACCCGCCTCAGCGCTGGGCGGTGGACCGCACCGCCTCCACTGGGCTGCGGGACGGCTCGCTCGATGCCAACCTGGCCGCTGCCGATTTGGTCATCTGCCAGACCGGCTGCATCAGCCACGACGAGTACTGGCGCGTGCAAGACCACTGCCGCCGCACAGGCAAGCCCTGCATCCTGGTGGACCAACCCCTGGCCGTGCGCGAGGCCGAGGCGCTGGCCGCCATCCAGCCCATGGTGATTCTGCGCATGACGCGCGCGCAGTGTCCCGTGGGCAGTGCGCCGGTGGTCGATGGCGTCATGATTTTGGATAAAAAAAGCCGCTAGCGCTTTATGGATTTGCGCTAGTAGCTATAAAAATAGTAGCAATCGAGCTGCATGTTGTCTGCGGTGTGACTGCACTTGGCCAGACCCCGCCGCGCTACCATCCGCAGATGCCCTTGCTCACCGATGACGCCCCCGCACTGCCGCTGGATGCCCAGGGCATTCTTGAACTGGCGGCGCGCTCCATGTTCCAGCTGTTCTCCAGCGTCAGCCAGGGCATGTTCCTGGTGGACCGAAGCGGCCGCATCGTGTGGGTGAACGAGGGCTATCAGCGCTTTCTGCCCGACCTGGGTTTCTCGTCGGTCGATCAGTTTGTCGGGCGCACGGTGGAGGAGGTCATCCCCAACACCCAGATGCGCCGTGTGCTCGAAACCGGCCAGCCCGTGCTGATCGACCTGCTCACCAACAAGGCCGGCACCTTTGTGGTCAGCCGCATCCCGCTGCGCGACGATGCCGACCGCGTGATAGGCGCCATTGGCATCGTGCTGTTTGACCACCCCGAGACCACACTGCAGCCGCTGATCAGCAAGTTCGCGCTGCTGCAGCGCGACCTGGACGACGCGCGGCGCGAGCTGGCCAGCCAGCGCAGCCGCTCGCTGGCCGTGGCGGGCGACGGCGAGCGGCGCGCCAAATACACCTTTGCCAGCTTTATCGGATCGAGCCCCGCAGCGGCCGAGGTCAAGCGCCAGGCGCGGCGCGCGGCGCAGTCCAGCAGCCCAGTACTGCTGCTCGGCGAGACCGGCACAGGCAAGGAGCTGCTGGCCCACGCCATCCACGCGGCATCCAGCCGCGCGAGCGGCCCGTTTGTGAGTGTCAACATTGCCGCCGTGCCCGACACGCTGCTCGAAGCCGAGTTCTTCGGCGTAGCCCCCGGCGCCTACACCGGCGCCGACCGCAAGGGCCGCGACGGCAAGTTCAAGCTGGCCGACGGTGGCACGCTCTTCCTCGACGAAATCGGTGACATGCCGCAAAGCTTGCAAGCCAAGCTATTGCGGGCCTTGCAGGAGGGGGAGATCGAGCCGCTGGGCTCCAACAAGCTGGTGCCCTTCAACGTGCGCATCCTGGCGGCCACCTCGCGCGACTTGGCGACGCTGGTGCGCGAAGGCAAGTTCCGCGAGGATTTGTTCTACCGCCTGCACGTGCTGCCTGTGCGTGTGCCACCGCTGCGGGCGCGCCGCACCGACATCCCGGCGCTGGTCGAGGCGCTGGGTGAAGACCTGGCCCTGCGCAACGGCACGGCCCCGCCCGAGCTGCTGCCCGACGCCATGGCGTTGCTGGCGGGCCAGCCCTGGCGCGGCAACATCCGCGAGCTGCGCAATGTGCTGGAGCAGGCCGTGATGCGCAGTGACTCCCCGTCCATCGACGCGGCGCAGCTGGAGCGCGTGCTGCGTGAAGCCGGCGTGGAGCCTGCCGCACCCGCTCCTGTGCAGGACGCCGCCCCGATGGGCGATGCCGAGGATGAAAGCCGCTACCTGCGGCCGCTGTCCGAACAGGTGGCCGAGCTGGAGCGGCGTGCCATCGCCGCGACCCTCAAAGCCCATGGCGGCAACAAGCTCGCCACGGCACGTCAGCTGGGCATCTCGCGGGCCACGCTTTATGGACGTCTGGAAAACCCTGAATAAATATTGGGCATATGTCTGATTTATAGACAATTTATTTGTCTATAAATCAGACTGTGTCGCACAGGTGTCAGCAGAAGTTTCATAAAAATCAACAGCTTGCGTGTTGGCATGAACTGTGCAATGTTCAGGCATCACAACAAGGAGACATCGCCATGCACCGTCGCACCCTGGTCGCCCTCGCCACTGCAGCCGTTACCGCCGCCACGCTTTCCGCCCCCGCATTCGCCCAGACCGGCGAAATCCGCATCGCCCACGTTTACAGCAAGACCGGCCCGCTGGAGGCCTACGGCAAGCAGACCCAGACCGGCCTGCTGATGGGCCTGAACTACGCCACCGGCGGCAGCATGACCGTCAATGGCAAGAAGCTCGTGGTGATCGAGAAGGACGACCAGGGCAAGCCAGACCTGGGCAAGAGCCTGCTGGCATCGGCCTACTCCGATGACAAGGCCGACATCGCCGTGGGCCCCACCTCCAGCGGCGTGGCGCTGGCCCTGCTGCCCGTGGCTGAGGAATACAAGAAGATCCTGCTGGTCGAGCCCGCCGTGGCCGACGCCATCACCGGCGACAAGTGGAACAAGTACATCTTCCGCACCGGCCGCAACAGCAGCCAGGACGCCATCTCCAACGCCGTGGCCATCGACAAGGCCGGTGTGACGGTGGCCACGCTGGCGCAGGACTATGCCTTCGGTCGCGACGGCGTGAAGGCCTTCAAGGACGCGCTGAAGAACGCCAAGCTGGTGCACGAGGAATACCTGCCCACCACCACCACCGACTTCACCGCCGGTGCCCAGCGCCTGATCGACAAGCTCAAGGACGTGCCCGGCCGCAAGGTGATCTTCATCATCTGGGCCGGCGCCGGCAACCCCTTCAAGATCGCTGACCTGGACCTCAAGCGCTACGGCATCGAGATCGCCACGGGCGGCAACATCCTGCCCGCAATGGCTGCGTACAAGAACTTCCCTGGCATGGAAGGCGCCACGTACTACTACTTCGGCATCCCCAAGAACCCCGTGAACGAAGCCCTGGTGGCCGCGCACTACAAGGAGTTCAAGACCCCGCCGGACTTCTTCACCGCCGGTGGTTTCAGCTCCGCCATGGCGCTGGTCACTGCCCTCAAGGCCACCGGTGGCGACACCAATACCAACAAGCTCATCAAGACCATGGAAGGCATGAGTTTTGATACCCCCAAGGGCAAGATGACCTTCCGCAAGGAAGACCACCAGGCCATGCAGAGCATGTACCACTTCAAGATCAAGGTGGACCCGGCCTTCGCCTGGGGCGTGCCCGAGCTGGTGCGCGAGATCAAGCCTGAAGAGATGCAAGTGCCGATTCGCAACAAGCGATAAGCGGATTTGCGTGGCCCCGGGGCGCTGCCCCTGGGGGGTCATCCCGCGGGGGCGGCCGCCCCTTTTTTTCCAGTGAATTGATGCATGAACTCCCGGATTACACGGGGGCTGGGTCGGTTTTTCTCAAAATTATTTGGAGACAAGACAACATGGCTTTCAATTTCATCCGGGCGGCCGCAGCAGGAGCTGCCATCGCGCTGTGCGCTACGGGCGGTGCATATGCCGCCGTCAACCTTCCCGCGCTCAAGATCGACAAGACCCAGACCACCGTGTCGGGCCTGTCCGCAGGCGGCTTCATGGCCGTGCAGCTGCACGTGGCGTATTCGGCCACGTTTGCCAAAGGGGTGGGCGTGGTTGCGGGCGGGCCGTTCTATTGCGCCGAGGGCTCGGTCGTCAATGCCACGGGGCGCTGCATGGCCAGCCCGGCGGGCATTCCCACCAGCACGCTGGTCAGCACCACCAACACCTGGGCCAGCCAGGGCGCCATCGACCCCGTGGCCAACCTGCAGAACTCGAAGGTCTACCTGTTCTCGGGCACGCTCGACAGTGCGGTCAAGACCGGCGTGATGGATGCCCTGCGCACCTACTACAACAGCTTTGTACCGGCCGCCAACGTGGTCTACAAGAAGGACATCGCTGCCGAGCACGCCATGGTCACCGACGACTACGGCAACGGTTGCACCACCAAGGCAGCGCCCTACATCAGCAACTGCAACTTCGACCTGGCGGGTGCCATGCTGCAGCACCTGTACGGCCCGCTCAATGCACGCAACAACGCGGCGCTGCCCACCGGCAACTTCATCGAGTTCAACCAGAGCGAATTCATCTCCAACCACGGCATGGCCACCACGGGCTGGGCCTATGTGCCGCAGGCCTGCCAGGCGGGCGGCAGTGCCACCTGCAAGCTGCACGTGGTGCTGCATGGCTGCAAGCAGAACATCAGCGATGTGCAGCAGCAGTACGTGCGCAACACCGGCTACAACCGCTGGGCCGACACCAACAACATCGTGATGCTGTACCCGCAGACCAGCACCGCGGCCACCAACAGCTGCTTTGACTGGTGGGGCTACGACAATGCCAACTACGCCAAGAAGTCCGGTCCGCAGATGGTCGCCATCAAGGCCATGGTGGACCGGGTTTCCAGCGGCGGCACCACCAACCCACCGGTGGACCTGCCTGCCCCCACGGGCGTGAGCACCTCGGGCGCCACGGCCAGCAGCATGGCGATTGCCTGGAATGCCGTCTCGGGCGCTGCCAGCTACAACGTGTACCGCAATGCCAACAAGGTCAACGCGCTGCCCGTGACCGCAACTAACTACAGCGACACCGGCCTGGCCGCTTCCACCACCTACAGCTGGACCGTGCGTGCCGCCGATGCCAGCGGAGCAGAGGGCGCTGCATCCGCCGCTGCATCGGGCACCACGTTGGCAGCCCAGGGCGGCGGAGGCACCTGCACCACCGCCAGCAACTACGCCCACACCATGGCCGGCCGTGCCTATGTGTATGGCGGCTACACCTTTGCGCTGGGCTCCAACCAGAGCATGGGGCTGTGGAACATCTTCGTGAACAACACGCTGAAACAGACGAGCCCGAACTACTACGTCATCGGCACGTGCCCTTGACAATGCGCTGAACGCCGCGCGCTCTGTCCATTTCAGGACAGGGCGCCCGACACCAACGAATGAAGACGACCGTGAAAGTGAAACACCACCCATGAGCACCTTGGCCACCAAGGACTTGACCATCCGCTTCGGCGGCCACGTGGCGGTCAACGCCGTGACCTGCTCTTTCGAGCCCGGCACGCTGACCGCCATCGTGGGCCCCAATGGCGCGGGCAAGACCACGTACTTCAACCTCATCTCCGGGCAGCTGCGCGCCAGCGCGGGCAGTGTCACCCTGGGCGGGCAGGACCTCACGGGCCAGTCGGTCTCGGCGCGCACGCATGCGGGCCTGGGCCGTGCCTTCCAGCTCACCAACCTGTTTCCCAACCTCAGCGTGCTGGAGAACGTGCGCCTGGCCGTGCAGGCCACGCAGGAGGGCAAGCACCGCCGGGGGCTGAACCTGTGGAGCATCTGGAGCGACCACCGCGACCTGACCGACCGCGCCCGCGCCATCCTGCAGGCCGTGGCCATGCTCGACCGCCAGGACACGCCCGTGGCCAGCCTGCCGCATGGCGACCAGCGCAAGCTCGAAGTGGCGCTGCTGATGGCGCTGGAGCCGCAGGTCTACATGTTCGACGAGCCCACGGCCGGCATGAGCCACGACGAGGCGCCCGTGATCCTGAACCTGATCCGCGAACTCAAGAAGGACAAGACCAAGATCATCCTGCTGGTGGAGCACAAGATGGACGTGGTGCGCGAACTGGCCGACCGCATCATCGTGCTGACCAACGGCACGCTGGTGGCCGACGGCCCGCCGGCAGAAGTGATTGCATCGCCCGTGGTGCAGGAAGCCTATCTTGGCGTGACGAAGGAGGCGGCTGCATGACCACCACCACGAACAACACGGGCAACCTGCTCGAACTCAAGGGCGTGCACACCCACATCGGCGCGTACCACATCCTGCACGGTGTGGATTTGGCGGTGCCCAAGGGCCAGCTCACCATGCTGCTGGGCCGCAACGGCGCGGGCAAGACCACCACGCTGCGCACCATCATGGGCCTGTGGCATGCGTCGCAGGGCTCGGTCCACTTTGCGGGCAAGGACATCACGGCGCTGAACACACCGCAGATCGCGGGCATGAACATCGCCTACGTGCCCGAGAACATGGGCATCTTCGCGGACCTGACCGTGAAGGAAAACATGCTGCTGGCCGCGCGCGGCGCCAAGAACGCCGCGCAGATGGACTCGGCCCGGCTCGAATGGATCTTCAAGCTCTTCCCGGCCGTGGAGAAATTCTGGAACCACCCGGCCGGCAAGCTCAGCGGCGGTCAAAAGCAGATGGTGGCCGTGAGCCGCGCCATCGTCGAGCCGCGCGACCTGCTCATCGTGGACGAGCCCAGCAAGGGCCTGGCCCCCGCCATCATCAACAACATGATCGACGCCTTCGACCAGCTCAAGAAGAGCGGCGTGACCATCCTGCTCGTCGAGCAGAACATCAATTTCGCCAAGCGGCTCGGCGACACCGTGGCCGTGATGGACAACGGCAAGGTGGTGCATGCGGGCAGCATGGCCGCGCTGGCGCAAGACGAGGCACTGCAGCGGTCGCTGCTGGGGTTGGCACTATGAATTTCACACCAAATTTCAAGCTTTTTTGGCCGCTGGCGCTTGATGGTAAAGCGCTGATTGCTATCAAAAATATAGCATCTGAGCGCGCGCTGCTTGCCGCGCAAGGAGACCGGGCATGAGCATCACCCGCGACTTCGACTGGAAGCCCCTGGCCCTGGTGCCCGCGCTCGCGCTGCTGGTGCTGCCCTTCATCGGCTCACCCAGCACCTGGCTCACGCTCACCGTGGCGGGCCTGGCGATGGGCATGATCATCTTCATCATCGCCTCGGGCCTCACGCTGGTGTTCGGCCTGATGGACGTGCTCAACTTCGGCCACGGCGTGTTCATCGCCTTGGGCGCCTTCGTGGCCACCAGCGTGCTGGGCGCCATGGGCGACTACACCCAAAGCGCTGACCTGTGGCGCAACCTGATGGCCGTGCTGCCCGCCATGCTCGTGGCCATGGCCGTCGCCGGGGCGGTGGGCCTGGCGTTCGAGCGCTTCATCGTGCGGCCCGTGTACGGCCAGCACCTGAAGCAGATCCTCATCACCATGGGCGGCATGATCATCGGCGAAGAGCTGATCAAGGTCATCTGGGGCCCCGCGCAGATCCCGCTGCCGCTGCCCGAAGCCATGCGCGGTTCGCTGCTGGTGGGAGATGCCGCCATCGAAAAATACCGCCTGATCGCCGTGGCGGTGGGTCTGGTGGTCTTCGGCGTACTGGCCTGGACGCTGTCGCGCACCAAGGTCGGCCTCTTGATCCGCGCTGGCGTGCAAGACCGCGAGATGGTGGAGAGCCTGGGCTACCGCATCCGCCGCCTGTTCGTGGGCGTGTTCGTGGTGGGCTCGGCCCTGGCGGGCCTGGGCGGCGTGATGTGGGGGCTTTACCAGCAGAACGTGATCCCGCAGATGGGCGCACAGGTCAATGTGCTGATCTTCATCGTGATCATCATCGGCGGCCTCGGGTCCACGGGCGGTGCGCTCATCGGCGCGCTGCTGGTGGGGCTCATGGCCAACTACACCGGCTTCCTGGTGCCCAAGGTGGCGCTGTTTTCCAACATCGCGCTGATGGTGGCCATCCTGCTGTGGCGCCCGCAGGGTGTCTATCCCGTGGCCAACCGCTGAAGAGGAGCCGACTGACATGCTGAACCGACTTCTCTCCGGCGACTACCCGCGCAGCAAGGTGCTGGCGGTGATCCTTGTGGCCATCTTCCTGGGGCTGGCGTTCGCGCCGTTCCTGTTCCCGGGCGTCAAGGCGCTGTCCGTGGCCGCCAAGGTGCTGATCTTTGTGGTGCTGGTGGCCAGCTTCGATCTGCTGCTGGGCTACACCGGCATCGTGAGCTTTGCGCACACCATGTTCTTTGGCATCGGGGCCTATGGCATCGCGGTGGCCACCACGCGCATGGGGCCGACCTGGACGGCGCTGGGCGTGGGCATTGGCGGCGCGCTGCTGCTGTCGCTGCTGCTGTCGCTGGCGGTGGGCTTGTTCTCGCTGCGCGTGCGCGCCATCTTCTTCGCCATGATCACGCTGGCGGTGGCCGCCGCGTTCCAGACGCTGGCCTCGCAGCTGTCGGACATCACTGGCGGCGAAGACGGCCTGACCTTCAAGGTGCCCGAGATCCTGTCGCCCAGTTTCGAGCCCTTCGATGATCCGTTCCTGGGCGTCGCTATCGATGGCCGCCTGATCTGCTACTACCTGCTGTTCGTCACTGCCGTGGCGCTGGTGCTGGCGCTGCTGCGCATCGTCAATTCACCGTTCGGCCGCGTGTTGCAGGCCATCCGCGAGAACGAGTTCCGCGCCGAGGCCATTGGCTACCGCGTGGTGGTGTACCGCACCACCTCCAGCGTGTTGTCGGCGCTGTTTGCCACCATGGCAGGCGCGATGCTCGCGCTCTGGCTGCGCTACAACGGGCCCGACACCTCGCTCAGCTTCGAAATCATGATGGACTGCCTGCTGATCGTGGTGATCGGCGGCATGGGCACCATCTATGGCTCGGCCATCGGGGCCGTGCTCTTCCTGGTGGCGCAGAGCTATCTGCAAGATCTGCTGCGCCTGGGCCACGAGGCCACATCGGGGCTGCCCTGGGTGTCTGCCTTGCTTTCGCCCGACCGTTGGCTGCTGTGGCTGGGCGTGCTGTTTGTCCTGTCGGTCTATTACTTCCCCACCGGTGTGGTGGGGCGCCTGCGCGCGGCAGCTGCGCGCAAGGCGGCGTGAGAAAGCCAACGCCGCCTGGGCGGTCGTTGGTGGGATGGAGCTGCGCGAAAAGCAAACAAAAAATACCAGGAGACAAGCACATGAAGATGAGCATGATGAAGGCGCGGGTGCGTCCGTTCGTTCCCGCTGCCGTGGCCGCCGCTGTTTTGGTCGCCTGTGGGGGCAGCAGCGACGGCGACAGCGCCGCGCTCAACACCAAACCCGCCTACCTGGGCACGGTCAGCGAGGCTACCTACGACGGCAGCACCAATGACCTGCTCACCGCGGGCCTGGGCGCCACGGGCCTGGCCGCTGCAGTGCCGCCCGCCTCTGCCGACCCGCTCAAGCCCACCGCCGCCGAGCTGCGCCGCCTGGCCATCCACACCAACTACCGGGCCATGCTCGACATGACGGCCGCGGGCGGATATGGCCTGCTGTACGGCCCCAATGTGGATGCGCAGGGCAAGGCCACGGCGGGTGAGGGCAAGGTGGCGGGCACGGAATACATCGCGTTTGCCGACGACGGCACGGGCCGCAAGAACGTTACGCTCATGGTGCAGGTGCCCACCAGCTTCAACCCGGCCAAGCCCTGCATGATCACGGCCACGACCTCGGGTTCGCGCGGGGTGTACGGCGGTATCTCTACGGGCGAGTGGGGCCTCAAGCGGGGCTGCGCCGTGGCTTACTCGGACAAGGGCACAGGCGGCGCGCCACACGACCTGCAAAACGACACCGTGCCACTCATCGACGGCACCCGCGCCACGGCCGCTACTGCGGGCAAGAGTGCGGCGTTCAACGCAGGCCTCACGTCCACGGAACTGGCGGCCTTCAACACCGCCACGCCCAACCGCTTTGCCTTCAAGCACGCCCACTCGGGCCAGAACTCCGAGAAGGACTGGGGCACCACCACGCTGCAGGCCGTGGAGTTCGGCTACTACGTGCTCAATCAGCGCTACGGCAACACCAACGCAGCGGGCCAGCGCCTGAAGACACTCACGCCCGGTAACACCATCGTCATTGCGTCCAGCATCTCGAACGGCGGGGGCGCCGCCATTGCTGCCGCAGAGCAAGACACGCAGGGCCTGATCAGCGGCGTGGCCGTGTCCGAGCCCGCGCTGGAACTGCCCGCCAACCCCGGCGTCACCGTGCGCCGTGGCAGCACCGAGGTGGCCGTCACGGGCAAGACGCTGGTGGACTTCACCACCTACGCCAACCTGTACCAGGCCTGTGCATCGCTCGCGCCGTCAGTCAGCACCAGTCCCTTTGCCGCAGCGTTCGCGGCAGGGTTTGCCAGCGCCGCGCTGCCCATCGCCCCCAACCGCTGCGCGGCGCTCAAGACGGCGGGGCTGCTCTCGGCATCCACCACCGCAGCGCAGGCCGAAGAGGCGCTGCAAAAGCTGCGCGCCTATGGCTGGGAGCCCGAGTCGAACGACCTGCATGCCTCGCTGGCTGCGTTCGAAGTGGCCCCGGCCGTGGCGGTGACTTTTGCCAACAGCCTGTCGCGCAGCAGCGTGAAGGACCACCTGTGCGGCTTCAGCTACGCGGCCACGGCGACCACGGGCGCGGTGGCGCCCCTGGCGGCCGCAGCGTTGCCGGGCATGTTTGCCACCGGCAACGGTGTGCCGCCTTCCGGTGGCATCAACCTCGTGAACAACCTGGGCAAGCTGGGCCCGGCGCGTGACTTCCTGTCGTTCTCGGACACGGGCGTGGCCGACTGGAATACGGCGGGCGCGCTGTGCCTGCGCAACCTGGTGACCGGCACCGATGCGGCCGCCAAGAAGCTGCAGGCCGGCGTGGACGAAACGCGCCGCAACGGCAACCTGCGGGGCAAGCCCACTGTCATCGTGCACGGCCGTGCCGATGCGCTGCTGCCCGTGAGCCACACTTCGCGCCCCTATGCCGCGCTGAACAGGAAGGTCGAGGGGGCTGCCAGCAGGCTCAGCTATGTGGAAGTGGCCAACGCCCAGCACTTTGACGGTTTCATCGGTCTGCCCGCCGTGCTGCCGGGCTACGACACGCGGTATGTGCCGCTGCACGTGTACCTGAACCATGCGCTGGATGCCGTGTACGAGCACCTGGCCAACGGCAAGGCCCTGCCCGCCAGCCAGGTGGTGCGCACCGTGCCCCGTGGCGGCACGCCCGGCAGTGCGCCAGCCATCACTGCGGCCAACGTGCCGCCGCTGGCCACCGTGCCTGCCGCAGCCAATGCGATTGCCATCACGGCGGGCGCCATCTCCATCCCCGACTGACGCAGGCCGCAGGGCTGCAAGAGTAGGGATCACGCGCGTGCTGCGCGCCCGTTGCAAGCGCGCGCGGCGCCGGGGCCGTGCGTTTCTGACACCAAGGATGGACGTATGAATGCTGTGATGAAGACCTGGGCTCGCCGTATGGCGGCGGCGCTGGCAGTGCCCGTTGGGCTGTTGCTGGTGCTCGGAGCCAGTGGCGGTGCGCCGGCACGCGCGGCAGAGATTGTGGTGGGGCAAGTGGCCCCGCTATCGGGTGTGCTGGCCAGCACCGGCGCGCAGATGGTGCTGGGCGGCAAGATCTACTTCGACTGGGTCAACGCCCAGGGCGGCGTGCACGGCGCCTCCATCCGCCAGGCGGTGGTGGACGACGCCTACAAGGTGGCCGACACCGTGAAGCTGACCCGTGAAATGCTGGCCAAACCCGAGGTGGTGGCGCTGTATGGCTTTGCGGGCACGGCCAACATCACCCAGCTGCTGGCCGACGGCGTGTTGGAGCAGGGCGGCGCCGCGCTGGTGGCGCCCTACACCGGGGGCGAATCGCTGCGCAACCCGTTCAACCCCTGGATCTTTCATGTGCGCGCAGGTTATGTGGACGAAACCGAGCACATGGTGCAGCAGCTCACCACCCTGGGCATGAACCGCGTGGCCGTGATGTACCAAGACGACGGTTTTGGCAAGGCGGGCCTGGCGGGGGTGGAGGCAGCGCTGGCCAAGCGCAATCTCAAACTGGTGGTGGCTGCGGGGTACGAGCGCAACACCGACAAGGTGGATGATGCCGTCAAGGCCATCAAGGCGGCCGATGTGCACGCCGTCATCATGATCGCCGTGAACAAGCCCGCCGCCGCATTCATCCAGCGCTACCGCGAGCAGGGTGGGGGCGCGCAGCTCTACAACATCTCGGTGGTGGACCCGACCGAGTTGGTCAAGCTCGCGGGCCTCAAGAATGCACACGGCCTCGGTATCAGCCAGGTGGTGCCTTACCCCTACCGGCCGCAGCTGCCCGTGGTGCGTGAATACCAGTCGCTGCTCAAGAAATACGCGCCCGAGGCAGAGGTCAATTACACCAGCTTCGAGCAGTTCCTGGGCGCCAAGGTGCTGGTCGAGGCCCTGCGCCGTGCCGGGCCCTTGCCCACGCGCACCAAGATCGTCAAGGCGCTGGAGTCGATGCAAAGCTATGACCTGGGCGGCATCACGCTCGGCTATTCGCCCACCAATCGCATCGGCTCACGCTACGTTGAAGTGACGGTCATCGGCAGCAACGGCCGCCTCATGAAATGAATGCTTCGCTCCCAGTCCGCAGGTTGTTTGATCAGCAACCGGCATCCCTCTACTGACTCACAAGGTTGTCCACCATGACTCCGTTATCGCGCTACGCCACCTGCGCCGGCTATGAAATCCACTACATGGAGTGGGGGGCGCGCGATGCCCCCGTGGTGGTGGCCTGGCACGGCCTGGCGCGCACCGGGCGCGACATGGATGAGCTGGCCGCCCACCTGGCGCCTCGCTACCGCGTGATCTGCCCCGACACCATTGGCCGGGGCCTGAGCCAGTGGGCGCGTGCGCCGCAGGACGAATACCAGCTGTCGTTCTACGCGCGCATTGCGGCCGGCCTGTTTGACCAGCTGGGTATCGAGCAGGCGCACTGGGTGGGCACATCCATGGGCGGCGCCATCGGCACCGTGTGCGCCTCGGGCCTGTTCGAGCCACAGCTCAAGGGCCGCATCAACAGCCTGCTGCTCAACGACAACGCGCCCCGCCTGGCGGATGCCGCGCTCGAGCGCATCAAGGCCTACGCGGGCCACCCGCCATCGTTTGACACGGTGCAAGAGCTGGAGGCGTTCTTCCGGCAGGTGTACCAGCCCTACGGCTGGCTCAGCGATGCGCAGTGGCGCCGCCTGACCGAGACATCCACCCGCCGCCTGCCCGATGGCCGGGTGACGCCGCACTACGACCCGGCCATGGTGCAGCAGTTCACGCACCACGCCAACGACTACCTGATCTGGGACCACTACGATGCGCTCGACATCCCTGTGCTCTGCCTGCGCGGTGCCGACTCGGACCTGGTGCTGCGCGAAACCACTGCCGAGATGTTGACCCGTGGCCCCGGTGCGCGGGGCCGGGCGCAGGTGGTGGAGGTGCCCGGCTGCGGCCATGCCCCCGCGCTCAATGTGCAGGAGCACTACGCGCTGGTAGACGGGTTTCTGGCCAACGCGGGTTGACGCGGGGCGGGGCGGGGGCGGGGCATTGTGGGGGTATCCCCGGGAGTTGAGGGTAGCCGGGCTGGGGGTACATTGGCGCAACGCCTTTGAGTCCGCTGTCATGAAACCCCTGAAGCCCCTTCTGCTCACCGCCTCGCACCTGCTCACCTTGGGTCTTGGGTTTGTGCTGGGCGTGTATGCGCTGCCGATCCTGATCGCGCCGGATGCTCCCACGCAGCAGGAAATCCAATCCCGCCTGCCCGCCGCCCGATGGACTGCCACCTTCCGCCGTGACCTCAAGGACAGCGATGCCTTGCACTGGGGCGAGGGCGCTGTGTCTGTCGGCCCGCAAGCCATCAGTCTGCTGGGCAAGCTGGCCCCGGGGCCGGACTACAAGCTCTACCTGTCGCCTGAATTCGTGGAAACCGAGGCCGACTTCAAGCGCCTCAAGCCGCAGATGTTGCGCGTGGGGGATGTGAAAACGTTCAACAACTTCATCGTCCCGGTGCCGCAGGGCGTAGACCCGGCCAGGTTCAACACCGTGATCGTGTGGTGTGAGACTTTCAGCGAGTTCATCACCGCCGCGAAGTACCGGTAGTTCTGGCCGTTAAGTCGGGGTCTGCGGAGCGATTTGCGCCAACGCTGCCTGCAACCCGGCCAGGCCCCCTACGCGCTGGTCATTGATGAAGATCTGCGGCATCTGCCGCACTGAGGGCCCGCACTTGGCATAAAAGGCCAGGCGCTCGGCCTCGTCATCGATCTTGATTTCCTCATACGGCAGCGAGCGCGACTTGAGGAGCATCTTGGCCGACTCGCATTGCGGGCAGGCGGACTTGGAATACACAGTGATTTGAAGAGTCATGGCGCAAGTTTACGGGGCGCGGTGTGGGCCAGAGGTGCCAGAGGCCATCCGACATCGCATGGAAATCCCATTGAGTTACCATTTGGTTTGTTTCGTGACTGATTGGTAATTTATGTCCCGATTGTTCCCATGGGCCCACCGGTCCGTGCTGCTGGTGATGGTGATGGTTGCCATGGTATTGGCCCTCACTGGCTGCTCATCCGCCAGCCCACCCCCCGGCATCGCCCCCTTCACCCCGTTCGACCTGGCCCGCTACGAAGGCCGTTGGTACGAAGTCGCCCGGCTCGACCATCCGTTTGAACGCGGCATGACGGATGTGAGCGCCACCTACCAGCGCCGGGGGGACGGCAGCGTGCGTGTGCTCAACCGGGGCTTTGACACCGGCAAGAATGACTGGCGCCAGTCGGAAGGCAAGGCGAAGTTCACCGGCGATGCAAGCACCGCGTCGCTCAAGGTGTCGTTCTTTGGCCCGTTCTACGGCGGCTACCACGTGGCCGCGCTGGATGCGGACTACCAATGGGCGCTGGTGGTGGGGCCCGACCGCAGCTACTGCTGGATCTTGTCGCGCACCAAACAACTGGCCCCCGCCGTGCGCGAGCAGCTCATCGCCCGTGCCAACGTCCTGGGCATCGACACCCAGGCGCTGATCTGGGTGACCCACGAACGCACCGACCCAAAATCATGAACCTTCCTGCGCCACAAACCATTGCAGTCATTGGCGCAGGCCTGGCAGGTCTGTCGTGTGCGCAGGCGCTGCTGCAGGCAGGCCACATCGTGCATGTGTTTGACAAAAGCCGTGGCCCTTCCGGCCGCATGAGCACCCGCCGCGCTGAAGACGAGCACGGTGCCTGGCAGTGCGACCACGGCGCGCAGTATTTCACCGCCCGCGATCCCGCCTTTCGTGCGGAGGTGGCCCGCTGGCAGCGGGCTGGCGTGGCTGCAGTGTGGAATGCCCGGCTGGCCAGTTTTGACGGCAGCATATGGACCACGCCGCACACTCCACTGGAGCGGTTTGTGGGCACACCGCGCATGACGTCGCCCGCCGCGTGGCTGGTGCAGAGCCTGGGTGACCGTGCGCTGACACGGTGGCAAACCACCGTGCAGGGGCTGGACCGCACCGAGGGCGGCTGGACCATCACCTCCGCAGAGCATGGCCCACTCCACCAGCGTTACGACGCTGTGATGCTGGCGGTGCCCGCCCCGCAGGCCGTACCGCTGCTCGCCCCCGTAGCGACCGCTGGCGCTGCCGTGGCCGCCAGCGCGCGCATGCGTGGCAGCTGGGCCGTGATGCTGCGCTACGCCGCCCCCGTGGCCATGCCGTGGGAGGGCGCCTTCATCAACACCGGCCCGCTGCGCTGGGTGGCGCGCGACAGCAGCAAGCCCGGCCGCACCGGCGCAGAAACCTGGCTGCTCCACGCCACCGCCGAATGGAGCGACGCCCATATCGAGGACAACGCCGAGTCCGTCATCGCCACCTTGCTCGGCACTTTTGCCGCCCTGGGTGGCCCCACACCCTTGGCCGCTACAGCCCACCGCTGGCGCTATGCCGACACTGGACCCGCGCTCACGCTGGGCAGTTGGTGGAACGCATCGCTGCGCCTGGGGATGTGTGGTGATTGGTTGAATGGCGGCAAGGTCGAAGGCGCCTGGCTCAGCGGGCGGACACTGGCTGCGCAAATGTTGTCCGACTGAAACCGTTTTCCCTTTCACTTCACGTTTGCCACCGCCATGCGCATGCGCAAGAAGCACGACCTGCCGCAGAAAACCTGCCAACACTGCGGCCTGCCCTTCACCTGGCGCAAGAAGTGGGAGAAGGTGTGGGACGAAGTGAAGTTCTGCTCCGAGCGCTGCCGCAGCGAGCGCAGGCGCGCGGGCCACGCAACCGGCGGCTCGAAAGGGGAGGGCACTGCATGAGGACCGTCGTTTTCTGGTTCCGCAACGACCTGCGCCTGCACGACCAGCCCGCGTTGCAAGCCGCGTTGACCGGTGGTGCCACCCACCTGCTGCCCGTGGTGTGCCAGCCCCCGGCGGATGAGGTTACGCCCTGGGGCTTTGCCCGCGTTGGCCCACACCGTCAAGCCTTTGTGGCCGCCGCGCTGCGTGACCTGGGTGCGCGCATGGCCGCGCTGGGCAACCCATTGCAGGTGTGCCACGCAGCGCCCGCCACGGCATTGCCTGCGCTGGCGCGTGCCGTGGGCGCCGCCACAGTGGTGTGCGAAGACATTGCCGCCCCCTACGAGCAGGCCGAGGTCGCAGCCCTGCGTGCTGCCGGGCTGCAGGTGCACACCGTGTGGCACAGCAGCCTGCTGCAGCCTGCCGACATGCCCTGGCCTGTGGCCGAACTGCCTGCCGTGTTCACCCCCTTTCGCCAGGCTGTGGAGCGTGCCGACATCGCGCCCCCCGCACCGTTGCCACCACCCGTATCCCTGTTGCCGCCCCCGCTGGTGTCATCCGATGTGTGGGAGGCCTTGGGCGCAATGCCCGCATGGGCAGAGCAGGGTGCCGCCGCAACCGACAACCTCGCAGGGCGCGACCCGCGCTCCTCTTTCCCCTACGGCACGCCCGCGTGTGATGGCAGCGAAACCCTCGCACTCGCCCACCTGGTGCAGTACCTGGCCCGCAAGTTGGCCCACAGTTACAAGGCCACCCGCAACGGCCTCACGGGGCTGGACTACTCCAGCAAGTTCTCACCCTGGCTGGCCACGGGCGCGCTCTCGCCCCGAAAAATTCATGCCGACCTGAAAACCTTTGAACGCGACCACGGTGCCAACGACGGCATCTACTGGCTTTGGTTTGAGCTGCTTTGGCGCGATTACTTTCGGTTGCTGCACCTGCAATACGGCATGGCGCTGTACCGCGCGCGGGGCCTCTCTGCACTGCCGGTGGCCCCTCACAACGTGCAGGGGTTCGAGCGCTGGTGCCAGGGCCGTACGGGCGAGCCGCTGGTGGACGCCGCCATGCGCGAGCTGGCTTCTACCGGGTATCTGAGCAATCGCCTGCGCCAGGTGGCTGCCAGCTATCTCATCCACGACCTGCACGGCGACTGGCGTGCAGGCGCTGCGTGGTTTGAATCACAACTGGTGGACTACGACGTGTACAGCAACCAGGGCAACTGGCTCTACATCGCCGGGCGTGGCACCGACCCGCGCGGAGGCCGCCGCTTCAACCCCATCAAGCAGGCGCAAGACCACGATGCCGACGGCAGCTACCGCCGCATGTGGGGCACGGCATGAGCACCCCGCAACCGCGCACCCCCACGTTGCGCCTGCTGCTGGGTGACCAGCTCAACCCCGGGCATTCGTGGTTTGCCACGCACGACGAAGGCGTGGTCTATGCGCTGATGGAAGTGCGGCAAGAAACCGACTACGTGCTGCACCACGCGCAAAAGATCCTCGCCATCTTTGCCGCCATGCGCGACCTGGCCCGCCACCTGCGCGAAGCCGGGCACCGCGTGCGCTACGTGGCGATGGATGACGCCAGCAACCGCCAGTCCATCCCCGCCAACCTGGCCGCGCTCATGGCCCACTACGGCGCGCACACGCTGCAATACCAGCACCCCGACGAATGGCGGCTGGACGAGCAACTTCGCACCTGGGGTGCAGAGCAAGCCTTTGCCGTGCAGGTTGTCAGCAGCGAGCACTTCTACACCACCCGCGCCGAAATGGCCGAGGTGTTCAAGGGCCGCAAGCAGTGGCTCATGGAGCACTTCTACCGCCGCATGCGCCAGCGCCACAGCGTGCTGATTGACGAGGCTGGCGAGCCTGAAGGCGGCCAATGGAACTACGACCACGACAACCGCAAGCCCTGGCCTGGCACCCCTGCGCTGCCGACCGACGCCCGCCCCACGCACGACCACAGCGCCCTGTGGGCCACCATCCAGGCCGCAGGCGTGCAAAGCTTTGGCAACCCGCAGGCCCATGCGCTGCGCTGACCGCTGAACCGGGCCGAGGCACTGGTGTGGCTCGACCACTTCATCACCACCACGCTGCCGCACTTTGGCGCGTACGAAGACGCCATGAGCACGCAGAGTGCGCGGCTGTTTCACTCCCTGCTGTCCTTCGCGCTCAACACCAAAATGCTGCGCCCGCACGAGGTGGTGCAACGCGCCCAAGCCGCTTACCACGCAGGCACTGCGCCCCTGCCTGCGGTGGAGGGCTTTGTCCGCCAGATCCTGGGCTGGCGCGAGTATGTGCGGGGCATCTACTGGGCCCACATGCCCGGCTACGACGAGCGCAACGCCCTGGGCCACAACACGCCGCTACCGGAGTGGTTCTGGACGGGCAAGACCCGCATGCGCTGCATGCAGCACGCGGTGGGCCAGTCGCTGGAGCATGCGTACGCCCACCACATCCAGCGCCTCATGGTCATCGGCAACTTTGCATTGCTGGCGGGGCTCGACCCGGCCGCCGTGCACCGCTGGTATCTGGGCGTGTACATCGACGCCTTTGAATGGGTGGAAGTGCCCAACACCGTGGGCATGAGCCAGTTTGCCGACGGCGGCCTGCTGGCCACCAAACCCTATGTGAGCAGCGCTGCCTACATCGACCGCATGAGCGACTACTGCGGCGGCTGCCACTACGACAAGAAGCTCAAGGTGGGCGAGAGTGCGTGCCCGTACAACGCGCTGTACTGGGACTTTTTTGCGCGCAACGAAGGCACGCTGGGCAGCAACTTCCGCCTGGGCATGGTGTACCGCCAGTTGCAAAAGATGCAGGGCCCGCAGCTCGATGCGCTGCGCGAGCATGCGGCCAGCCTGCGCACGCGGCTGGACGCGCTGTAGCCCTCCCTACCCATCACCCAACGCCACTCCCACTGCAGGACCGCGCCATGTCTCACGCACAGCCATCCGCAATGCCGTTCACCTCCCTGCAGTCCCTGCCACACGGCTACCGCGCCCTCGTTATTGGCTCCACCGGCGCCATTGGCAGCGCCTTTCTCGCCCACCTGCAGTCAGACCCACGCTGCGCCCTGGCCGTGGGCCTGGGCCGCCACACCCACCCGGCGGTCGATTTGGACGACGAATCCACCATCGCCGCAGCCGCCCGGCAGCTCAAGGCCCAGGGGCCGTGGCACTGCATCATCCACGCTGCGGGTGTGCTGCACGGCCCCCACGGCCAGCCTGAAAAGCGCCTCGGCCAGATGAACTACGCGCAGATGGAGGCTACCTTCCGCACCAACACCTTTGGCCCTGCGCTGGTGCTGGCCCACTTTGCGCCGCTGCTGCCCAAACAGGGCCGCGGCCTGCTCGCCGTGCTCTCGGCCAAGGTGGGCAGCATTGGCGACAACCGCCTGGGTGGCTGGTACAGCTACCGCGCATCGAAGGCCGCCCTCAACATGCTGCTCAAAACGGCGTCGATTGAAGTGGCCCGCACCCACCCACTGGCCGTGCTGGCAGCGCTGCACCCCGGCACGGTCAATTCAGCGCTATCGGCGCCGTTCCATGGTGCAGAGATTGGGCGGCCTGCCGAAGAGGCCGCAGCGGATTTGCTGCGCGTGCTCGATGGCCTCAGCGCCGAGGCCACCGGTGGGTTTTATGCCTACAGCGGCGAGCAACTGCCCTGGTGATTGCAGGGCTTTTGCTATTGTTTTGATACCGCTCATCTTTATAGGAAAAGCGCTAGCGGCCCATTGGGCATAAAACGGTGCCATTGGCCGCATCTCAGATCGGCGGGTAGGCCCCTGTGCCGCCCGGCCAGGCTGTCAGCACCTCATAGCCATCGGGCGTCACCGCTACCATGTGCTCCCACTGGGCAGACAGCGACCGGTCCTTGGTCACCACCGTCCACCCGTCGGCCAGCTCTTTGGTCTCGCGCTTACCAGCGTTCAGCATGGGCTCGATGGTGAAAATCATCCCCGCCTCCAGCGTCAACCCTTCGCCGCGCCGCCCGTAGTGCAGCACCTGCGGTTCATCGTGATAGACCTGCCCAATGCCGTGTCCGCAGTATTCACGCACCACGGTGAAATGCTCGCGCTGCGCCACCGCTGCAATGGCGTGCCCCACATCACCCAGCTTTGCCCCGGGTTTCACTTGCTGAATGCCCGCGCGCAGCGCTTCATACGTCGTCTCCACCAGGCGCCGCGCCAGCACGCTGGGCGCGCCCACGCAGAACATGCGGCTGGTGTCGCCAAACCAGCCATCCTTGTTCACGGCCACGTCGATGTTGACGATGTCGCCCTTTTTCAGAACCTGGTGGGGTGAGGGGATGCCGTGGCACACCACATGGTTCACCGAGGTCAGCACCGTCTTGGGGTAGCCCAGATACCCCACGTTGGCAGGCGTGGCGCCTTGCACATTTACGATGAAATCGTGGCAGATGCTGTCCAGCGTTTCGGTGCTCACGCCCGGCACCACATGGGGCTCGATCATGTCCAGCACCTCTGCTGCCAACTGCGCCGCCCGCCGCGCCATGACCAGTTCTTCGGTCGACCGGATGGGGACTCCACCACTGCGCGCCATCAGTGCTTCCCTGCCGGGCGTGCGCCCGCTTTGTCCAGCTGCGCCGTTGCGGCCAGCGCCACATCCAGCCCGCCTGCCAGCTCTGCCCGCACGAGAAGTTGGCAGATTTCGCGGTGGTCCAGGTCGGGATACATCTCGGTCAGCATGCCCACCCGCATCCAGTGCTCTGCCTGGGAGTTGATGGACCGGCTGAGTGCGCCGCTGGCCACGCGCAGGTTTTCGTGCATCTGGTCTGAAATTTTGACAATTCCCATGGGCTATCTCTATATGAAACGTATGCGTATTGTATATGTTTTGTATAGTCGGCGTTGGGGTGGGGAATGTAGTTGGTGGCATCTCCACCGCCAAGGCCTCCAATGCAGTCGGAATGCACAGTGCTATGGTTTTTTGGACGAGTGGTCGGCTCTCAACAAGCGCTAGCAGCCAATTCCACCAATTTCTGCATAGTGTGTGGTTGAACTGTTGGCCGTAAAGATCCATAGCTGGTGTCGGCCAGGAACGGAGGTTGGCAAGAGGGTGCTAACGTCATATCCATGCTTGAGGACTATTTCTCCCTTCAATTGAAATTTGCCAAGTGCTACGCGGTGAAAGCAGCAGTGCCGTTCGACGTCGCCATTGACCGTTGTACCAACTTGCGACGCAGGCTGAATCTGTGGGGGGACACTGGCGCGAGTAGGTGGGATCTCTTTCTGGACAGGGTAAAAAGCGCGGTCGATGACCATGCCGAGCAAGTCGCTTTATGTGCCGAGTTCCAACGATCTCTTTCCTACGTCGAAGTCAAACGGTCGTTCGGCTGTTTCTCTTACGATCCGCCCGATGCATACGGTATCTTGCGCATCCACTTTGTTGCGCCGGATGGAATCAATTCCAGTCCGCTGGCTATTGAGAATTCCAGTGCGAGGAGGGCCGACCTGCAAGATCTGATTTCGCATGTTCAGCGCACTGAGCCCAGCGTTACAACCGTGCGCGGCGTTTCCTGGCTCTACAACCTGCAGGCATACAGGCGACTCTTTCCAACGGCCTATAGCGCTTCAGTTCAGTCCGCACGATTTCCTTTGCACTTGAACGGGAGTTCAACCTGGGGCCAGGTACTGAACTGGCGGCAGGAGGTGAAACCAACTGTACGAGATCAATTGTTAGTTCGCATCCATGAAATGGAGGTCACAACTCCTTGGCGGGTCTTTCCGCTCCAAGCTTTGGTCGCTACAAGCCAGATCGAGGTGTTTTATGACTGGTTCACATGAAGGTTTTCGAGTGCTGGGCATGGGCCCGAACCAGTCTTCCAAGTGACCTGCTTGGGTGACCGCAACTGTTGCAAGCCGCTCGCATTGTTCCCTTCTCAAATCCCAAACTTCTTCACCCGATAAGCCATCGTCGCCCGGCTGATCCCCAGCAGCCTTGCCGCCGACGCCACATTGCCTCCCGCGCTGTGCAGCGCCTGCCGCAGCAATTGTTCTTCGGCCTGATGCAGTGGCGCGACTGTTGGCGTGGCGGTGGGGGGCGGGTTCCAGCTGGATGTTGGCTGTGGGGGTGCTGGGTTCTGCGGGGCAACGGCCCCCGCGGCAACTCCGCGTTGCGGCTGCCCCGCCGCATGCAGCGTGCCCGTGCTGTTCGGATTCAGGTGCAGCGACATCACGTCCGAACTGGGCTGTTCGCCCCCGGCAAACAAATGGTGCGGCTCGATCGGCTCGCCATCGGTGGCCAAAATCACGCTGCGCTCGATCAGGTTCTGCAGTTCGCGGATGTTGCCGGGAAACGGGTAGTGAAACATCGCCTTCACCGCCGCCTGGCTGAAGCCCGGCACCTGGCGCTGGTGCTTGCGCTGGTAGTGCGCCAGAAAGTGGCTCATCAGCAACGGGATGTCGTCGCGCCGGTCGCGCAGCGGGGGCAGGTGGATGGGGAAGACGTTCAGGCGGTAGAACAAGTCTTCGCGGAACGTGCCTTCGCGCACGGCCTGGCGCAGGTCGACGTTGGTGGCAGCGACCAGGCGCACGTCCACGCGCACGGTGCGGGTGCCGCCCACGCGCTCCACTTCGCCCTCTTGCAGGGCGCGCAGCAGTTTGCCCTGGGCCACCAGGCTGAGGGTGCCGATTTCGTCGAGGAAGAGGGTGCCGCCGTGCGCGCGCTCAAAGCGCCCGGGGCGAGATGTGCCCGCTCCGGTGTAGGCGCCGCGCTCCACGCCAAACAGTTCGCTTTCCACCAGCGTGTCGGGGATGGCCGCGCAGTTGATGGCCACAAAGGGCTGGTCTTTGCGCGGGCTGATGCGGTGCAGCATGCTGGCAAACATCTCTTTGCCCACGCCCGATTCGCCGGTGAACAGCACCGTGGCGGCGGTGGGCGCCACGCGCTGCAGCATGTGGCAGGCGGCGTTGAAGGCCGATGACGCACCAACCATGGTGGCCTGTGCCGTGGGCTCGGCGGCGGTGCCTGCGAGGGCCGCTGAGGTTTTGCCCGGTGGCACGCCCAGGTAGGTGGTGCGCGCCTTGGCCTGCGCCCCTTCTGGCATCGAGGGGGGCAGCGACGCAGGCGGGGTGCCTACAAAGTCCTGCGCGTTCAGATAAAAGAGGTCCTGCTCGGGGTCTTCCCACAGGTGGGCCGACTTGCCGATCACGCGGCAGTGGGCCGCGCCGGACGAGCGGCAGTCCACCTCGCGGAAGACGATCATGTGGCCGAACAAGGTGCTCACATACCCTGTGGCGTATCCCACCTGCATCCAGCACGCGGGCGATCCGCCCACGCCATAGGCGGCAATGTGCTCGTCGTCCTCGCTGGAGTTGTGCCACAGGAACTCGCCTTCGTACGCGCCCCTGTCCGCGTCGTAGCGCGCGTGCACCACTTCCACCTGCACCACGCCCTCCAGCGCATGCAGGCGGGTGCCCGCAATGGCCGCGGCCGTGGGCTCGGCGTTCGGCCACTGCTGGCGCACCAGGCGGGCGTCGCGCGCGCCGCTCACGTAGCCCGCGCGGGTGAGCAGGCCGCGAGCCTTGTCCAGGCCGATGCTGTCGATCAACTCGCGCCGCAGCGAGCCCAGGGCCTCGGAGTGCAGCAGGATCATGCGCTGGTCCTGCAGCCAGATGCGCCCATCGCCGGGCGAGAAGAACAGGCACTCGCTGATGTCGGCCACCGTGGGGTGGGTCTGCTGGCTCACGCCGACGGTGTCGAACCCGCCCAGGGCAGAGGGCTCGGTCGGGGCAAGCAACCCCCCGGCCTGACCGGTGGCGGTGCGGCGGTTCAGATCGGCCAGGGAGACACGGCGTCGGGACATGGGCTTCTCCGGCAGTCATCAAGAATTGATCAGAAAGTGATCATTTGAGCAATTGGCAAGCTGCCATTTGTTTATGAATGGTAACTATTTGTCGGCAAAAAGTCGCCCATGCCAGCCGTCTTTCAGCCTAGGGAAAGTCCGTAGCGTCCCCTCTCAAAAAAGCCCCGTTGAGCGTGTTCAACGGCGTTGGGGCGCGTGGAGCTGGTACGCCCGTTGCAATTTGAGGTCACACCGCCGCGGCAATGCGGTGGGTTTTGATTTCAACCAAGGAGCAATGCAATGGGTGTTTCAGAAAAACCAGGCCTGCTGGACAACCGCCTGTGGGCGGGCAAGGCCTTTGACGGTGCGTGGGAAACTTCGCTGAGCACAGCGCGTGACGCGGTCGAGCCGGCTACGGGCCAGGTGCTCAGCCGCGTGGGCATTGCCAGTGCATCCGACATGCAGGCCGCCATTGGCCGGGCACAGCAAGCACAGGCCGCGTGGGCAGCGACGGCGCCGCGAGAGCGCGCCGCCGTGTTCCACCGTGCGGCCAGTATTTTTGAGCAGCACTTTGACGAACTGGCCATGGCGGTGGCCCGTGAAACCGGCGGCATCGTGCCCAAGGGCCAGCACGAGGTGCGCGAGTCCATCACGCTGTGCCACTTGGCCGCAGCCCTGCCCATGCAGGCCCAAGGCCAGGTGCTGCCCAGTACGCCCGGCCGCCTGTCCATCGCCCGGCGCGTGCCGCATGGCGTGGTGGGCGTGATCTCGCCGTTCAACTTCCCGCTCATCCTGGGCTTGCGCTCGGTGGCCCCGGCGCTGGCGCTGGGCAACGCGGTGGTGCTCAAGCCCGACACGCGCACGCCAGTCAGCGGCGGCTTCATCATGGCCCGCGTGTTTGAAGAGGCCGGCCTGCCCAAAGGCCTGCTGCAGGTGGTGCCCGGCGACGCCGAGGCGGGCGAGGCGCTGGTGGTGGACGAGCGCGTGCCCATGATCGCCTTCACAGGCTCGCCCGCCGTGGGCCGCCGCATCGGGGCGCTGGCGGGGCAGCACCTCAAAAAGGTGTCGCTGGAGCTGGGCGGAGCCAACAATCTCATCATTCTGGAAGACGCCGACCCCGATGCCGCAGCCAGTGCCGCGGCCTTTGGCGCGTGGTTTCACCAGGGGCAGATCTGCATGGCATCGAACCGCATCCTGGTGCACGAGTCGATCGCAGACGCCATCTTGCAGCGCATGGTGGGCAAGGCCACGCACCTGCCCGTGGGCGACGGCGCCAGCGGCCAGGTGGCACTGGGCCCAATGATCGACGCCAAACAGCTTCAGCGCTTTGACAAGCTCATCAAGGACAGCGTGGCCCAGGGCGCCAAGCTCGAAGCGGGTGGCACCTACGAGGGCCTTTGCTACAAGCCCACGGTGCTCTCGGGTGTCAAGCCCGGCGTCCGTTCGTTCGACGAAGAGCCCTTTGGCCCGGTGGCCAACCTCGTCACCTTCCGCACCGACGACGAGGCCGTCCAACTGGCCAACACCAGCCAGGGCGGCCTGGCTGCCGCCGTCATCAGCCCCAGCGTGGGCCGCGCCATGGCCATCGGCCAGCGGCTGCGCGCAGGCATGGTCCACATCAATGACCAGACGGTGAACGACGAGTGCACCAACCCCTTTGGCGGCCCCGGTGTGGGTGGCAACGGGGGCAGCGTGGGTGGGCCTGCGGACATTGATGAATACACGCAGTGGCAGTGGATCACGGTCAAAGACGCGCTGCCCGCATTCCCGTTCTGAAGTCGCAAGCCCTCGGCGCGGCTTGGCCGCGCCGAGGGCTTGTGCCCCCACCACAAAAATCAGGAGACAAATTTCATGACCCTTCACAACAAAACCATCGTCGTCACCGGCTGCTGCTCGGGCATCGGCGCAGACTTTGCCAAGCTCGCCCGCCAGCAGGGCGCCCGCGTGATCGGTGTGGACCGCAATGCGCCCACACTCACGCTTGACGGCTTTGTGCAGGTGGACCTGGGCGACCCGGCCGCCATCGACGCTGCCGTGGCGCAACTGCCCGCCAAGATTGATGCGCTGGCCAACATTGCTGGCGTGCCGGGCACATCGCCCGCCGAGCTGGTGGGCCGCGTCAACTACCTGGGCCTGCGGCACTTCACACACCGTGTGCTGGAACGTATGGGCGAGGGCGGCTCCATCGTCAATATCTCTTCCATCCTGGGGGCCGAGTGGCCTCAGCGCCTGGAGCCACACCGCGCTCTGGGCGCCACCACCAGCTTTGAAGAGGGCGCGAAGTGGCTGGCCGCCCACCCCGTGGCGCAAGACACCTGCTACCAGTATTTCAAAGAAGCGCTGATCGTGTGGACCTACACCCAGTCGCAAAAAATCTTCATGGAGCGCGGCGTGCGCATGAACTGCGTGGCCCCAGGCCCCGTGTTCACGCCCATCCTGGGCGACTTTGTGCAGATGCTGGGCCAGGAGCGGGTGGAGAAAGACGCCCACCGCATGAAGCGCCCGGCCTTCAGCGATGAAGTGGCGCCTGTGATTGCGTTCCTGTGCAGCGACGCGGCACGCTGGGTGAGCGGCATCAACCTGCCCGTGGATGGCGGGCTGGCTTCCACCTACATCTGAGCGAAGGGGCCACACATGTCCGCACAACAGCTCCAGGCCATCTTGCAGATGGCCGCGCAAAACCCACCGCCAGCCCAGCCCACCCCCGCGCAGCTGCGTGCGTGGTTTGATGCCGGCAACTCGCAGATGCCCCTCGCCCAGGGGCTTCCCATCCAGACGCTGCGCATCCCCAACGGGGCGGGCGGCACCATGGCTGCGGAGTTGCTGAGCACGCCGCAGGCTGACCCGCGCAGGCTCATCATTTACTACCACGCTGGCGGATTTGTGTTTGGCTCGCTGGCCTCGCACCGGGCGCTGTGCTCGTACCTGGCGCAGTTCAGTGGCGCGCAGGTGCTCAACGTGGACTACCGCCTGGCGCCGGAACACCCCGCGCCCGCAGCACACGACGATGCGCTGGCCGCCTACCAGTGGGCGCTGGCCAACGGCTACGCTGCGTCGGCCATTGCGCTGATGGGCGACTCGGCGGGCGGCAACCTGGCCTTGTCCACCGCCGTGCGTGCCCGCAACCAGGGGCTGCCCCTGCCTGCGGCCATCGTGGCCTTGTCGCCCGCGCTGGACCTGGCGTCCGAAGGCGAGTCCCACCACACGGTGGATGACCCGTTCATCACGCGCGAGCTGATGGGCTTTTTCAACGCCATGTATGTGCCGGGTGGCGATGTGCGTTCGCCCACGGTCACGCCGTTCTACAGCGCTGACCTGCAGGGGCTGCCGCCCGTGCAATTGCAGGTGGGCGGCTGGGAGCGCCTGCGCGACGACGCCGTGACCATGGCCGCACGCCTGAAGGCGGCGGGTGTGGAGGCGGAATGCACCGTGTGGGAGGGCATGGTGCATTGCTGGCAGCTGTTTGCGCCCGTGCTCGATGAGGCGCTGGCTTCGCTGGAGCAGGCGGGGCAGTTCATCGCCGCGCGCCAGCGCATTGCCGCAGCGCCCTCACGGTAGCGAAGGACGAACCCATGATGAAACGACCCACCGGCGCAGGCCGGGGCGCGAGCCTGCGCGGCGCAAGGAGCGCGCTGCTGTGGTGGCGCCCCAGTGCCCTGCTGTTGCCGCTGTGCCTGTGTCTGTGGCTGCTGCTTTGGCCCGCCGCCCACGCGCAGCAAGGCGCACAGCGGCCCATCAAGGTGGGTGCGGTCAGTGCCCTGAGCGGCCCCCATGCATTCCCGGAGTCCTCGCAGGCTGCCAAGGCCTACATCGACGCCGTGAATGCCGCCGGCGGCATTGGGGGCCGCCGCATCGAATACATCTCGCTCGACGAAGGGGGCTCGCCCACCACTGCCATGGCAGCGGCCACGAGGCTCATCAACGACGCGGAGGTGGTGGCGCTGGCGGGCAGTTCCGGCCTGCTGGACTGCGCGGTCAATGCGCCTCGCTACGAAGCGGCGCGGTTGATGTCGCTCCAGGGGGCCTCGGTATCGCCCGCATGCTTCCGGTCGTCGCATGTGGTGCCGCTCAACAACGGCCCCTACGTGGGGCTGGCCAGCGCCGTGCTGTTTGCCCATCGCACGCTGCGCAGCCGAAAACTGTGTGCCCTGGCGCTCGATCTGCCAGGCATGGCCGAGGGCTACCAGCAGGCGCTGGAGCGCCTGGGCACAGCGAAAGCCATGGAGGTGCCGCAGCTGCAGCTGGCGGGGCCAGAGCAGGACCCTGCGCCGCTGCTTCGGGATGTGAAGGGGCAGGGCTGCGACACCGTGATCTTCACGGGGCATGAGGCCGCGGTGCTCCGCTGGAGCGAGGCCGCCCACGCGCTGGGGGTTGGCAGCGTGACCTGGATCTACCTCACCCCGGCCTACACCGACCGCGTGGCCCGCGCGCTCGCCTCCAGAGACGGGGCCGTGTATGTGATGGCCGAGTTCGAGCCCTGGAAGAGCCGGTCCTTGCCCGCGCAGGACTGGCGCCGCCTGATGCAGGACGCTCGCCTGCCCCTGAGTTCGCTGTCGCAAGGCGGCTACGTGGCGGCCCAAATGCTGGTGCGCGCCCTGCGCCAGGTCGAGGGCCCCATCACCCGCGAGACCGTGACCCGCGCCCTGCAGCAGATGCCGCCCACCAGCCATCCCTTGCTGGGGATGCCATTCGAGATCGGCCACCGCCGCGCCCATAACCCCAACCGTGCGGCCCTGCCGCTCAAGCTGCAGCAAGGCAATTGGTACATCGCCACCCCCGCCTGGATCGAGGTGCCCGAGTTGCTGGCGCCCTGAGGCCGTGCCGCAGCGATTTGTGAACAGACCGATTTCCCGTGAGACCCGAAGCGTGCATTTCAAAAAACCAACCTGAATGAGGAGACAACATGACAACGCACTACAAAAAACCTTTCCGCCTGGCCGTGCTGGCCCTGGCCGGCACGCTGTGCGCAGCGGCCTTCGCTACCGAGGGCGGAGGCTCCACCTATCCGCTGGGCACCGAGAACTTCATGGCGGGCGCCGCGCCGCCGCCCGGCCTGTATGTGCTGGAGTACCTCAACTACTACACCACCAGCCGCGTGAACGACGGCCAGGGCAACGCCGTGCCCATCCCCGGCTTCAAGGTGCGCGCCGCCGCCGCTGCCACGCGCCTGATCTGGATCACCCCCCAGGAGGCGCTGGGCGGCCTGGTAGCCGCGCACGCCATCCTGCCTGTGGTGGACCTGTCGGTGCGTGCCGGCGGTGCAAACGATTCGCGCACCGGACTGGGCGATGTGACGGTTGGGGGCTCGGTGGCATGGCACCACTCGCCGCAGCTGCACAGCGTGGTCGGGCTCGATGCCGTGCTGCCCACGGGCGGGTATGACCGCACGCGCCAGGCCAATATTGGCCGCAACTATCTGTCGCTGCAGCCCCTGGGGGTGTTGACCTGGATGGACCCGAGCGGCTTCAACGGCGACGTGAAGGCCACGCTGAATTTCAACCGCACCAACAGCGACACCAACTACCGCTCTGGCCGCGAATTCATCGTGGACTACGCCGCAGGCTGGGGCCTGGGCAATGGCTGGGTGGTGGGTGTGGGCGGCTATGTGTACCGGCAGTGGAGCGACGACAAGGTGGGCGGTGTGTCGCTGGCGGGCTCGCGTGGCCGCAGCCAGTCCATTGGCCCGTCGGTGCGCTACGCCAACGGCAAGGGCTGGCTCATCACCGCCAAGGTCGAGAAGGAGTTCGGCGTGCGCAACCGTGCGCAGGGCTCGCAGTTCTGGCTCAAGACCACCATCCCTTTCTGAAACTTCAACGAATCGCTGGAGAAATATTCCATGACAACCAACACCCCTGAATCCACTGAGGCCGCCGCAGACATTGCGCAGGCCGCATCCCGCACCATCTCGCGCCGTGGGCTGATCGCTGCTGCAGGCGCTGGTGGCCTCGCGCTGGGTGCAAGCCCGCTGTGGGCCCAGGCTGCAGGCGCCGCGCCCGTGCTCAAGGTGGGCTTCATCAGCCCGCGCACCGGCCCGCTGGGCGCGCTGGGCGAGACCGACACCTTCATCCTGGCCCAGGTGCGCAAAACGCTGGCGGCGGGCCTGACCATTGGCGGCGTGAAGTACGCGGTGGAAATCCTGGATCGCGACACGCAGTCCGACCCGGCCCGCGCCAGCCAGCTGGCCAAGGCCTTGATCAACAACGACAAGATCGACCTCATGCTCACCACCACCACGCCCGAAACGGTGAACCCGGTGTCGGATGCGTGCGAGGCCGCAGGCGTACCCTGCCTGTCCACCGTGATGCCGTGGGAGGCCTGGTACTTTGGCCGGGGCGCCAAGCCCGGTGCGCCATCGCCCTTCAAGTGGACGTACCACTTTTCGTTTGGCGGTGGCAGCTTCACCACGTCGTACACCTCGCAGTTTTCTGCGCTGCCCACCAACAAGAAGATTGGCGTGCTGTACCCCAACGATGCCGACGGCAACGCGATTCGCGCCACACTGGCGCCCGAGCTGGCCAAGGCGGGCTTCACCGTGGTGGACGCCGGGCCGTATGAGAACGGCACCACCGACTACTCTGCACAGATCGCCAAGTTCAAGGCCGAGCGCTGCGAGATCTTCAACACCTTCCCCATTCCGCCAGACTTCGCCACCTTCTGGCGGCAGGCGGCCCAGCAGGGCTACACGCGCATGGTGAAGATTGCGCAGATCGCCAAGACGGGCTTGGTGCCGTCACAGGTGGAGGCCTTGGGCCCGCTGGCGCTGAACCTGGGCGCCGGGTGCTTCTGGCACAAGACCTTTCCGTATGCGTCGGCGCTGACCGGCCTGACGGGCGTGCAGCTGGCCGATGCCTACGAGGCCAGCACCGGCAAGCAATGGACACAGATGCTGGGCTCCACCATGTCGCTGTTTGATGCAGGCACCGAGGCGCTGAAAGCCAGCACCAACCCGCGCGATAAGGCAGCGCTGGCCAAGGCCATCAGCACCCTCAAGGCCACCACCATGCAAGGCCCGGTGGACTTTGCCAAGGGGCCCGTGCCCAACGTGTCGGTGACGCCCGTGGTGGGGGCCCAGTGGGTCAAGCCTGCGGCGGGCAGCAAGTTCAAGCTCGACATCGTGGTCACCGAGAACGCCACGGATCGCAACATCCCCGTGGCGGCGGCGCTCAAGTCCTACAGCTGATTGTCCATGCCACATTCACCTCCATATCCGCAATCCCCGCGAGCGGGCGGGCCGCAGCATCTGCTGCAGGCCCAGGGCATCGACATGCGCTTTGGTGCCTTGAAGGTGCTGGACCAGCTCGATTTTTTGGTAGGCACCGACGAGGCCGTGGGCATCGTCGGGCCCAACGGTGCGGGCAAGACCACGCTGCTGAACGTGTTGGCCGGAGCGTTTGCGCCGAGCCAGGGCACCGTCTGGTTCCAGGGGGTGGATGTGAGCGCCCGCAGTGCGGCAGACCGCTGCCGCGCGGGCATTGCGCGCACCCATCAGGTGCCTCGCCCGTTTCTGGGCATGACGGTGTTTGAAAACGTGCTCACCGGCGCCACGCATGGCGCGGGCCTGCATGCCCGCGACGCGGGTGACCGGGCCATGGAGTGTCTGCGCCTGTGTGGCATGGAGGCGCTGGCCAATCGCCGTGCAGAGACGCTGGGCCTGCTCGGCCGCAAGCGGCTGGAGCTGGTGCGCGCGCTGGCCACCGGCCCCAAGGTGCTGCTGCTCGACGAGATCGGCGGGGGCCTGACCGATGCCGAGGCCAGCGAGCTGGTGGACCTGGTGCGCACCCTTCGCAGCGAGCGCATCGCCATCGTCTGGATCGAGCACCTGGTGCACGTGCTGCTGCAGGTCGCCACGCGCCTGGTGTGCATGGACGGCGGGCGGATCATTGCCAACGGTGATCCGCAAACCGTGCTGAACGATGCCACCGTGGTCGAGGCCTATCTGGGCGGGGTGGCGGCATGAGCGTGTTGTTGAGTATTGACAACCTGAACGCCCACCACGGGCAGCTGCCTGCCGTGCGCAATGTGTCGCTGCAGGTGCGCCATGGCGACATCCTGGCCCTGGTGGGGGCCAATGGTGCGGGAAAGACCACGTTGCTGCGCACGCTGGCCGGTGCACACCGCGCCAGCAGCGGCACCGTGCGGTGGGACGGGGTGGACATCACCCGTATGCCTGCCCAGGAGCGTGTGGCCGAAGGCCTGGCCCTGGTGCCCGAGGGGCGACGCCTGTTTGCAGGCATGACGGTGCGCGAGAACCTGCTGGTGTCGCGTGCAGCGGGCAGACGGGGGCAGTGGAGTTTTGACACCGTGCTGGACGCTTTCCCGCAGCTTGCGCCCAAGCTGAACGCCCGCGCCGGCGAGCTCTCGGGCGGGCAGCAGCAGGCCGTGGCCATTGGCCGCGCGCTCATGACCAACCCGCGCGTGCTGCTGCTCGACGAGGTCTCGCTGGGCTTGTCGCCCGTGGCTGTGCAGGGCGTGTACGAAGCGCTGCGCGGCGTGATGGGGCAGGGCACCACGCTGGTATTGGTAGAGCAGGACCTGCAGCGCGTGCAAGCCGTGGCCAGCCGCATTGTCTGCATGCTCGAAGGCAGCGTGGTGGCCGACGCGCCTGCCGACCAGCTCACCCGTGCGCAGATCACAGCGTTTTACTTTGGCGCGCAGCGGCCCGAAGCTGCGCCCATCAGTCACACCACGGACAGTGTCGACGGCGAAGCTGCCAACCACGCGAGCCACGTCCACCCCGCCCACAAGGAGGCCGCATGAACCTTCTCAATCAGATCGTCCAGGGCCTATTGCTCGGCGGCTACTACGCGTTGCTGGCCTGTGGGCTGTCGTTCATGTTCGGGGTGATGCGCATCATCAACCTGGCCCACGGCAGCCTGACCGTGGTGGCGGCCTACCTGCTGTGGGTGCTGGCCGAACCGATGGGCTGGCACCCGCTGCTGGCCCTGCTGGCGGTGGTGCCTGCCATGGCGCTGCTGGGCTGGCTGCTGCACAAGCTGGTGC
Source organism: Acidovorax sp. Root267 (assembly GCF_001429215.1). Classification (NCBI taxonomy): domain Bacteria; kingdom Pseudomonadati; phylum Pseudomonadota; class Betaproteobacteria; order Burkholderiales; family Comamonadaceae; genus Acidovorax; species Acidovorax sp. Root267. Next base: position 168,405 of record NZ_LMJC01000031.1, read on the forward strand.
TGGAGCGCAGTGCGCGCCTGGGCGCGCTGGTGCCGCTGCTGGCCACGTTTGGCCTGGCCAGCGTGATCGACAACGTGTTGTTCCAGCACTTCGGTGCCGACACGCGTTCGCTGGCCACCTCCATCGGCACGCTGGCGTACGACAGCTGGGAGCTGCCTGGCGGCCTGTATGTGGGGCAGCTGCCCACCCTGGTGCTGGTGCTGGCCGTGCTGTTGCTGGGCGGTCTGCATGCCATGCTGGCGCACACGGCGCTGGGGCGGCAGATCCGCGCAGCGTCGGAAGACGCCGACACCGCGCGCCTGGTGGGCGTGCGCACCGGCACGGTGTTCGCGGCGGCTTCGGCCATCACCATGGTCACCGTCACGCTGGCCGGGGCATCGCTGGCCCTGCGGGCCACGTTCGATCCGTTCTCGGGCCCGCAGCAGCTGATCTTTGCGTTTGAGGCCGTGATCATCGGCGGCGCGGGATCGCTGTGGGGCACCTTGCTGGGCGGCGTGGTGCTGGGCGTGGCGCAGAACCTGGGGGCGCAGGTGCATCCCCAGGGTTTTCTGATCGCAGGGCACGCCACCTTTCTTGTCATCCTGCTGGCCCGGCTCTACGCGAGCGGTGCGCTGCGCAGGTTCTTCTCCACCCGCCGCAGGGCCTCGTCATGAATGCTCCTCCCATGATTTCTGCACCTCCCGCACCCACGGGTCCATCCCCATGGGTCATCCAGCGCTGGACGCGCGCGTCCATCGCCTTCGCCAGCGCCACCGTGCTGCTGCTGGCCGTGCTCTGCCTGGGGCCGCTGTGGCTGCAGGCAGGCACGGTAGACCGGCTCACCACGCTGTTCATCTACGTGATCCTGGCCGTGATGTGGAACGCTTTGGCGGGCTACGCCGGGCTGGTGTCGATTGGCCACCAGGCGTTCTTTGGCCTCGGGGCCTACGCCATGGTGCGGCTGGCCGATGCGGGCCTGGGCCCGTACCCGGCGCTGCTGGTGGGCGCTGTGCTGGTGGCCTTGGTGGCGGTGCCGCTGGCGGCTTTCATGCTGCGCCTGCAGGGCGGCGAATTTGCGATCGGCATGTGGGTGGTAGCGGCGCTTGCGCACCTGTGTGTGAACCTGGACAGCCTGGTGCAGGGCGAGACGGGCACCTCGATGATCGCGCTGCAGCAATACGCGGCCGACGACCGGCGCGCGTATACCTACTGGGCCGCGCTGGCTGCCATGGCGGGGCTGTGCTGGGTGGTCTTCCTGCTTCTGCGCAGCAAGGTGGGCACGGCCGCCCAGGCCATTCGCGACAACGAGACGGCGGCCATTTCGCTCGGTGTGCGCGTGGTCGCCATCAAGCGGCTGGTGTTTGTGCTGTCGGCGTTTGGCTGCGCGCTGGCCGGTGGGCTGTGGCTGGCCACGTCGATCAGCTTTCAGCCCAAGACCTATTTCAGCGTGCAGTGGACGGCCTACATGATCTTCATGGTGTTGGTGGGGGGGATAGGCACCATGGAAGGCCCCATACTCGGCGCGCTGCTTTTCTTTGCGGTCGAGACCTTATGGGGCGGGCAGGGTGTGCTGTATCTCATTGGGCTGGGCGCCATTGCCATGCTGTTCGCGCTGTTCCTGCCCAAGGGCATCTGGGGCGCGGTGCAGCAGCGCTGGGACGTGCACCTACTGTCGGCGGGCTACCGGGTGCGGGCACTCAAGCCGCGCAACCCTGAGGGAGGAATCAATTTGCTATGAATTGGATAGCGATAAGTGAATGCGGGTAAGCGCTGGGTGCCAAATTGATCCAAAAAATACCCGCGTACGCAGCCCAACCTGGTGGGGGCAGCGTGCGCGGGCAGGGGTGGGGAATCACTGGCCCCAGAACGCGTCTTCCTGCGCCGGATCGCTGGAGAACAGGCGGACTTCAACGATCTTTCCATCGGCGATACGCAGCAGGTCCACACCCGCCTGCTGGAGCGTGAGGCCGTCGCGCTCGCCCGCAAACTCGATGCTCACGGCCACCCAGTCGCCGTTGGCCATGTAATGGTCGGCCCGGGTGATCGCAAACGTCCCTTTCGACACGGCCATCATCTGGCCGAGCATCTGGCCCACGGCGGCCATGCCACGGTGCGTGCCCGAGAACTGGTTGTGGCCCGGCTGGTGCCAAACCACGTCGGGCGAGATGACGCGGCCGAGGGTGGTCTGGTCGCCGGTTTGTGCGGCTTGGATGTAGGTCTTGGCGATTTCAATGGCGTGCATGGGGATTCCTTGGTGAATTTAGGGCAACGCCCAGTGGGCGCTGTGAGGTCATTGTTGGACAATAAAAGCCCCTGAAGGCGGTGTAAACCGGGCGATTTACTGTCACTTCAGGACAAACCTCTGCACCCCGCCGTTGCTGACCCATGACCCCACGCCACCACAAACCCGCCGCAGCCCGCCACCCCGACATCCAGCACCTGAGCTACCAGCCCGAGGGGCTGTACCCGCTCGACCTTGAGATATTCCGGGTATCGGACCTGCGGCAACGGGTGGGCGGCGAGGCGCTGGCGTCCACCTACCGCTACGCCTTTCCGACCCTGATCTTTGTGACGCAGGGAACCTGCCTCCACCTGGTGGACTTCGAGCATGTGCGCTGCGGCCCGGGCTCGGTGCTGGTCCTGCGGCCCGGCAAGGCCCACAGCTTTGGAGACACCCAGGACTGGGACGGGTGGATGGTGCTGTTCCGCCCCGAATTTCTGTGGGCAGCGGCCCCCGCCGCGCAGGCGCAGGCCCCGGTCGACGGGCTGGACGGCCTGCCGACCGCGTGGGCGCTGGGCAGCGACAGCGCGCCGGTGATTGCCCACGCCATTGCGCAGATGCACCAGGACACGCAGACCCACGCCGCATCGCTGCATGCCCATGCCCTGTTGCGCTACCAGCTCTATGCCTTGCTGACGCGGCTGCGCATGGCGCACGAGCAGCAGTCCGCGCAGAGTGTTCCTCCGGGGCGCGCGCTGCAGAGATTCAAGGCGTTTGAGTTGCTGGTGGAGAAGCACTTTGCCACCTGGCACCAGCTGCCCCGGTATGCGCAGCAGTTGGGCTGCTCCGAGAAAAGCCTGGTGCGCGCGTCGCTGGAAGCAGCCGGAGTCACGCCCAAGGCCTTCATTTCTGCCCGCATCGTTCTGGAGGCCAAGCGCCTGCTGGCCCACACCACCTGGCCGGTGGCGCGCATTGCCGAGGGCCTGGGCTATAGCGATCTGGCGAACTTCGCCAAGTTCTTCAAGCGGGAGGCGGGGTGCACCCCGACCGAATTTCGCTGCAGGCAGACGGCCAATCAACAGGGGATGGCGGGGCGCCTGCAGGCAACGGCTTCGCACCCGATTCCCCCACGGCCCACAGCCTGAACGGCCCGGCCGCCGCGCCGGGGCATGCCCTGCACGAGACACACGGTGCCCGCAGCTGCGCAGCCAGCTACCCAAGCAGTTGGACCGTGCGCGGGTCTTTTGCCCCGCCGAAATACTTTTGCAGCACCGCCTCGAACACGCTGCCCGGCGCAGAAGCTTCGCCAAACAGCGTCATGCTGGAGCGCAGCTTGAGGTCGTCTGGCGAGCCCAACACATCCAGCGCAGAAGACGTCTCCAACCCCAGCAGGATCTGGCAGCACTCGCGCAGGCGGCCTGCCAGCACCGGGTGCGCCAGATACGCCCGCGCCTCTGCCAGCGATTGAATAGCGTAGCGCTGCGCCATGTCGCTGTGCCCCAGCCCTTTGATCTGCGGAAACACAAACCACATCCAGTGCGTGCGCTTTTTGCCCGCCCGCAGCTCGGAAATCACGCGGGGCCAAACGGGCTCCTGGGCTTGCAGAAAGCGGTCGAGGTCAAGGAAGAGGGGCATTCCGGGAGCTTGGTGATGGACTGGCTGATGATGTCCAGTGCAGTGTCAGGCCGAGCGGGTGGCAGCGGTCAAATGTGGATGCATTTGAGTCAAGGATGAACCACACCAGGGGCAATGTCGAATGACAGTCTTGCTCGGTTCGACCCACCAACACGGCAGACTCTCTGGGCCGGCCAAGCCAAAACGGATTGCAAGGCCTGCATCGGCACCCTGAACGGCGTGAAACATCTCAGTGCAACAGTACGCTTGAGACATCCTTATCCATTCGTACCGTTCTGGCTCCAGCTCCGATTTTCTCCACTCAAGGCAGGCACTGCATTGCGAAATATGCTCAATCGCTGCATTCAGCTTCGTGTCCCCAAACAGGCTCGAATCGACGTCAAGGCAATCGTCCAATGCGAGACTTAGGGCCGTTCGATCGCCTTGATTTGCGTTCCAAAAAGTCTTGATTGCAGATCGAGAAGCAGCACAAGCATGCGCTGCTTGGATTGCACCCGAAGGCTCAGTGCCCATCAGCTGTTTGTCCTTGCTGGAAGTCATAGGGGTGGCCTGAAGTTTGAATTCACCGGCATGTACGGCTTTGGCCCCGCTGGGGCGCCGGCGAAATTGTGTCGCAGAGGGGTTTCGACAAAATTGGTGGGGGCGGGACCGGCAACGCAACTGGAACCGCGACGAAATCGCCGCAGACCCTCTCATCTTGCGCGCCCTCCACTATGCCTGCGCCCCGGGCATGGGCTTCGGCCGGCGTCTGTGGTGTCTGGGGACGTGGTTTAACCAGCCGTCGCTCCGCGTTCTTGGGCTGGCGTGTTCACGGCCTGGGCCCCTGCATTTGACGCAGCTGCAAAAGCCGCCACAAGCGCCGTGAGAGTGGGAATGCGCATGGGGCTGGTTGGAGTTGATGGTGACTGGGAAGCCTCTGCACGGCAAAAATTGAATGGTGATGGAAGGTGATGGGTCCGGGAAATGTGACCGTGACACACCGCCACGCCCCGTGCAGAATGAACCGATGAGCACTACCACCACCTCCTCCTTCCAGTCCAACGCAGACGGCACCCAGGTCACCACCTACACCTGGGCCCAAACCCCGGGCCAACCTGTGGGCGTCGTGCAAATCTCCCACGGCCTTGCCGAGCACGGCGAGCGCTACGACCGCTTTGCGCGGGCCCTGAACGCCGCAGGCTTCATCGTCCACGCCGTGGACCATCGCGGCCACGGGCGCACGGCAGGTGGCAAGCTGGGTGACTTTGGCAGCGCTGGCTTCAACGGCCTCATTGCCGACGTGGCCCAGTTCGGCGCGCTGCTGCGTGCGCAGCATGGGCAGCATGGGCAGCAGCTTCCGCTTTTCCTGTTCGGCCACTCCATGGGCTCGTTCGCAGCGCAGGCGACCATCCTGGATCATTCATCCACCTGGTCTGGCGTCATCCTGTCAGGCTCCACCGCCCTCGATCTGTTCGCCGCCGCCATGGCCAATGCCCCCGCCGACGCACCCGCAGGGCTCGCGGCATTCAACGCGGGCTTTGAGCACCGCACCGGCTACGAATGGCTGTCGCGCGACGCTGCCGAGGTCGATGCCTACGTGGCAGACCCGTGGTGCGGCTGGGACGTGCCGCCCGACGTGATCCCCTCACTCTTCGCGCCTGCGCCCCGGCTGGCCGACCCCGCGCTGCTCGCGCGCATCCGCAGCGACTTGCCCATCCTGATTGCATCCGGCGATGCGGACCCGCTGGCCGCAGGCGGGGTCTTATTGGAGCAACTGGGGCAGCGGTATCGGGATGCCGGTGTGGCCGATGTGACGGTCAAGCTGTACCCGGCGGCGCGGCATGAAATCCTGAATGAGTCCAATCGGGATGAGGTGACGGGGGATATCGTGGCGTGGCTGCGGGCGCGTTCCCGCATTGCGTAGTCACGGCTCCCGTAGCAGCAGTCTGTTGAAACGGCTCCAACGCCAGTTCATGCGAACAGCTCTGCCACCCTCTCCAGGAATGCCTGCATGTTCAGCTCGGCATCCAGCGTTTCGCGGGTGATAACGTCGGCGTTCCCGTGGCGTACCCCGTACTCGATGCGAAGCTGCATTTGGCCGTCGTCGTCCAGTCCGTTTTCGTAGCCCATGCGGAACATGCGTGATATGTCGCCGCGGCGAGCCAGTGCCAAGAAGCGATGCTCGTCGAGGCCCGTGATGGGTGGAAAGCAAAGGCACACCACTTCGACCGCGCCCTCACCAGCCCTGCCGGGCAGGGTGGCCACATGGCATCCGAGTCCATCCGGGGGGATGCGCGCGGAGCCTGGCAAGGTGGAGGCCTTGTCTTGCCACACGCGCGTGACCTCGGAAGCACCATCCGGACCGGCGAACCTGGCCCAAAAGCCGCCTGGGTCTTTGCGCAGGTCCTGGTGCAAGGCTTCGGTCACTTCATAGTGGTGACAGCGCCGCCCACGCGGGTCGGGGGTGTGTGACTGCAGCGATGCAGGAATAGGGCGTAGTGCGGCCTTCCAGGCAGCTATGTCGTTCCAGCGGGCCAGTGGCGGCGTGTGGGCCAGCGTGGCGCGCACGGCCGCCAGGGCCTCGCGTTCCTGAGGCGCGCGCCAGTAGCTGCTGTGCTGCCAATGGTCCTCCAGCTCGCGGGCGATGGCGGGTGCCATGGGGTTGCCGTTGAGGTAGGCAATGATGAGGCGCTGCGCATGCGGGAATACCTCTTCACGCAGGCTGCGCGAGCCGTCGGAGCCGTCAGGGCGGCCCGACCAGGTGTAGGCGTTGCGGTAGGGAGTACGCACCGTGTCGGCGCTGGCGTCGTTGAGCAGTTGGTCCAGCCCATGCAGGTCAGTGCACAGACCCGCCAGGGGCAGAACCCGACCACATACCAGCGCAAGGACCGCTGGCAATTGCGACAGACGTTCGAGTGTCCAGCGGTGCAGGGATCCCGGCCCGGGCTCGAAGAACGCCATGCCCAACTCGAAGGCGGTGTCCCGGTGAGGCTCGGGGCCCAGGGCTTGTGCCAGCACAGCGGTACAAGCGTCATGCCACACGCGCAGGGTCAGGTTCAGCGCTTCATAGCGCATCAGATTCACTGCCAGCACCTGACGCACCGCACCGAGCCGTCGGGCGAGAACGATGGGCGCGCCGGGCTCGTCGGGTGGTGCAGCTTCCAGCTCAAAACCGCTGCCTGCCATAGCGCGCGCCAGGGCAGGGGCCAAAACTTCTCGCACCTCGCTCTCGCCGCGCAGCGCATCTGGCGGGCGAGCCCCCCAGGGCAGCTTTTCGGCGGGCGCCACAGGCGTGGCGGCTTGCGCGAACTCGGTCGGCACTACCCGGCCGTCGGGCAGAAAACCTACGCCCAGCGTCGCGTCATACGCCACCAATCCCAGTGCACCGGCAATCTCCACAGCCGCCCGGTATGCAGGCATCTCGTCCACGCTCGGCAGGTCAAACTGCCATGCCGCGCGACGGCAGGCGTTGGCCTGCTGCAAGGGCGTGGTGCGGCCCGCGTCCTTGAAGCGATCCTCGAACCGCAGCGCGAACTCGACAAAGCGCAGGTTCTTGCCATCGGCACGCGCGTGCAGTAACTCGCGCATGGCCTCCAGCGCCGCAAAGCTCTCAGGCAGCGGCAGGGCATGGCGATCGGGGTCGAAGAGGTGAAGGCTAGAGGGCATGGCTGAGCGAAGACAAAGGGTTGGCTCACGCAGCTTAGCCGCTATCAGGGCCTGGCAGCTTCGCCGTACGAGAGGGACTTCACGCTCACGTCGCGTAGCAGCATGCTGGCCTCCCGCTCTTGCTGTTCGGGCACTCCATGGGCTAGTTCGCAGCGCAGGCGGCGATTTTGGACCAAGCATCCACCTGGTCCGGCGCGGTCCTGTCAGGCTCCACTGCTCTCGACCTTTTCGCCGCCGGCATGGCCAACGCTCCCACCGGGCTCGCCGCATTCATCGCTGGCTTTGAGCACCGCACCGGCTACGAATGGCTGTTGCGCGACGCTGCAGAGGTCGATGCCTACGTGGCCGACCCGTGGTGCGGATGGGACGTGCCGGAAGACGTGATCCCCTCACTCTTCGCACCCGCGCCCCGGCTGGCCGACCCCGCGCTGCTCGCGCGCATTCGCAGCGACCTGCCCATCCTCATCGCATCCGGCGACGCAGACCCGCTAGCCGCAGGCGGGGTATTGATTCAGCAACTGGGGCAGCGGTATCGGGATGCCGGTGCGGCCGATGTGACGGTCAAGCTGTACCCGGCGGCGCGGCATGAAATCTTGACTGAGACGAATCGGGATGAGGTGACGGGGGATGTGGTGGGGTGGTTAAGGACCCGTAGTTAGGATGCATAGCCAATGCCTAGAGTCTGCCTGAGATCGCCAAGTCGCGCGTGGTATCAAGTACACCAACGGACCGATCTACACGCCAGATCTACCGCTTTGTTCTCGATGAAGAAGGTACCGAGCAATAAGTCCTCTGACGTCTGAAATCGGAAGAAGCTTAGAAACTCGTTCGCAAAAATCCACCATATGCATCGTATGCAGGCTCATGCGGCGCGTGAGCAGTGCGACAAGAAACTCCAGAAGGGCTTCAGACTTTTCAGGAACATCTCCGTCGGGCAGCGCGTGCATTAACACGTCGAGCATCTGCTCACTTATGGAAAGGTCACATGCTCCATAAGCGAGTTCCTGAGGTCGTGCCGAGCGGAGCAAGCTGGCTTGAAGAATTCCGTCATTGAATCTGTCAAAGTTGTGCGGAGAAAGCACTACGCGCTCGTATGCGTTGTGTGCCAAGCGCCGATTGACATCTTCGTTGTGACGGAGGGCTGTAAGCATCAATCCCATGACGGCGAAGAGATCGGCTTGTGTCGCAGGAGGGTCTCTTCGTGCATCTCGAATAAGTGTGAAATCAGAGCGCAGCGCAAGTGCACGGCCATCTGGCGCGGGCCAAAAAAGATTCTCGACAATTCCTTCGGCAGGTGCTTTTTGCAAGAACTGGATACGTCGCTCTAAACTTTCCGGCACGTCAATTTCGCAATCATCAGCCCAATCTATTACCCGCTTGAGTTCTTGACCTTCAGCTTCCCAGCTTGGCACTTCCTCGTAGCAGTTAAGTGGCAGGCAAAAGAGTGTGTGCAGGCTGAATGTGCCGGGGCCGTGTTGTCCAAAAGTCAGATTCGAACGCAGTCGATCCCGCTCGCTTTTCGAGCCCATAAGATCCGCGACAGCGACATACGAAGTTGAACCATCTTCCTGAACATCTCTCAACGTACGCGAAACAGAGAGAAGCTCTTTAGCCTCGTCAATACAGGCAGCAATGACGATCGTCGAGGTATTCGCTAGCGGGGAAGAGTTGCGAAGCTGCTCTGGTGTGACAACTGCAGGTGCATTGTTGTCTCGCAGTGAACTGCGGATTGCCTCTGCAACATCATCTGCAATCCTCCTTGAACCAGGGTATGAACCAGCTACGACATGTCGCGTTGATACCGATGACGACCGGCGCAAAAGTTCATGCCATCGTTCACGTTTTGAAGTAAGAGCAGCGCGATTTTTCTCGGACAACTCGCCGTGCAATATGGGATCAACCCTGAGGCCCAAAGTGGCGATGCGTCCATTAGAACCACGGCGGTAGGCCACAAACGCACCTAGCCCAAGAATGCCCCCCGCTTCCGCTTTGATCTGTTCCGTAAGATCCGCCGCTTTTATCTCCAGCGTCGTGACGTTAGGCGGAGAAACTGAAAATTGGTCACCTTGTATGCGAATGAGGTGAAAGTGCTTTTCGCAGAGGGGGCATTCGGTTGCCTTGTGGTTGACTATTCGTTGAATCCCTTTTCCATTCTGGCCCGTCAAGTCGCAAAGTACGTGCCCGTCTTGTGCTCCAGGCGTTGCAAGGGAGAACAAGGTGACGATTCGCTCAGGTAGAGCTCCTTGGCCGACAAGTCTTTGGACCAAGCCGCCCGACGTTGATGCAGACACCAAGCACAAGGCTGCAGACGCTTGTTGAGATGCAATGTCGGCAATTCCTTGGTGAGAGCGATGTGACCATACAAGGGGTGTTCCTTCAAGTCCGCCCCGGATAGATGCCTCATGTATCGCTGTCAGCGCAATTGAATAGATGCCTGACGTATCAACCATCACGGAACCGATCTGAATCTTCCATAGATGTGGCATCAGCCAGAAAGCAATCAAGCGTACATTTGCGCCCTCCTCTAGTACGTTGGAGACGCGCAAGAAGCGATCGGAATGGCTGTCCGACGTTTTCGCGAAGTGAGTCCCCACGGGGGCTCGTTGTTCACCGCCGGCGTTACGGAAAGCAGAGAGCAGAGAAAGTTGGCGATCCCTTGGGAGTATGTCGTCGTCGGCAATTTCACTTGAGTCGAGCCTCCTCGCAACATGAGTGCCGGTAGCGGCTTCGAAAGAAATCAGACACAACGCACCGTCGTCAACGCCAACGACCGTCCGGAGCCGATCCGCTGTCACATTGTCTTCTTGGGTAAGCCAGGATCGAACTTTCTCAATATCCTCTTCATAGCCCGTGATGTACACGGCATCAGGGGCTGGCTCTTTGCCAAGCGCGGCCGCAATGAAGGCGTCGAACTCATTCACTCTCAAGTTGTGACAAGCGATGAAGATGCTCAACACCTGACGGAGTTGGCCGACGGCACTTTTGATTTCGTATGAGTGGAACAGCAGCGATTTCATTCTTGCCCCATCGGTATGAGGAAGGAAATGACCGTGCCTTGTACGTGCGGATACTCGCTTGGTTCTGTGGAAAGGCCGCGCTTCCAGTCGTAAAGTTGTTCTTTTGGCACTCGCTGTCCTCCCGGTAGCTCCTCCTGGCCAGTCGCAGCTGTGTAGCCGAATTGCCGGAACGCGTGAATGCTATTAGTGCGGACGCTGATAAAGCCGCGTAGTCCAATTAAGCTACTCAGAACCTTCCATAGACCGAACCCCCGACCTGGCGATGCAGTGGTAGTGCGGCCCTTACCGAAGCACTGCAGCACTGCTTCGAGTTGGAGTCGTGGGTCAAGGTCCTGCACCGGTCTACGCAGCCACCTTGCTGCCATGCCGGGGCCTGAATCGAGGACGCTGATCTCAAGGAAGCCACTGACGGTCGGCATTTCAGGTTCACGTACACCAGGTTTTACTGTTCGCGGTGCAAAACTGCGAACATAGCGTTCTGCTTGGGTGACATCACCTCCTGGCATTGAAGCGATATCTTTCAGCACTGCTTGCATGGGGTAATAGCGAGCGTAAATTGCACGTACTGACGTTTCTAGATCACTTCCATCGATGTTCTCGCGGGCGTGGTCATGCGTGTTTTTGAACGTCTCCGCAAAGATGGTTGCGAGAGCCTCTCGCAGAGACGATCTCGCGTCGATCCATGTTGGTGCAACTGCAGGGCTCACTATTTTCACGAGCTTGTCGAGCAGTTCATGCACTTCTGCCCAGGGTAAAAGCTCGTCTGGCTGGTGCTGCCTGTACAACTGATGTGGCAAACCGTACTCTGGAGGCTTGTGATCTGCACACAAGAGGAACGCGGAGTCACGTACCGCTGCCAAGTCAGGCCAGTTGTCCTGGTTCGTCAGCAACTGTTCTTGGAACTTGCGTCTCGCGCGCTTTGCGGAATGCTCCGTGACTGATGTCGCTGGCGGCATGAGCACTGCAACAGCCGATGCAAGGCTGTGTCCCCAGCCAGAAAGATGTACGCCGGTCGGTTCACTATCGTCCGCAAGTGTCAGTCCGAGACATGAAGCAGTGACGATGCGCTGAGCTGTCAATGGTTCGCCCAGAACCCGCAGGCCAGCTTTTGCAATCTGATCCCGGTAGACGACAAGTGGCGGCGCAGAAGTGAATTCGTACGCCAGTGGGTTAAGCCATCCAGGCAGATTAACCGCTGCATAGTTCGTCATAGTTCTTGTCTCACTACAAACTGAGCTAGTTTTTGATCCAACTTGAGTTCGCCAATTGTTAATCCTGGCACCCACACCTGCCACGCGACACCTCGCTAACTCTGCTAGGCAGCCGGGATGCTGAAAATGCAATGTTGTAGGCCACTGACCTACCTACCGCCCCCCACGCCCTCTCCGCGCACCCCCCGCCACCTGACAAGCCCTCCGATACGCCCGCAGCGTCACCTCCGCCCGCTGCATCACCGTGTCCTCCACCGTGGCCGCTCCCCCGGCCAGTTCATCGGCCTGCGCCTGCAGCAACTCCGCCGGGCTCATGCCCGATGCCTCGCCCGTCAGCAGCGCAATCCCCTCGCTCACATGCCCCATGGTGTAGACATGGAACAGCCCGCGCTCCACCGCGTCCAGCACGCTGCGGTCCAGCATCAGGTGGCGCTGATTGCGGGCGGGGATCAGTACGCCGTGCGTGCCATCCAGGCCCGCCGTGGCGCAGGCGCGGAACCAGCCTTCGATCTTCTCGTTGATGCCGCCCACGGGCAGCACCTCGCCGTGCTGGTTGAGTGCGCCCGTCACGGCAATGCCCTGGCGCAGTGGCAGGCCTGACAGGCTGGACAGCAGCGCGTACAGCTCGGCGCATGAGGCCGAGTCGCCTTCCACGCCGCTGTATTCCTGCTCGAACACGATGGACGCATTCAGCGCCAGCGGCGCCACGTGGCTGAACAGGGCGGTGAGGTAGCTGTGCAGGATCAGCACGCCCTTGTCGTGGATGGGGCCGGACATATCGACCTCGCGCTCGATGTTGAGCAGGCCCTCTTGCCCGGCAAAGGTGCGCGCGGTGATGCGCACGGGGAAGCCGAAGCGGTAGTCGCCCAGGTCGATCTGCGTCATGGCGTTGATCTGGCCGGTGATGGAGCCCGCCAGCGAGATCAGGCGCTCGCCCTCGGTGATGGAGTCGTGCAACTCTTCTTCGGGCTGGTTGTGGCGCTGGGTGCGGGCGGCCAGGGCGGCCTGCACATCGGCGGCCTGCACCAGGGCGGCGCCGCGCGCCTTGCACAGGGCGGCGCTTTCGATGGCCAGCGCTTCGGTGTGCGCAAAGCGTGCGCTCTGGCGGCGCTGGTCGTCGGCCTCGCGGTGGGTTTGCTCCAGCAGCAGGGCCACGGCGTCGGGGCCGAAGGGGGGTAGGCCGCGCTTCTTGCAGACCTGTGCCACCAGGATGGCGGTGGCGTGGTGGGTAGCGGGGGTGGCGGCAAAGTGGTCTGAAAAATCGACCTTCACGCGGAAGCGGCGTGCGGCGTCGGGGTCGGCGTCCTGCAGGGCGTAGTACTCGTCCACCGATCCGATCAGCACGATCTTCACATCCACGTCCACCGGCTCGGGCTGCAGCGCCACGGCGCCGCCGGGGCCGTGGCCCGGGCCGCCGCCGCCTTCCTCGATCTGTAGGCGCCCGCAGCGCAAGAAGCGGCGCAGGCGCTGCCACAGGCCTTCTTCGGCGGCCAGGTCGTGCAGGTGCAGCAGGATGAAGCCGCCGTGCGCCTTGAGCAGGCTGCCCGCGTGGATGCCGGTGTGGTCGGCCTGCACGGTGTCGGCGTCCGATCCATGCTCGATGCTGCCAAACAGCGTGCGCTGGGTGGGGTTGTCTTCCACCACCACGGGCGCGGCGGTGCGGCCGTGGTTGTCTACCACCAGGTTCACCTGGCAGCGGGCCAGCAGGTCGTCGAGTGCGTCCTTGCGGTCGTCTTCGGCATCGGTGCCCTGGTCGCTACCTCGTTCGGCGTCCAGGGGCTCGAACAGGTCGATGTCGCCCAGCACCGCGTGCTCCACCTGGTCGAGCCAGTGCGTGAGCTTGACGGTGTCCTTGATCTGCTTGCGCAGGCCCTGCCGGATGTCGTGCAGGGCGTGTTCCACCAGGGGCTTGATGGTCTGGCGGCGCAGGGCGGCCAGGGCGTCGTCGCGGGCGCGCTCCAGCGGGCGGGCGGCTTCGAGAAAGCGGGCGATCTCGGTGCGCACTTCCTGCTCGGCGGCATCGATCTCGGCGCGGCGCTCGCGCGGCAGGGCGCGGGCTTCGGCTTCGGTCAGCGGCTGGCCCTTGGGGCCGGTGAGGGTGAACACCATCTGCCCGCCCTCGCGCGTCAGGCGGAACTGGAGGGCTTCGGCAAACGCGTCCAGCACCGTAAAGGCCTCGGCCTCTTGCGCCTGCCAGGTTTTCTCGATGCGTTCGGCCTCGGCCTTGAAGTCGGCGGCGGCCAGGCGTTTGGGGATGTCGGCCTGCAGGTTCTTGGCCATGTCGGCCAGGCCTTGGCGCAGCTGGCGGCCCTGGCCCGCCGGCAGGCGCAGGGCGCGGGGGCGGTCGGGCATGTCGAAGTTGTGCAGGTAGCACAGGTCGGGCGGCACGGCGCGCTGGCTGGCCGCCGCTTGCATGGCCTGGCGCAGCAGCGACGCGCGGCCGCTGCCCACTTCGCCCAGCACAAACAGGTGGTAGTCAGGCTGGTGCAGGCCCAGGCCAAACTGGGCTGCGGCTTGCGCGCGCTCCTGGCCGATCCAGGGCAGGGGCAGGTCTTGCAGTTCGGCGGTGCTGGCAAAGCCCAGCGTGGCGGGGTCGATGGTCAGGCGCAGTTGGTGGGGGGCGAGGGCGGAAGCGGGCATCGGTGCGGGTGTTGGGGGAGGGCAGGGCGTCAGACGGGGTCTGCCATCTCAAAATATGAATAGAATTGGCCTCTAGCGCTTGATGGATAAGCGCTAGTAGCTATAAAAATTATAGTAAACAGTCAATGGGCCACGGGGCACGCACCGGCAGGCGCGCCACCCGCCTGCGCATGGCTGCGCGCATCGGCCAGCGCCGCGGCGGTGGGCGCCTCGGTGGGCCAGCCCGCCAGGTGCTGTTGGGCCACGCGGCTCAGGGCGGTGATCCAGTGGTTGTTGTCGTTCAGGCACGGGATGTAGTGAAACTCCTGGCCGCCCGCGTGCAAGAAGGCCTCGCGCACTTCCATGTTGATTTCTTCCAGCGTCTCCAGGCAGTCGCTGGTAAAGCCGGGGCACACCACGTCCACCCGCCGCGTGCCGGCCTTGCCCAGTGCCTCGATGGTGGGCTGGGTGTAGGGCTCCAGCCACTTGGCCTTGCCAAAGCGCGACTGGAAGGTGATGCGGTAGCGCTCTGCGCGCAGGCCCAGGCGCTCGGCCAGCAGGCGGCCCGTCTTGCGCGCCTCGCAGTGGTAGGGGTCGCCCAGGTGCAACGTGCGCTCGGGCACGCCGTGGAAGCTCATCACCAGCTGGTCGGGCTGGCCGTGGTGTTTCCAGTGGGTTTCGATGGTGCGGGCCAATGCGTCGATGTAGCCTGGGGTATCGTGATAACGGTTCACAAACCGCAGCTCGGGCACGTTGCGCGTGCGTGCGGCCCAGGCATACACCGCATCGAACAGGCTGGCCGTGGTGGTGGCTGAATACTGCGGGTACAGCGGCAGGATCAGGATGCGCGTGGCGCCCTCGGCTTTGAGCGCATCGAGCTGGCTGGCGATGGAGGGGTTGCCGTAGCGCATGGCATGGCGCACCAGCACGGCGTGCCCGGCCTCGCCCAGCCAACCGCGCAGCAGCGTGGCCTGTTTGGCCGTCCACACCGCCAGGGGCGAGCCCTCGGGGGTCCACACGCTGGCGTATTTGGCGGCGGATTTGGCGGGGCGGGTGCGCAGGATGATGCCGTGCAGGATGGGCCACCACACCAGCTTGGGAATCTCCACCACGCGGTGGTCGCCCAGGAACTGCGCCAGATACCGGCGCACGGCCGGGGCCGTGGCGGCGTCGGGCGTGCCCAGGTTGCACAGCAGCACGGCGGTGCGGTCGGCCTGGCCGTGGGTGTAGGGGGGTTCGGGGGCAAAGGGTGAGCGCATGGCCCCATTGTGGCAAATGGCCCTGGCCCTTTGCGCTGACGGGTGCATGGACCCGCGCATGGACCTGCGGGGTGAATGGGTGGGGCGTGTCGGGTATTCTCGCCAGACCATGCCTGCACCCATCCCTGACCTGCCCCCGGCGCAATCGCTGGACAAGGGCCGCATCCGCGCCATCACCATTGACCTGGACGACACGCTCTGGCCCATCTGGCCCACCATTGAACGTGCAGAGGCATTGCTGCTCCAGTGGCTCACAGACCACGCGCCCGCCACGGCCGCCCTGTTCCAGAGCACTGAGGCGCTGCGCGCCATCCGCAACCAGATGGTGACCCTGCGGCCCGACTTGAACCACGACTTGAGCGCGCTGCGCCGGGAGTCCATTCGCCTGGCGCTGACCCAGGCGGGTGACGAGCCCGCGCTGGCCGAACCCGCGTTTGAGCTGTTCTTTGCCGAGCGCCAGCGTGTGCAGTTGTTCGACGATGCCCACGATACGCTGGCTTTCCTCGCGTCGCGCTACCCGGTGGTGGCGGTGTCCAACGGCAATGCGGACGTTCACAAGGTGGGCATTGGCCACTATTTCCAGCACAGCCTGAGCGCTGCAGTGCTGGGCGTGGCCAAGCCCGATGCGCGCATCTTCCACGCCGCCGCCGGCATGCTGCAGGTGCCGCCGCACGAGGTCCTGCACGTGGGCGACGACGCTGCCCTGGACGCCCGGGGCGCCATGGATGCGGGCATGCAGGCCGTGTGGTTCAACCCCGCCGAGCATGCGTGGCCGTATGACACACCGCCCCACGCCACGGTGGGCAGCCTGACAGCGCTGCGCGAATTGCTGGATTGACTTGAAACCCCCCTGTGCCGCCTTCCCCTGGAGATGATGGCGATGCGCATGCTGTGGCGTGGCCCTTGTCCGGCGTTTCTGGCCGGGGCCGCGCCCGTTTCGCGGGCGTGTGCAGCGGCCAACCATTGAGCTGCGCCATGGCGGGCCCCCGCCTTGTTTCTTGTCGCAGGTCAAGACTTGGGCGTGCCATCGCTGCCGGAGCGCTTGATCCCACCGGCGGTTGACGCCACACTCACCCGTCGCCTCGCCGACCATTCCACCATGCCCCGCAATCCCCCCGCCTTGCCCCGTGTTCGCAGCATCGGCCTCATGCAGCCCATGACCTGGCTCGTTCTGGCCTGGCGCGACATGGCGCGTGCGGGCTGGATCAGCTTTGCCCATGGCCTGGCGCTCACGCTGCTGGGGGCGGCCATCTTTGCGGTGGCGCACAACCGCTTCTGGCTGCTGGCCGGGGCGCTGTCGGGTTTTCTGGTGGTGGCGCCGGTGCTGGCCACCAGCCTCTATGCGCTGAGCCGTGCGCTGGAGCGCGGCGAGCCCGCGAACCTGGGTGTGGTGCTCAAGACCTGGCTCAACTGGCAGGGCAGCCACGTCAACAAATGGGGCAACGACTACTGGTGCATGGTGCAGTTCGGCGCCTTGCTGGCGCTGGCGGCCACGGGGTGGGTGATGACGTCGGCGGCGCTCATCACGCTGCTGGCGCCGGTGCCCATCCACACGCCACTCGATTTTCTGCGCCATGTGGTGCTGGCACGGAATGGCTGGCTGTTCGAGATCTGGCTGGCTCTGGGCAGCTTGATGGCTGCGCCGATCTTTGCGTCCAGCGTGGTGGCCATGCCCCTGCTGCTGGACCGCCGCGCCACGCTGCTGCAGGCCGTGCTGACCAGCTGGCAGGCCGTGATCGGCAACCCGCTGCCCATGGCGTTCTGGGCGGCACTGATCCTGGGGTTCACGCTGCTGGGGCTGGGCTCGCTGCTGCTGGGGCTGATCGCCGTCATGCCCATGCTGGGCCATGCCAGCTGGCATGCCTACCGCGACCTGGTCGATGCCTCCAGCCTGCCTGAACGCGATGCCACCAAACCCGCGCAGACAAGTGGGGTGGCACCGTGATCTTTGGTTTTACCGAGGCGCAGATCTCGGGCTTCTTCCTCACCTATGGGGTGGGCGCGTTCATCCTGTACATGCTGTTCATCATCGGGCAGCTGGCGTGGGAGTCCAAGGCCGGGCGCTTTGGCACTTTTGTGCTGTTCCTGGGGCTGGGCGTGGGGTTTTTGGGGTTTCTGGCCAAGGTGGTGATCCAGTGGTGGCTGGAGAAGTGAGATCGCCTGCCCGTGGCCGGGCGGGGTAGAGGTCGGCGTTGCCCCGATGTTTTCTTTGGCCCCAGATCACTACTGCGTAGGGCCCGCCCCGTGACTCACCACAGCTCTTCCTGGACCGAGCACCACACCCGGCTTGTCGCCCTGGTTCGTGCATCGCCTGCGTTGATGGGGGCGCTGCGTGCCGTCCGGATGCTGGGGCTGGGCTCGTGGTGCATAGGTGCCGGTGCGGTGCGGTCTCTGGTGTGGGACGACTTGCATGGGTTTGCAGAACCCACGCCGCTGGACGATGTGGATGTTGTCTACTTCGACCCCGCTCGGGAGGGCACAGAACACGATGCGGCGCTGGAACACTGCCTGCGCCAGGAGATGCCGTCCGTGGTGTGGGAGGTGACCAACCAGGCCACCGTGCACCACTGGTTTGCCCGCCACCTTGGGCAGCCAGTGGCGCCATTGGAGTCGCTGGAAGACGGAGTGGGCACCTGGCCGGAGATTGCCACTTGCGTGGGTGTTTTCCTGCGTGCGGACGATTCCATCGGCGTTGTGGCACCCCACGGTCTGGACGACTTGTTCAACTTGATCGTTCGCCACAACCCGGTGCGCGCCGATGCGCGAACCTACCGCGAGCGTGTGGCCTCCAAACGATTTGCCGCGCGCTGGCCGCTGCTGTCCATCCGCCCCGCTTGAGGCGGATTCGTGCCCTGAGCCGGTAACCGCCTCAGCGCGGCCAGGACCGCAGGCCCAGCTCCTGCGCCAGCTGGCGGTACTCGCTCAGGCTGCGTTGCACAAAGTCCTCCAGCGCCGCGCCGGTGCGTGCAAACGGGTACAGGCCGTGCTGGCTGCACAGCGCGGCATAGCCAGGGGCGGCCAGCGCGTCGGCAAAAGCGGCCACCCAGGCGCGCACGGCCGCATCCGGGGCGCTGGCCGCCATATACAGGCCGCGCACCGTGGGCCAGACCAGGTCGATGCCTTGCTCCCGCGCTGTGGGCAGGCCAGCCAGGGCGCCCGGCAGGCGGGCCTGCGACAGCACTGCCAGGAAGCGCAGGGGCGCACCCTTTTCAACCGCCTGCTGGGCCTCGGCCGCGTCGCCGGTGAAGATGCCGATGTGGCCGCCGCGCAGCGCCTTCAGGGCCTCGCCGCCGCCTTCGAACGAGACAAAGCGCATGCGTTTGGGGTCTTGCCCTGCTGCGCGCGCCAGCAGCGCGGCCTTCATCCAGTCCTGGCTGCCCAGCGTGCCGCCCGCCCCGAAAACGATGCGGGTCAAGTCCTTGCGCAGCGCCGCCACCACATCCTGCAGGTGCTGGTGCGGTGAGTCGCGGTGCACGGCCACCACGCCGTAGTCGGTGCCCAGGGTGGCGATCCAGCGCACGGCGCTCACCGGGTGGGGGCCGAAGCGGCCCTGCGCGATGTTCAGCAGCGAGCCACTGGAGAACGCCACCAGGGTGCCCGGCCCGCCCAGCCGCCCGGTGGCTACCTGGTCAAACGCCACGGCACCAATGCCGCCCGGAAGGTAGCGCGTGCGCAGCGGCGGCCGGGCGGGGCGCACGGCCTGCACGGCCTGTGTGGCCAGTCCGCAGGTCAGGTCGAACCCACCACCGGGCCGCGAAGGGGCCACACATTCGGCAGCCTCGGTGGAGGCATCGGCGGCCCATGCAGCGGGCCACCAGGCCGAGGCAGACGCTGCGGCCAGGGCCAGCAAGGCCTGCCGGCGTGGGCTGCTGTCTGGGCCGGGGAGGGGAATAGGAAGGTTGCGCATGATGTGCTGCGAGCGGGGTCGGGAGGGCTGAACAACGTGCCGTATGAGATCAGAACATCAGGGACGTGGCCACCACAGGATGGCCAGCAGGCCGGGGCCTCCCGCGCGGTCTTCCAGCCGCAGGGTGCCCCGGTGCCGTTCGGCGATGGACCGCGCAATCGCCAGGCCCAGGCCCGACCCGCCCGCAGCCGCTTGCGAGCCGCGCCGGTAGCGCTGGCCCAGCGCATTGCGTTCGCTGGCGGGCAGGCCGGGGCCGTTGTCTTCCACGCTGACGCTCCAGCCCAGGCCGTCGCCCGCAGCGGATACGGTGACCGTGCCGTGCGCGGGTGTGTAGGCAATCGCGTTGGCTGCCAGGTTGGTCAACGCCTCGCGCAGCAGGCCGCTGTCGGCCACCGCCATGAACTCCGGCGTGGGGGTGTGGATGCCAAAGTCGATCTGCCGCGCGCGGGCACGGGGCAATAGCTCCAGCGCCACGGTGCGCAGCAGGGCCGCGAGGTCGAAAGGGGCCAGTTCGACCGCCGCCGTGTCGCTGCGGCCCAAGGCCAGCAGCTGCTGCGTGCTGCGGGTGGCGCGCGCGATCTCGCCACCGATGGCATCCAGCGTGTGTTGCACCTGGGTCGCATCGGCCTCGCGCCGGGCGTAGTCGATCTGCATCTGCAGGGTGGTGAGGTGGGTGCGCAGCTGGTGCGAGGCGTCGTCCAGAAACTGCCGCTGCTGCGCCACCAGGTCCTGCGTGCGCGCCATCTGTTGGTTGGCAGCTGCCACCAGGGGACGGATGTCGGCGGGCAGGTTGGTGTCGGCCATGGGGGTCATGTCGTCGGGGTTGCGCGCCTGTACCTCGCGGGCCAGGCGCGCCAGGGGGCGCAGCGCCACTGCCAGCGTGGCGGCGGTACCCAGCACCATGAGCGCCAGCACCAGAGCGTCGCGCAGGGCAGCCCGGCGCACAAACCGGCGGGTGAACTCCTGCCGCGAGTGGGTGCTTTCGGCCACCTGCACCAGCACGCTGCCGGCGTCGGGCCCAGGGGCTGCGGCTTCTACCGCGCGGCGATAAGCGGCCAGCCGCACGGATTCGCCAAAGTAGGTGGCGTCGTAGAAGCGGGGCACTCCGGGTTCCAGCGGGCCGGGCGGCAGGGGGAGGTCGGCATTGCCAAGCTCGACCAGGCCATCGGACGAGGCCACCCGGAAGTACACCGGCCCGCTGGCCGTGAGTTCAAAAAATTCGAGCATGGTGTAAGGCAGCTCGGCCGACAGGCCGCCCGATGCCGTGGAGATGTTGGCGTCGATGGATTTGAGTGCCCCGAGCAGCGAGCGGTCGTAGGCCGCATTGGCCGCCTCCAGCGCATCGTGCCGCGTCATCCACAGCTCCACGCCCGTGACCACGGCCAGCAGCGGCAGCAGCAGCACAGCCAAAAGCCGCCACAGGCTGGCCCGGCGCAGACGTTGGAACAGACGCATGCCCTTCACGCCGGTCTCCGGCAGATGGGCGCAATCGTGCGCACTGGCGCGGCCCAGGCCAATGCCACCGTGGAACTGGTTTTGCCAGCCCACCGGTGGCGTCCCCCCCGAGGGGGGAAGACGCGCTGCGTCTCAGGGGGGCGCCACATCACTGGATTCGAGCGCGTACCCTAGGCCGCGCAGGGTGGTGATGCGCACACCACTGCCATCGAGCCGCTTGCGCAGGCGGTGCACAAACACCTCCACCGCCTCGGGGTGCACGTCTTCGTCGTCGGAGAACACGCGGTCCAGAATCTGCTGCTTGGAGAACGGCTCGCCGCTGCGCTGCACCAGCACGCGCAGCACCGCATGCTCGCGCGGCGACAAGGCCAGCGGCTCGCCGTGCAGCGTGAACTGTTTGCGCGCGTTGTCGTACACCAGTGCGCCACAGGCCAGGCGCGGGTGTTCGTTGCCGCGTGCGCGGCGCACCAGGGCGTGCAGGCGGGCTTCCAGCTCGGCCAGCTCAAACGGTTTGGCCAGAAAGTCGTCGGCTCCGGCGTTGAGCGAGCGCACGCGCTCGTCCAGCGAGTCGCGTGCGGTCAGGATCAGCGCGGGCAGGCGCTGGTCGCGGTCGCGCAGGCGCTGCAGCACGGCCTGGCCGTCCAGCCCGGGCAGGCCCAGGTCGAGCACCAGGGCGTCGTAGTTGTCGTGCTGCTGCAGGGCCCGGTCGGCCAGGCGCCCATCGTTCACCCATTCCACCTGGATGCCCGCATGCTCCAGTGCACGGCTGAGCCAGGTGCCCAGGCTGTGTTCGTCTTCGGCCAGGAGGATGCGCATGGGGGGATGCTAATGCCGCTAGAGTGTGCTTGGTGCGCCTGCGTAGGACCGGAGACTTTTGAAATGGGCGGGCTCCAAGGCGACGGCCACGGCTGGCGTTCCCCTTGGCCTCTTAGTCGGGTTTGACCTTGGCCCGCAGCAGCACTTTTTTCCAGCGCTCCTGCTCGGCCGCAATGAACTGTGCAAACTGGGCTGGCGTGCCGCCAATCGCTTCGGCGGCGTCACCGTTCAGGCGCTCCAGCGAGGCGGGGGCCTTGACGGCCTTGGCGGTTTCGGCCGCCAGCTTGTCAAGGTGTGCCGGCGCCAGGTTGGCGGGGGCCAGCATGCCGTACCACTGGGTCATCTCAAAACCTGGAAAGCCCTGTTCGGCCACGGTCGCCACGTCGGGCAGTTGTGGCAGGCGCTTGGCCGAGCCCGTGGCGATGCAGCGCACCTTGCCCGATTTGATGAACGGCAGCATGGCCGCAGCGCCCACGGATGCGGCGTCAAGGCGGCCCGAGAGCAGGTCGGTCATCATGGGGCCGGTACCCCGGTAGGGCACGTGCAGCATGAAGATGTCGGCGGTCATCTTGAGGTATTCAAACGCCAGGTGCCCCGCGCTGCCGTTGCCGGCCGAGCCGTAGCTGAACTTGCCCGGGTTCTTCTTCACGTAGGCGATGAACTCCTTGAGATTCTTGGCGGGTACATCGGGGTGCACCACGTACAGACTGGGCACCTTGGCCAGCAGGCTCACGGGCTTGAAGTCCTTGTTGGCGTCGTAGGGCAGCTTGTCGAAGATGAAAGGGTTCACGGCCAGCGTGCCGATGTGGCCCAGGATCAGCGTGTGCTGGTCTTCCGCACGGGCCACTTCGCCCATGGCGATGTTGCCAGCGGCGCCGGGCTTGTTGTCCACGTACACGCTTTGCCCCAGGGTCTTGCTGAGTTCGGCCGCCGTGGAGCGCGCCACGATCTCGGAGCTTCCGCCCGGTGCAAAAGGCACCACGAAGCGGATCGATTTGGCGGGCCAGGCGGCCTGGGCCGATGCCAGCGTGGGCAGGAGGCCGCCCATTGCCAATGCGCCGCCCGCGCCCAACAGATGGCGGCGGGTGGGGTGGAGGGTATGGGAAAGGTGGTTGTCGAACAGCATGGTTGTCTCCGTGAAAGCCATCAAGGCGTTACCAGATGCCATGGTGCGCGCTGCGTGCTTTCGGAATGCTGTCAGTCGGCCTGGGGTTTTCCCGATGTCCTCGGTGCAAAGGGGCTTTGGCCCAGACGGTCAGGGCAGTGTTGCGACCGCCGTACCACTGAGTACAGCACCTTCCAGCGTGGCGGGGTAGGGGCCATCCACGTAGTCGCCGCAGGCCGTCAGCCCCGGCAGCACCTGCATGCCGGGCCGCTGCAGGCCGGGCGTGCAGGCAAAGGTGGCGCGTTTTTCGACCACGGTCTGCACGGGCTGCAGGGTCGATATGCCCAGTTGGGTGGCTGCCTGCTGCAGCACCTGTTGTTCAATCTGCAAGCGGTCTCCGTCACTGGCACTGACCACAAAGGCCAGCAAGCCGTGGGTGCCATCCAGCTGGCCCCGGTCGAACACGAACTGCGCGGGGTGTTCGGCGGTATTGCGCAGCGCCAGCATGGGCAATGGCAGGCGCACCCCGGGGGCGCTGGCATAGACGGTGGTGATGGCTTCAAAGCGCAGGGCACCGGCCTGGGTACTCCATGGGCTGGCACTGGCCAGCCCTGCAATGCTGGCCACGCCTGCCACAAGCCGGCTCGCCTCCCACGAAGGGCAGGCCAGGGTGATGTGGTCGAACACGTCGGGGCTACTGTTTGCGGCGCTGGTATTGCTGCTCGCGCACACCACTTGCCAGCGCCCGCCCGGCTGCGGTTGCAGCCGCTGCACCCGTTGCCCGGTGACTATCGTGCCGCCGTGGTGGCCCAGCCAACGTGCGGCGGGCTCGGGGAACAGGGCACCCAGGTCCGCGCGGGGCAGCAGCAGGTTGGAGCCACCGCGCCCGCTGAACAGGCTGTCCTGCAGCACCCGTAGAAACACTTGGCCGCTGGCTTCGCGGGCCGGGGTGTTCAGCGCCGACACGCACAGCGGGTCGATGAACTCGGCCATCAGGCGCGGCGTGAGCGGCGCGCACAACTCGGCCACCGAGGTGGTGGGCTCGCAGCGAAAACCGCGCAGCTGCCACGCCGTGGCGGTGCGCAGCAGCGCCAGCTTGTCGCGCCAGCTCCAGCCTTTTGCATGGACGATGCCGAGCAGTGCATCCAGCGGCGGGGGCAGATCGGGCAACTGCAGGCCCTGGCCATCGGGAAACTGCAGCGTGAGCGGCAGGCGCAGCAGCGCAGTGTCAGGGTTCACACCCACCAGCCGCATCAGCCGCAGGCTTTCGGTGTAGGCGCCGATGAGGATGTGCTGGCCGTTGTCGAGCGTGATGGGGGTGTCGTCGGGCTGGACGGCAGGCACAGCGCGCGCGCGGCCGCCCACAGTGCGCGCGGCTTCAAACACGGTGACCTGGCGGCCTGCCTGTGCGTGTGCAATGGCCGCAGCCATGCCGGCCCAGCCGGCACCGACGATGGCGACTTTCATAGGCGCTGCGGCACTGCCACTACATCCGGCCGAGGGCCTGGACCTTCCACGCGAGCCAGAACTTGCGCAGCGGCGTGAGTTTGATGCGCTGGTGCAGCACCTGGAAGTTTTCGTGCTCGATCTCGCGCAGCAAGGTCCGGTAGATGCTGGCCATCATGAGACCGGGTTTCTGTGCCCGGCGGTCGGCATCGGGCAGCAGGGCAAAGGCTTCGTCGTACAGGCGGTGCGCACGCCCGGCCTGAAAACGCATCAGCGCGGTGAAGCGGTCGGAGTAGGTGCGCTTGAGGATCTCATGCGCCTTCACGTCGAACTGCTGCAGCTCGCTCACCGGCAAATAGATGCGGCCCAGCATGGCGTCTTCGCCCACGTCGCGGATGATGTTGGTGAGCTGGAACGCCAGGCCCAGCGTGTGGGCGTAGTGGGTGGTGCGCTCGTCGGTCTGGCCGAAGATGCGCGCCGTGACTTCGCCCACGATGCCGGCCACGAGGTGGCAGTAGCCCTTGAGGCCTGCAAAGTCGAGGTAGCGTGTTTGCTCCAGGTCCATCTGGCAGCCGTCAATCACGGCCTGCAGGTGGCGCTGCTCGATGCCGTATTCACCTGTGTGTGGCATTAGTGCCTGCATCACAGGGTGCGTGGGCTGGCCCGCATAGGCCTTGGCCACTTCAGCCTGCCACCAGGCCAGCTTGGTGCGTGCCACGCCGGGGTCGGTCACTTCATCGACCACATCGTCCACTTCGCGGCAAAACGCGTAGAACGCCGTGATGGCCGCGCGGCGTGGCGCGGGGAGGAACAGGAAGGCGTAGTAGAAGCTGCTGCCCGAGGCGACGGCCTTTTGCTGTACGTACTGCTGTGGTGTCATGGGGCGGGATTGTCCCATGGCCTCCGGCCCTACGAGAGAGGCCGCACTTGGCCTATCTCCGTCAAAAAGCGATCTGCTCTACCCCTACGTCGCTCGGGCGCTTGAGTGCCTCGCGCATGAAGGCGCTCATGGGCAGCACCCCCTGGTCAGAGTTGAACCATTTCTTGTACAGCGCTGACATTTCACCGCTTTGGATAGTCCGCCGCGTTACGCGATCCACCAGGTCCTTGAACCTCGGGTCATCGCGGCGCAAGCCGATGCTGTAGGGCTCCATCGACAGCCGTTTTTCCAGAAAGTGGTATTCGCCCATCGACTTTCCCAATTGCGTCATTGGCACCCAGAGGCTGGCGTCGTCGGCAAACGCTGCGTCGGCCTCACCCCGTGTGAGGGCGGCCAGGCTCTGTTGTGCACTGTCTACCAACACGTAGACGAACTTGCGATGGAAAGTGCGTTCGTTGGCCACCAGCAGGCTATCGTTCGTCGTTTTGCGTTCCACCGCAATGCGCTTGCCCTGCAGATCATCCAGGGTCTTGATGCCCGAGTCCTTGCGGACTACGAACGCAGTGGTGGCAATAAAAATGTGATGGCTGAAGGCTATTTCCTTCTGGCGCTCGGCGGTATTGGTGGTGGTGCCGCACTCAAGGTCCACCGTGCGGTTCTTCAGGTCGCTCAGGCGGTTTTTCCCGTCGACCAGCACATAGGTCAACCTGAGGTCGGGGCGCTTGAGTTCTTTTTTTACCTCGTCATAGATCTTCGTGCAGATGTCCACGGAGTAGCCCATCACCTGGCCCGTTGCGGGGTCCCGATACGAAAACGGGCGCGAATTGTCCCGATGGCCCAAGCGCAATTCGCCGGTTTTGGCCACCATGGAGAGGGTGTCCTGAGCCCAGGCGCCAAGCGGGTTGTGAAGGCAAAAAACAAAGACGAAAAAGGTTCGCAGCAAGATACGCAAGTACATGGCAAGGGGAGTGAATGACCTCGCGCATCAGATCCTCCAGCAGATTTTGTGGCGGTGTCGCGAAGGTGACAGATTGTGCTCCAGACTTTGCGGTGATGCAGAATTTGTCAGCAAGTGGTCAGCATTCCACAACGTTCACCGCAAGCCCTCCACGCGAAGTCTCCTTGTACTTCACCTTCATGTCCGCACCGGTCTGCATCATGGTCTTGATGACCTTGTCGAGCGAAACCACGTGCTGGCCGTCGCCGCGCAGGGCCATGCGGGCGGCGTTGATGGCCTTGATGGCGCCCATGGCGTTGCGTTCGATGCAGGGGATCTGCACCAGGCCGCCTACCGGGTCGCAGGTCATGCCCAGGTTGTGCTCCATGCCGATCTCGGCGGCGTTTTCGATCTGCTCTGGGCTGCCACCCATCACGGCAGCCAGCGCACCGGCGGCCATGGAGCAGGCTACGCCCACCTCACCCTGGCAGCCGACCTCGGCGCCGGAAAGGGATGCGTTTTCTTTGTAGATGATGCCGATGGCGCCTGCGGTCAGCAAAAAGGTGGCGATCCCGTCGTCGTTGGCAGGGATCGGGCCTTGCAGGAAGTTGACGTAGTAATGCAGCACGGCCGGTATCACGCCGGCCGCGCCGTTGGTGGGCGCCGTCACCACGCGGCCCCCAGCGGCGTTTTCTTCGTTGACGGCCATGGCGTAGAGGTTCACCCAGTCGAGCATGGAGAGCGGGTCGCGCAGCGCGGCTTCGGGCTGGGTGCTGAGGCTTTTGTGCAGCTCGGCCGCGCGGCGGCGCACGTGCATGGGGCCGGGCAGGGTGCCGGTGCTGGCGCAGCCGCGTTGCACGGCCCCCGCCATCGTTCTCCAGATGGCCAGCAGCTGGCGCCGTACCTCAGCGGCGCTGCGCCAATGCTCCTCGTTGGCGGCCATGAGTTGCGCCGGGGAGAGGCCGGTGGCCTGGCACTGGGCCAGCAGCTCGGCGCCCGTGCGAAATGGGTAGGGAAGGCCACGGCCATGGCCTTCGGCGCCGGTCGCAGGAGTGGCGGCCAGATTGAGCACCCGCTCGCCTGCCGCGTCGACCACAAAGCCGCCGCCCACCGAGTAGTACTCGCATGCCGCTATCTCGGTGCCTTGCGCGCCAAACGCATGAAACGCCATGCCGTTGGGGTGCAGTGGCAGGCTTTTGCGGCGGAACAGCAGGTGCTCTTTGTCGACAAACGGCACCGGGTGTTCGCCCAGCAGGGCCAGCGTTTGGCGGGTGCGGATGTCGGTAACGACCGGGGTGATCTGATCGGGGTCCATCTGGTCGGGTTCATGCCCCGCCAGGCCCAGCAATACGGCCTTGTCGGTGCCATGGCCCACACCGGTGGCGGACAGCGAGCCGAACAGCTCGACAGTGACATGGTGCACGGCGGCCAGGCCCAGGGTGTCGCGCAGATGGCAGGCAAATTGCCGCGCTGCAATCATGGGGCCCACGGTGTGGGAGCTGGATGGGCCGATGCCGATCTTGAAGAGGTCGAAAACGCTGACGGACATGGTTTGGGGCTACCGGGTAGGTTCCTGGGATGCGTGGATGCCCTGGAGGCATGGAAAGCAGCGATGGCGCGGGTGGCGCCATCGCTGGTCTCAAGACAACAACATCCTTCGCACTGCCTGCACTCTTGGTGCTGGAGTGGGCGCGAGGCTAACCGCGCAGGGCCCGGCCGGCACACGCGTAATCCCTGGGGTGTCGCGGTCTGGGGCGGTCTGCCCATGCACCGGATAGAGTGAGGTATTTCAATATTGATAGCAAACAAATGAATATAGTTAAGCGGTAGGGGCAGTTTTCATTCAAATTTTCTGCTGTTAAACCACGCTGGCGTGGCTGCGCTTGTTGCCCATGAATGTTTCTTACAGTGCAGCGGGCCGGGTCGCCACCAGCGCCAGGTACATCACAGCCTGGGGTGCCGTGGGCGGAGGCTGCCGCGTGATGCGGGGGCGCACGGACCATGGATGCAGCAGGGCCCCAAGCGCAGCGCTGGTGAAGGGCCCGCGCGCAAAAACTTCGCACGACAGGATGTGTTCTCGGCCAGCGCCGGCCTCCTGTAGCAGGCGCTCGGCGGCGTTGCACATCAGAGTGAATTGGCCACCGGTGTCTGGTAGTGGGCTGGCCAGTGGCGTGCCTGCAGGGTAGGTGATGCAGACGGAGAGCGTGGTGGATGCATGCCGCACGCACACGTGCAGTGGTGAGGGTGCAGGGGTTTCGGCGGCGTGGCTCGGTGGGGGCCGATAGGAGCAGTGGCCGCCGATGGCCCGCGTGCCCTGCGCGCCCGTCATGCGGGGCTGCCGTGGCGGGGCTTCCATGGCAGCCTTTTGCACCAGCCCAAAATCCTCGCGGCTTGGGTGCTTGCCCATCGCCTGAGCGGAGTGCGCGGCTGGCGTGCCGGGGCCTGTGGGGGTGGGGGCATTGGTGGGGTCAGGGGTGCGGTGCACACCCGGCACATAATGAGTAAATCTATCCAGTCGGTTGGCTTTTTTCCAGGCATGCCGCAGATCGTACGAAGCAAAGTGGCAGCTGACTATCGACAATATTTCCTTAAATCATGAATTCAACTCATGCCAAAGGTGGCAGCAGCGTTGTCGCGTCCGGTCCAGGTGGTGCCAGCGGCCCGCGCCGTTTGCCGCCTCTGAACATGCTGCGTGCCTTTGAGGCGGCGGGGCGGTTGCTGAGCGTGACCCACGCTGCGCGTGAGCTGAGCGTCACGCAAAGCGCGGTGAGCCACCAGATCAAGGCCCTGGAGGAATGGCTGGGCGTGGCGCTGGTGGCGCGCGACGGACGGCGGCTGGCACTGACCACCGCAGGGGCGGCGTTGCTGCCCGGGCTGACGGGTGCGCTGGACCTGATGGCGCAGTCCACGGCAGGCATCGAGCGGCTCACGCGGCGCAACACGCTCGTGGTGAATGCCACGTCCACGTTGTCCTCGCAATGGCTGATCCCTCGGCTCGCAGGCTTTTGCGCGCAGATGCCGGGGCTGGATGTGCAGCTGGTCACCACGGTAGGGCACCTGGATTTTGAGCCTGCGCAGTACGACGTGTCGATCCGCTGCTTTGCCGACAGTGAATTGGCAGCGTTGCCCGAGCGCGCGGGCTGGCGAGGCGTCAGCCTGGAGGCGTTCATCCCCGAGCAGTTCACGCCCGTGTGCAGTCCTGCCATGCTGGCGGGCGCCAAGGCCATGCTGTCGCCCCAAGGGCTTGCGCAGCACACGCTGCTGCACAGCCGATCCACACCCTTGGTCTGGCAGCAGTGGCTGGAAAGGGCGGGGGCTCCTGGCCTGCAGCCCTTGGGCGATTTGGTGTTTGACCACGCACACCTGAGCGTGCAGGCCGCCATCCAGGGCCTGGGGGTGGCGCTGGGCAATCCGCGCTTTCTAGGCGATGCGCTCGCCAGTGGCTTGCTGGTCATGCCGTTCCCAGAGCTGCTGTCGGGCGAGAAGAACTATTGCTGGCTACGGCCCGCGCGTGCAGCGCAGGACCCGGCCTCGGTGGCCTTCTGCGCGTGGCTGGCATCGGCTTAGGGCTGCGGGGCGCGTGTTGCCAGATGGGTTTGGAGGAAATAGGCGGCCACCGTGAGCAGGGCCCACGCCAGCAGCACATCCCAGAACGCCATGACCAGCCACACCGGCGCCAACAGGGGGCCTGCGAGCGGGATAACGTAGAGCGCGAGGCGGTGTGTCCAGAACCCCGGGGCCGACATGCAGGGTGACGAGAAGGGATCGAAACTGCCTGGCGAGCAGCCCAGGGCGCCCAGCACCTCCAGCGCCATCCGGTTGCCCAGTATGGGCGTGCCGAAGGCCACGCAAAAGCCGATGAGCCCGAGCAGCAGTGTCCAGAAGGCAGCGCGTGATGCCCAGCGCGCGATGTCAGCGCCGTTGACCCTGGCGCGGCGCGCTTGGCTGCGTCCCGGCATCGCAGCCGCGCTGGCGGCATGGCGTGCAGCCCGGTGCGTGGCCACCAGCGCGAGCACCCACAGCGCGATCAGCGCCCAGAAGTTGTGCAGCAGTACAAAGGGGTAGTCCGAAATACCCCCGGCCGAAAGAAACGGCGTGAGTCTCAGGCCCAGCGCATTGGGCAGCCAGGAGCAGCTGCGCAGCGCGGGATTGGCGTGCGGCTGGCATTGCAGCAGCTCCAGCAGGCGCTCGGCCACCGTGCCGCCCACCATTGCAAAACAGAGGCAAAAGAGGATCAGTCCCCACTGGAGGACCTTGAAGAGGTGTCTGTATGACACGGGATGCTTCCTCCCCGGTTGGGTGATCGTGTGGCCGTTGGCTGGTGCCCGAGTGTGCGCCGCGCTGTTTGTATGGCCTGCTCGGCCTGGTCGCTTGCGCTATCGCTACATCACCAGCGCCCGGCCCAGCATCACGCACCAGTCCCAGCCTCGAAGGCGCGGGCGCGTGTGCAGGCTGCCGCCGCGCAGCGCATCCACCTTGTCGAGGATGCGCAGGCCGCCCTGCACCACCAGCCGCAGTTCCCATCCGGCTCGGCCAGGCAGGCGATGCACCAGTGGGGCTCCGCTCTGCATGCTGGCACGGGCCCATTGGGCGCAGTCGGTGACGAGGCGGATGTTTTCGGGCGTGTTTTGCAACGCCAGCAACTCGGCCTGGCAGGCACCGTGGGCAGCGCAGTCGGCGCGGGGCAGGTAGTGGCGGCCCCGGGGGATGTCCACGGAGAGGTCCTGCCAGAAGTTGATCAGTTGCAGCGCGGTGCAGATGGCGTCGCTTTCTTCCAGCGCCTGGGTGTCCGTCACGCCGTACAGATGCAGCAGCAGGCGGCCCACGGGGTTGGCCGAGCGGCGGCAGTAGTCCAGCAACTCGGTGCGGTCGGCGTAGCCTTCGGCGTCGCGGGTTTTTTCGACGTCCTGGGCAAAGGCGCTGAGCAGGTCTGCCAGCAGCGGCACGGGCAATTGGTGGCCGCGCAGCACCGATTCCAGCGGCAGGAACACGCTCGCCCAGCGCGGCGAAGGCGGCTGGCCTTGCGCGATGGCCATCAGGTCGGCATGGTAGGCGGCCAGGTCGGCCAGGCGGGTGGCGGCCGGGGCGTCGCCTTCGTCCGCAATGTCATCGGCGGTGCGTGCAAAGCCGTAGATGGCGGCAATGGGCTGGCGCAGGTGGGGCGGGCACAGCAGGGACGCGACCGGGAAATTTTCGTAGTGTGTGACAGGGGCGGCCAACGCGGCAGTTTTATCGTGTCGGGAAGGCAGGGGCGGCGGTGGAGCGGAGGTCGCAGCGCCACGGGCCGAAGGTGAGGGGGGGCTGGGTTGGTCGTTCACACCCCGGATTGTCGCTTGACAAGGCGGGGTGCTTCTCATAGATTACTAACCGGTCAGTCAGTAATCAAAAAAACCAATTCATTCAGGGACAAGGAGGCTGGCCCGTACCCGTTGCAGCGCAGGCATTCGTGCCTGCGTTTTGCGTGCAGCCCCCTTGTAGCCCTTCTTTATTCACCGGATTTCCCATGCGCACACCCTCCGCCTCGCGGCCTCTTCAACGGCACTCCCGGACCCTGCTCGTGCTGGCCACAGCGGCTTTGCTGGCCGCCTGCTCGCGCCCTGCGCCGCCCGAAGAGCCTGTGCGCTCCGTCAAATTGTTGACCGTGGGAGTGGGCGCGCTGCAGTCCAGCCTGGAGTATTCGGGCGAGGTGCGGGCGCGTGTGGAGTCACGTCTGGGCTTTCGCGTGGCGGGCAAGATCGTCAAGCGCCAGGCCGAACTGGGCCAGCGGGTACGCGCCGGAGAGGTGCTGGCCCAGCTGGACCCCAAGGACTACCAGCTGGCCACCGACGCCGCGCGTGCGCAACTGGCCTCGGCCACCACGCAGCGTGACCTGGCTGCTGCCGACTACAAGCGCTACCAGACCCTGAAGGACCAGAATTTCATCAGCGGCGCCGAGCTGGAGCGCCGTGACGCGACGCTGAAAGCCGCGCAAGCCACGCTGGACCAGGCCCGCGCGCAGCTGTCATCGCAAGGCAACCAGGCGGCCTACACCACGTTGGTGGCCGACGTGTCCGGCGTGGTGACGGGGATCGATGCCGAGCCGGGGCAGGTGGTGTCGGCCGGAACCCCCGTGGTGCGCATTGCGCAGGACGGCCCCCGCGACGTGGTGTTTGCGGTGCCCGAAGACAAGGTGGCGCAGATCACACAAGGCTCCGAAGTGGCGGTGCGTGGCTGGTCCGGCGGCGCCAATCTGACAGGCCGCGTGCGTGAGGTGGCGGCCAGTGCCGACGCTGCCACGCGCACCTACCAAGTCAAGGTGGCCATTGATGGTGCAGACGCGCCTGCGCTGGGCGCCACGGTGTATGTCATGCCCAAGGCCCTCAGCCACGCGGGCATTCCGGCCATCAAGCTGCCCACCAGCGCGCTGCGCCAGGAGGGCCAGTCCACGGCCGTGTGGGTGTACGACCCAGCCAGCAGCACGGTGAAGTCGCAAGTGGTGCAGATCGCGACGGCCGATGGCAACGAGGCCGTGGTGGCTGCGGGCCTGGCGCCTGGCATGCAGGTGGTGGCCACGGGCGTGCATGTGCTCTCGCCCGGCCAGAAGGTGCTGGTTTATCAGCCAAAAGTGGCCTCAGCGCCCGCCAATAAAGCGCAGACAGCTACCAATCCGGTAGCAATGCCTGCGGTGCCCGTCGCATCCGCTGCTGCGGCCGCCACGGCTGCGGCACCCGCAGCTTCCACTGCCAACTGAGGCCGGCCATGACGCAAGTACAACCCAAAGAGGGGTTCAACCTCTCCAAGTGGGCGCTCGACCATCCCGCCCTGACGCGTTACCTGATGGTGGTGCTGATGCTGCTGGGCTTTGCCGCCTATTTTCAACTGGGGCAGGACGAAGACCCGCCCTTCACCTTCCGCGCCATGGTGGTGCGCACCTACTGGCCCGGCGCCACGGCGCAGCAGGTGGCCGAGCAGGTCACCGACAAGATCGAGCGCACGCTGCAGGAAGTGCCGTATGCGGACAAGATCCGCAGCTACTCCAAGCCCGGCGAGTCGCAGATCATTTTCCAGATCAAGGACTCATCCAAGGGCAGCGAGGTTGCCAACGTCTGGTACAGCGTGCGCAAGAAGGTGGGCGACATGCGCTACACCTTGCCGCAGGGCATTCAGGGCCCGTTCTTCAACGACGACTTTGGCGATGTCTACGGCGTGATTTACGCGCTGGAGTCCGAGGGCTTCAGCTACGCCGAACTCAAACAGTTTGCCGATGACGCGCGCCAACAGCTGCTGCGCGTGCCCGATGTGGCCAAGGTCGAGCTGTTTGGCGTGCAGGACGAAAAGCTGTTCATTGAAATTTCGCAAAAGCGCCTGTCGCAATTGGGCCTGGACATGAACCAGGTGCTGGCCCAGCTGGGCCAGCAAAACGCCGTGGAAAGCGCGGGCGCGATTCAAACGCCGCAGGACCAGGTACAGGTGCGCGTGGAAGGCCAGTTCAACGCCATCGAAGACCTGCGCGCCATGCCTATCCGTGGCCCGTCGGGCGCGCAATTGCGCCTGGGGGATATCGCCGAAGTCAAGCGCGGCTATGTGGACCCGGCCACCGTGAAGGTGCGCCACCAGGGGCAGGAGGTGATTGCACTGGGTGTCTCCATGGCTAAGGGCGGGGACATCATTGCGCTGGGCAAGGCGCTGCACGCGGCCACCGACCGCATCGGCAGCACCTTGCCGGCAGGGGTGAAGCTCGTCAACGTGCAAGACCAGCCCAAGGCCGTGGCAACCTCGGTGAACGAGTTCGTCAAGGTGCTGATCGAGGCCGTGGTCATTGTGCTGGCGGTGAGTTTCATCGCACTGGGTTTCCACAAGCGCCCCGGCAAGAATCCGCTGTGGAAGCGCTGGTACATCGATCCACGCCCGGGGCTGGTGGTGGGCATCACCATCCCGCTGGTGCTGGCCGTGACCTTCCTGGCCATGTGGTACTGGGGCATTGGCCTGCACAAGATTTCGCTGGGCTCGCTCATCATTGCGCTGGGCCTGCTGGTGGACGACGCGATCATTGCGGTGGAAATGATGGTGCTCAAGCTCGAAGAGGGCTATGACAAGGTGCGTGCCGCCACCTTCGCCTACGAGATCACGGCCATGCCCATGCTGACGGGCACGTTGATCACGGCGGCGGGCTTTTTGCCCATCGGCCTGGCCAAGTCCACGACGGGCGAATACACGTTCGCGATCTTTGCCGTGACGGTGATCGCGCTGGTGCTCAGCTGGATCGTGTCGGTGTACTTCGTTCCGTATCTGGGGACGCTGCTGCTCAAGGTTCCGCCCCATGTCGTGGCCGCCCAGGCGAACAAAGGCATCACGGATGACCCCCACGAGGTGTTTGACAGCCCGTTCTACCGCGTCTTCCGCCGCTTGGTGAACTGGTGCGTACTGCACCGCTGGCTCACCATCGGCGCCACGGTGCTGACCTTTGCGCTGGGCATTGTGGGCATGGGCCAGGTACAACAGCAGTTCTTCCCGGATTCGAGCCGACCCGAAATCATGGTGGACATCTGGTTCCCTGAGGGCACATCCTTTGCGGGCAATGAAGAGGTCACCAAACGGGTGGAGCAGCGCCTGTTGTCGGAGCCGGGTGTGAACACGGTCAGCACTTGGGTCGGTTCGGGCGTGCCCCGTTTCTACCTGCCGCTGGACCAGGTGTTTCCGCAGAGCAATGTGTCGCAGTTCATCGTGGTGCCCAAGGATTTGAAAGTGCGTGAATCGCTGCGCGTGAAGCTGCCAGCGCTGCTGGCCGAGGAGTTCCCGGAAGTGCGTGGCCGCGTGAAGCTGCTGCCCAATGGGCCGCCCGTGCCGTATCCCGTGCAGTTCCGCGTAGTGGGGCCCGATCCGCTGGTGCTGCGCGAACGTGCCGACGAGGTGAAGGCGCAGCTGCGCCAGAACCCCAACATGCGCGGCGTGAACGACAACTGGAATGAGTCCGTGAAGGTGCTGCGTCTGGAAGTGGACCAGGCCAAGGCGCGCGCACTGGGCGTGACGAGCCAGTCCATCGCCCAGGCGTCCAAAACCATCCTGTCGGGTACGCAGGTGGGCCAGTTCCGCGAGGGGGACAAACTCATCGACATCCTGCTGCGCCAGCCGCTGGACGAGCGCAATGCCATCACCGACATTGCCAACGCTTACCTGCCCACCGCCTCGGGCAAGTCGATCCCGCTCACGCAGATCGCCAAGCCGGTGTTCACCTGGGAGCCCGGTGTGATGTGGCGCGAGAACCGCGACTACGCCATCACCGTGCAGGGCGATGTGACCGAAGGCCTGCAGGGTGCCACGGTAACGGCCGCGCTGCTGCCTGCCCTCAAGGACATCGAGGCGAAATGGCGAGCCGCCGGTCAGACGGGTTATCGCATTGACGTCGCGGGGGCCGTGGAAGAAAGCTCCAAGGGCTCCGCTTCGATTGCCGCAGGCATTCCGATCATGCTGTTCATCACCTTCACGCTGCTGATGCTGCAGCTGCACAGCTTCAGCCGCGCGATGCTGGTGTTCCTGACCGGGCCATTGGGCCTGGCGGGGGTGGCGGCGGCGTTGATTCTGCTCAACCGGCCGTTCGGCTTTGTCGCGCTGCTGGGGGTGATTGCGCTCATGGGCATGATCCAGCGCAACTCGGTGATCCTGATCGACCAGATCGAGCAAGACCGCGCTCGGGGCGTGCCGGCGTGGGATGCGATTGTCGAATCCGCCGTGCGCCGACTGCGCCCCATTGTGCTGACAGCCGCCGCCGCGGTGCTGGCCATGATCCCGTTGTCACGCAGCGTGTTCTGGGGCCCGATGGCCGTGGCCATCATGGGTGGGTTGGTCGTGGCCACCGTGCTGACCCTGCTCGCGCTGCCGGCAATGTATGCGGCCTGGTTCCGCGTCAAACGGCCTGCGCCTGAGGTCCTTGGAGGGGTTTGATTCCCACCCTGCCCGCATCAGGGTAAAATAGAAGGTTGACCGATTTCAC
Organism: Acidovorax sp. Root267; assembly: GCF_001429215.1. Classification (NCBI taxonomy): domain Bacteria; kingdom Pseudomonadati; phylum Pseudomonadota; class Betaproteobacteria; order Burkholderiales; family Comamonadaceae; genus Acidovorax; species Acidovorax sp. Root267. Next base: position 204,507 of record NZ_LMJC01000031.1, read on the forward strand.
ACAGGCGGCAGTTCGTGCCGCCTGTTTGTTTGTTGTAGAACCGCGCGGGTGGCGAAATTGGTAGACGCACCAGGTTTAGGTCCTGACGCCAGCAATGGTGTGGGGGTTCGAGTCCCCCCCCGCGCACCACCCATGTGAGACTTTGCGGAGCACGGCGCTGCTGCGCTGCAGCCAGCACGATCCACATTCATAAGAGGAATAGCCATGGCCGTTACTGTTGAAACCCTTGAGAAGCTCGAGCGCAAGATTACGCTGAGCGTGCCCGTCACCCTGATCCAGTCCGAAGTCGACACGCGCCTGAAGCGCCTGGCCCGCACGGTCAAGATGGACGGTTTCCGTCCTGGCAAGGTGCCCATGAACGTGGTGGCCCAGCGCTATGGCTATTCGGTGCAGTACGAAGTGCTCAACGACAAGGTCGGCGAAGCCTTTGCCGTGGCAGCCAACGAAGCCAACCTGCGTGTTGCCGGCCAGCCCCGCATCACCGAAAAGGAAGGCGCGCCCGAAGGCCAGGTCACATTCGACGCCATTTTCGAAGTGTTCCCTGAAGTCAAGATCGCTGATCTGGCCGATGCGGAAGTCGAAAAGCTGTCGGCCGAAGTGACCGACGCTGCCATCGACAAGACCATTGACATCCTGCGCAAGCAGCGCCGCAGCTTCGCCCAGCGCGCCATCGACGCCGCGGCACAAGACGGTGACCGCGTCACGGTGGATTTCGAAGGCAAGATCGACGGCGAGCCGTTTGATGGCGGCAAGGCCGAAGACTTCCAGTTCCTGGTGGGTGAAGGCCAGATGCTCAAGGAATTTGAAGACGCCGTGCGTGGCATGAAGTCCGGCGAAAGCAAGACCTTCCCTCTGGCATTTCCTGCCGAGTACCATGGCAAGGATGTCGCCGGTAAGACCGCTGACTTCCTCGTCACGATCAAGAAGATCGAAGCCGCCCACCTGCCCGAAGTGAACGACGCCCTGGCCAAGTCGCTGGGTATCGCCGACGGTTCCGTGGATGGCCTGCGCGCCGATATCAAGAAAAACCTCGAGCGCGAAGTCAAGTTCCGCCTGCTGGCCCGCAACAAGCAAGCCGTGATGGACGCCCTGGTGTCCAAGGCCGAACTGGACCTGCCCAATTCCAGCGTGCAGGCTGAAATCGCCCGCCTGCTCGAAGGCGCCCGCGCTGAACTCAAGCAACGTGGCATCAAGGACGCCGACAAGGCCGAAATCCCTGAAGACGTGTTCCGCCCCCAAGCCGAGCGCCGCGTGCGCCTGGGCCTGGTGCTGGCTGAGCTGGTGCGTGCGAACGAACTGCAAGCCAAGCCTGAGCAACTCAAGGCCCACATTGACGAACTGGCTGCCAGCTATGAGAAGCCAGAAGACGTGGTGCGCTGGTACTTCGGCGATCGCCAGCGCCTGGCCGAAGTGGAAGCCGTTGTGATTGAAAACAACGTGACCGAATTCGTGCTGGGCAAGGCCAAAGTGGTTGAAAAGGCCGTGTCTTTCGACGAACTGATGGCCCAACAGGGCTGATAGGCCCAGGCCGGGCGGCTTGTTACCGAATTGCCCGGTTGTTGCCGATACACGCCAGGGGCTTGTGCTTTCGTGCACAAGCCCCAATTCATTTCTGGGTACAGTACCTGCTTGTCTGGAGAAAAACATGAGCGCATTGGAAATACAAGGCCTGGGCATGGTCCCCATGGTCATCGAGCAGTCGGGCCGTGGCGAGCGGTCCTATGACATCTACTCGCGCCTGCTCAAGGAGCGTGTGATTTTTCTGGTGGGGCCGGTCAACGACCAGACCGCCAATCTGGTGGTAGCGCAGCTGCTGTTCCTGGAGAGCGAAAATCCTGACAAGGACATTTCGTTCTACATCAACTCCCCTGGCGGTTCGGTGAGTGCTGGCATGGCGATCTTTGACACCATGAACTTCATCAAACCCGATGTATCGACCCTGTGCACCGGCATGGCGGCCAGCATGGGTGCCTTCCTGCTGGCGGCCGGCGCCAAGGGCAAGCGTTTTGCGCTGCCCAACTCCAAGGTCATGATTCACCAGCCTCTGGGTGGCATGCAGGGCCAGGCGACTGAAATCGAAATCCATGCCCGCGAAATTCTCAAGACCCGCGAGCAACTGAACAAGATTTTGGCCGAGCGCACGGGCCAGCCACTCGAGAAGATCCAGCGTGACACCGAGCGTGACTATTTCCTGTCGGCCGATGAGTCCAAGGAATATGGTCTCGTCGATCAGGTGATCAGCAAGCGCGCCTGATCCCGGCAGGGTCGCGCGGCGGCGTTTTCCCCTGGGGAAGACGCCGTTTTTTATTTGGTTATCATCCCGACAACTTTCCGTAACAAGCAAGGCATTGCCCCCATGGCCGAGAAAAAAGGCTCTTCCAGCGAAAAAACCCTTTACTGCTCTTTCTGCGGCAAAAGCCAGCACGAAGTGAAGAAGCTGATCGCCGGTCCGTCGGTCTTTATCTGCGACGAGTGCATTGACCTGTGCAACGAGATCATTCGCGATGAGCTTCCGGCCGGTGACCTGGCGCGAGAAGGCCGCAGTGACCTGCCCACCCCGGTAGAGATCAAGACCAACCTCGACAACTATGTGATTGGCCAGGATGTGGCCAAACGCACGCTCGCGGTGGCGGTGTACAACCACTACAAGCGCCTGCGCCACAAGGACAAAGCCCACAAGGACGACGTCGAGCTCTCCAAGAGCAACATCTTGCTGATCGGGCCCACGGGTTCGGGCAAGACGCTGCTGGCGCAGACCTTGGCGCGCATGCTGGACGTGCCGTTTGTGATGGCCGACGCCACCACGCTGACCGAGGCAGGCTACGTGGGGGAGGACGTGGAAAACATCGTCCAGAAGCTGCTGCAAAGCTGCAATTACGAGGTGGAGCGCGCCCAGCGCGGCATCGTCTACATCGATGAGATCGACAAGATCTCGCGCAAGTCGGACAACCCCAGCATCACCCGCGACGTGTCGGGCGAGGGCGTGCAGCAGGCGCTGCTCAAGCTCATCGAAGGCACGATGGCCAGTGTGCCGCCGCAGGGTGGGCGCAAGCACCCCAATCAGGACTTTCTGCAGATCGACACGACCAACATCCTGTTCATCTGTGGCGGTGCGTTTGCAGGGCTGGAAAAGGTCATCGAGAACCGCACCGAAGCCTCGGGCATCGGGTTCGGTGCATCGGTCAAGAGCAAGAAACAGCGGTCGCTGACCGAGGTGTTCACCGAGATCGAGCCCGAGGACCTGATCAAGTTTGGCCTGATCCCCGAACTGGTGGGGCGTATGCCCGTGGTGACGGCTCTGGCAGAGCTGAGCGAAGACGCGCTGGTGCAGATCTTGACCGAACCCAAGAATGCGCTGGTCAAGCAATACAGCAAGCTCCTGGCCATGGAAGGCGTGGACCTCGAGATCCGTCCTGCGGCGCTCAAGGCCATCGCCCGCAAGGCACTGGCCCGCAAGACCGGTGCCCGGGGCCTGCGCTCGATCCTGGAGCAATCGCTGATTGGCACGATGTTCGACCTGCCCAATACCAGCAACGTCGAGAAGGTGGTGGTGGACGAGTCCACCATCGAAGAAAACAAGCCGCCGCTGCTCGTCTACCGCGAAGCGGCCAAGAAGGCCTGAGATGACCGGAGCGGGCGCTTTGTTGACGCCCATTGAACCATCAACCCTTGCGGCAGTGCGGCTGCGTGCAAGGGTTGAAAATCCCCACATGTGGACCAACTTCCACAGAGCACTTTGAGGATTTCCATGTCCGGACATACACCCCTGCCAGCCACCCCTATAGACCTGCCACTGTTGCCTCTGCGCGATGTGGTGGTGTTTCCCCACATGGTCATCCCGCTTTTTGTGGGCCGCCCCAAGAGCATCAAGGCACTTGAATTGGCCATGGAGGCCGACCGGCGGATCATGCTGGTCGCCCAGAAAGCTGCGGCCAAGGATGAACCCTCTGTGTCGGACATGTTCGATGTCGGCTGCGTTTCCACCATCCTGCAGATGCTCAAACTGCCTGACGGCACCGTCAAGGTGCTGGTAGAAGGCCAGCAGCGTGCCCTGGTGACGTCCATTGAGGACGCAGAAACCCATTTCACTGCCACTGTGACACCGGTCGAGGCTACGCCCGAGGCCAACAAGCCCAGCGAGATCGAAGCGCTGCGTCGCGCGGTGATGCAGCAGTTTGACCAGTACGTCAAGCTCAACAAGAAGATTCCGCCGGAAATCCTGACTTCGATCTCCAGCATCGACGATCCAGGCCGCCTGGCCGACACCATTGCCGCACACCTGCCGCTCAAGCTCGAAAACAAGCAGGTGGTGCTGGACCTCTCCGATGTGAAGGCGCGTCTCGAAAACCTGTTCGAGCAGCTCGACCGGGAGGTAGACATCCTCAACGTCGACAAGAAGATCCGTGGGCGTGTGAAGCGCCAGATGGAGAAGAACCAGCGCGACTTTTACCTGAATGAACAGGTCAAGGCTATCCAGAAGGAGCTGGGCGAGGGCGACGAAGGCGCCGACATTGAGGAGATCGAGAAAAAGATCAAGCTCGCCAAGATGTCTGCCGAGGCGCGCAAGAAAGCTGATGCGGAGCTCAAGAAGCTCAAGCTGATGTCGCCCATGTCGGCCGAGGCCACCGTGGTGCGCAACTACATCGACGTGCTCACTGCGCTGCCCTGGAGCAAGAAGACCAAGATCAAGCACGACCTGGTGAATGCCGAGGGCGTGCTCAACGAAGACCACTTTGGCCTCGACAAGGTCAAGGACCGCATCCTTGAGTACCTTGCGGTGCAGCAGCGCGTGGACAAGGTCAAGGCGCCCATCCTGTGCCTGGTCGGCCCTCCAGGCGTGGGCAAGACCTCGCTGGGGCAGTCGATTGCCAAGGCCACCGGCCGCAAGTACGTCCGCATGGCCCTGGGTGGCATGCGCGATGAGGCCGAGATCCGCGGCCACCGCCGCACCTACATCGGCGCACTGCCGGGCAAGGTGCTGCAGAGTCTGTCCAAGGTAGGCACGCGCAACCCGCTGTTCCTGCTCGATGAAATCGACAAACTCGGCACCGATTTCCGGGGTGACCCGTCAAGTGCGCTGCTGGAGGTGCTGGACCCCGAGCAGAACCACACTTTCGGCGACCACTACGTAGAGGTTGACTTCGACCTGAGCGACGTGATGTTCGTCGCCACATCGAACTCGATGAACATCCCGCCGGCGCTGCTCGACCGGATGGAGGTGATCCGTCTGTCCGGTTATACCGAGGACGAGAAGACCAGCATCGCCATGAAATACCTGCTGCCCAAGCAGCTCAAGAACAATGGCGTGAAGGACGAGGAGCTGGAGATCACCGAGCCCGCCGTGCGCGACATGGTGCGCTACTACACGCGGGAAGCTGGCGTGCGCTCGCTGGAGCGCGAGTTGTCCAAGATCTGCCGCAAGGTGGTCAAGGGCTTGCAGCTCAAGAAGCTCGAGCCCAAGGTCATTGTCACTGCCGACAATCTGCCTGACTTCCTGGGCGTGCGCAAGTACACCTATGGCCGTGCCGAGTTGCAAAACCAGGTGGGGCAGGTGGTGGGCTTGGCTTGGACGGAAGTTGGCGGTGATCTGCTGACCATTGAAGCGGCCATCATGCCCGGCAAGGGGGTGATCACGCGCACTGGTTCGTTGGGTGATGTGATGAAGGAATCCGTGGAGGCTGCTCGCACCGTGGTGCGCAGCCGCTCGCGGATGCTGGGAATCAAGGATGAAACGTTTGAGAAGCGTGACATCCACATCCACGTGCCAGACGGTGCTACGCCCAAGGACGGTCCGAGCGCGGGGGCTGCGATGACCACGGCGTTTGTTTCGGCCCTCACGGGTATTCCCGTTCGTGGTGATGTGGCCATGACGGGGGAAATCACCTTGCGCGGCGAAGTTACAGCCATTGGTGGTCTGAAAGAAAAGCTGCTGGCGGCCCTGCGGGGTGGCATCAAGACGGTGCTTATCCCGGAGGAAAATGTGAAGGACTTGGCCGAGATTCCGGACAACGTGAAGAGTGGCTTGGAGATCGTGCCGGTGCGCTGGATCGACAAGGTGCTGGAAGTTGCCCTTGAAACCAAACCAGTGCCCCTGACGGACGAGGAAGTGGCGGTGGTGACGACGCCTTCTGCCGACAAGGCCGTTGCGGCATCGGGTGCCACAGATGGCTTGAAACATTGATGCAAATTTTTTTGGGGAGCCCCAAAAAATGCGCTACAATTCATCCCATCGCAGCAAACGTTGTACAATGTGAGGCTTCGGTAAAATGCGGGAATAGCTCAGTTGGTAGAGCGCAACCTTGCCAAGGTTGAGGTCGAGAGTTCGAGACTCTTTTCCCGCTCCAATTTCCACAAAAAGGGAAGCATTAGCTTCCCTTTTTTGTCAGAGGAATGTGAATTCCTGGCGCGGTAGCAAAGCGGTTATGCCCCGGATTGCAAATCCGGTTAGTCCGGTTCGACTCCGGACCGCGCCTCCAGATACGGTCCATGCCGTCGATGTTTGAAGATCGTCCAGGATTGGCGCATCGAGGGAGATCGTAAAACGATGGATGGTGATTGGTTGATTTTTTGGTTTGCAATCGAACAGAGCCAAAAAATAGCGATATAATTTGAGGCTTGCTGGTTGGTGTTAATGGAAACATTGGCGGCAGTCAGAAAATGCGGGAATAGCTCAGTTGGTAGAGCGCAACCTTGCCAAGGTTGAGGTCGAGAGTTCGAGACTCTTTTCCCGCTCCATATTTGTAAGGGAAGCTTCGGCTTCCCTTTTTTCTTGGTGGCGCCGGGCAGGCGGTTTGACGAACAGCCGCCCTGTGACCAGAGATACGACAGGGCATTGCGCGCATGCGCTGCCCGGGTTACGCTGCGATGCAGGTGTGCGTTGGGCAGCCGGCGCCCCGATGGTGAAATTGGTAGACACTGCGGACTTAAAATCCGCCGCTTTCCTGAAAAGGGGCGTGCCGGTTCGACCCCGGCTCGGGGCACCACTACGATTCAATCATGTCAAGTTACAACGCTCCCTTCGAAATCCACGTCCACGGACAAGTCCAGTTGCGCGCCGATGCGAGCTTTGACCAACTCCAGGAGGCGCTCAAACCCCTGTGGAAGTACGCCGGAGCCCGCTCGCTGGCCGATGGTGCGACCAGCGCTTATGAAGAAGAGCCAGGCATCAAGTTCGATGCCCAGGAGCACTTGTTGCAGATGTGCTGGACGGTGCGGGGCGATGAAGACTTTCGCCAGTCGCTCGACGAGATGTGCATGAACCTCAACGAGCTGGCCGAACAGGGGGCCGCCATAGAAGTCACGTTCTACGACGCGGACTTCGACGAGGAAGAGGAAGACCAGGGCGCGGAGTCGCGCGACGACTTCGTCATGCTGTTTGTCGGCCCCACGCCCGCGGCCATCATGCAGGTGCAGCGTGATCTGCTGGTGCAGGACGTTGTGAACATGATGGAGCGCCACTTTGATGGTGCCGAACTGGGCGGCGTGGTGGCTGAGATCGACAAGCTGTTCAGCCAGCGCTTTGACGCTCTGGTGAACTCGCTGGAGATCGGCAAACCTCCGCGTGGCCCGGGTGGGGGGGGCTCTGGCAGCGGTCACGGTGGCGGAGGTGGCCGCCGTCCGCGCCACCTGCACTGAGCCTGGCCAGGCACACGATGTTGCGGGAGTGCTTGTTTTCTGTCCGCGCTCGTGTTGAAAAGCAGGCGGCAGGCTGTGGCAATCAGCCCGGGTTGCATGCATGGGCTCCACGGCACTGCCGCGCAGTTCTGTAGCTCTTCTGTGATTCCCTGCGCGCCGTCCCTTCTCCCGTGACCTCCGATCTACCGTATCTGCGTTCCTACCCCGCGTCCTTGCAAGACCAGGCGCGTGATCTGTTGGCGCAAGGGCGGCTGGGAGCCATGTTGCAGCGCAAGTACCCCCAGGCCCATGCGGTGCGCAGCGACAGGGCCCTGTACGACTACGCACAGGAACTCAAGGCGCGCTACCTGCGCAATGCCGGCACGGTCAACAAGGTTCTTTTCGACAACAAGATCCACGTAGTGCGCCACGCCCTGGGGTTGCACACGGCGGTCTCGCGTGTGCAGGGCAACCGGCTGGCGGCCAAGCATGAGATCCGCATTGCGTCGATGTTCAAACAGGCGCCGGACGAGTTCCTGCGCATGATCGTGGTCCACGAGCTGGCCCACCTTCGTGAGAAGGACCACGACAAGGCTTTTTACCAGCTGTGTACCCACATGGAGCCGCAATACCACCAGTATGAGTTCGATCTGCGCCTGTACCTCACCCACATGGAGCATGTGGGGGCGCGGTTGTGGGGTGGGGCTTCAGAAACCGGTTCAGCGTAGAAAGTGAATGCTATTTATTTAATAGCAATGAACGCTTTTTGGTAAAGCGCCAGGCCCCAAAAATATGTTGAATCAGGGTACAGACACTGTTTCACAGCAGTCTGCAGGCAGACCCAGCCAGCGCTCGGCTGCTGCCTGAAGCATGGCCACCGGCCCGGTGGTAAGCAGGCGGGTGCGAGAGACATCCGTGGCAGGGGCACCATCAGGCGTTGCCAGCAGCCCCGCTGTCTCCAGCAATCGTCGCGTCTGCCGGGCCACGGGTTCACCGGTCTCGATGAATTGCACATGGGGGCCTACCAGTGCCCGAAGTTCGTGGGCCACAAAAATATAGTGGGTGCACCCGAGCACCAGCGTATCGATCTGCCCTGGTGCTGTGCCGAAGTCGCCCATGGCCTGAAGGTACCGTTCGCACAGGGCACCCGTTTCCGTTGCACCCACCGGGGCGCCGAGCACGGGCGCTGGCCGGGCCACACTGCGCTCGATGGCGTGCGCCAGACCGTCACAGGGCTGCACCACGAACTGGGCCTGTCCGGCCAGTGAGCCCAGCAGCTTGCCGAACTTGGCGCTGGTGAGTGTGCCCCGTGTTCCGATCACGCCCACGCGGCCGGTTCGGGTCATCGCCAGCGCAGGCTTGATGGCGGGCTCCAGGCCCACAAGAGGTAGATCAAGGTGGCTGGCGCGCACCTCGTGGATGGCCGCCGCCGTGGCGGTGTTGCAAGCCACCACCAGGGCCTTGATGTGGTGCTGTTCGAGCAGGTACCGCGTGATGGCGTGGGTGCGGGCACCCACATAGGCATCGCCCCGTTCGCCGTACGGCGCATGGGCACTGTCGGCCAGGTACACAAAACGCTCATGGGGCAGTGCCGCCCGCAGAGCGCGCAGTACGCTCAGGCCCCCCACGCCGCTGTCAAACACGCCGATGGGGAGTTGCTGTGCTTCGGTCATGGATCCTTGTGAACCGGAGAAGGAACAGAGTCGGGGAGAAAGCCCGGCGGGGGCAGGCGCTATGGCCTGCCCAACACTGCTCAGGCGGGTTTTGTGTTCATCAGGCTGCGGCAGCGACGCCGATGCCCTTGAACTCGCCCGTGGCGATCTTCTTTTGCCATTCGGCCGGGCCGGTGATGTGGGCGCTGGTGCCGCCGGCGTCCACCGCCACGGTCACGGGCATGTCCACCACGTCGAATTCGTAGATGGCTTCCATGCCCATGTCGGCAAAACCCACCACCTTGGCGGTCTTGATGGCCTTGCTGACCAGGTAGGCGGCGCCGCCCACGGCCATCAGGTACGCGCTTTGGTGCTTCTTGATGGCTTCGATGGCGACCGGGCCGCGCTCGGCCTTGCCGATCATGGCGATCAGGCCGGTTTCGGCCAGCATCATTTCGGTGAAGCCGTCCATGCGGGTGGCGGTGGTGGGGCCGGCGGGGCCTACGGCCTCGTCACGCACCGGGTCCACGGGGCCAACGTAGTAGATGACGCGGTTGGTGAAGTCCACGGGCAGCGGCTCGCCCTTGGCCAGCATGCCCTGGATGCGCTTGTGCGCGGCGTCGCGGCCCGTCAGCATCTTGCCGTTCAGCAGCAGGGTGTCGCCGGGTTTCCAGCTGGCGACTTCGGCCTTGGTCAAGGTGTTCAGGTCCACCTTTTTGCTGGTTTTGTAGTCGGGCGTCCAGTTCACGTTGGGCCACAGGTCCAGCGACGGCGGGTCCAGGTAGACCGGGCCGCTGCCGTCCATCACAAAGTGGGCGTGGCGGGTAGCGGCGCAGTTGGGGATCATGGCCACGGGCTTGCTGGCGGCGTGGGTGGGGTACATCTTGATCTTCACGTCCAGCACGGTGGTCAGGCCGCCCAGGCCTTGCGCGCCAATGCCCAGGGCGTTGACCTTTTCCATCAGCTCAATGCGCAGGGCCTCAACCTTGGTCAGCTCGGCACCGGAAGCCTTTTTGGCCTGCAGCTCGTACATGTCCAGGTCGTCCATCAGGCTTTCCTTGGCCATCAGCACGGCTTTTTCAGCGGTGCCGCCGATGCCGATGCCCAGCATGCCGGGTGGGCACCAGCCAGCGCCCATGGTGGGCACGGTCTTCAGCACCCAGTCGACGATGCTGTCGCCGGGGTTGAGCATGACCATCTTGCTCTTGTTTTCGCTACCGCCGCCTTTGGCTGCGACGGTCACTTCCACGGTGTTGCCGGGCACGATCTCGGTGAAGATCACGGCCGGGGTGTTGTCCTTGGTGTTCTTGCGGTCGAAGTGCGGGTCGGCCACCACGCTGGCGCGCAGGGTGTTGTCGGGGTGGTTGTAGCCACGGCGCACGCCTTCGTTGATGGCGTCGTCCAGGCTGCCCGTGAAGCCCTCCCAGCGCACGTCCATGCCCACTTTCAGGAACACGTTGACGATGCCGGTGTCCTGGCAGATGGGGCGCTGGCCGGTGGCGCTCATCTTGCTGTTGGTCAGGATCTGGGCGATCGCGTCCTTGGCCGCCGGGCTTTGCTCGCGCTCATAGGCGCGGGCCAGGTGGGCGATGTAGTCGGTGGGGTGGTAGTAGCTGATGTACTGCAGCGCGGCGGCTACGGATTCGATGAGATCGTCCTGGCGGATGGAGGTGGTCATGGCGTGTCGTGGGGAGTCTTATGGAGAACGCAAGCACGTTCCTGTTCTGCCCGCCGCACGCACTCCTGGCTGGCCATTGCCGGTCTTCCAGAAGCACTGCCGATGGCAGGCGGACCGTATTTTGACAGACCCCCGCCAGCGGAGCTCCGCGCGCGCAATGGCACACCCCGCCGTTGCGCCAATTGCCGCTTGACGCGGGAACCCCGCCCGATGGTTCCGGGGTGCTATTCGCTCTCTTCGTCTTCGTCCGTTGCTTCGCTTTCCGGCAGGTCGTCTGCGGTCAGCGGAGCGGCATGGCCATGCGTGCCATGCTGCATGTCGGGGGCTTCCGGCAGGCCGTTGTCTTCCATGTCCATGCCGGGTTCTTCACTTTCCTCCGACATGTCTTCCACGTGGTCGGGCAGGATGTCCCGCGCCAGGGGCTGGGGGGCGGGCTCCACGCTGCTGCGCTCGCCCGTGCCAAAGCGGTCGGTGTCGCTGTCGGTCTCGGAACTGTAGGCGCCCGCACTGTCGCTGCCGGAGTCGGAGGCGTCGCTGGGCCCCAGGCTGTCAATGCCGGTCGCACTGTGGGCCGGGGGAAGGTGGTCGGCGTCAATGCCGAGAAGGCTGCTGGTGGCCATGAGGGTCTCCAGGTGTGTTGGGGGGACGTGCGCCAGTCCTGGGGGCCGGCGCGGCAGTGGCAGCGTTGCCGCTGAAGTGCCATGGTGCGCCGACCGTGGGCTGCACGGCGTCAGGCGACGCTGACACGGGTGTCGTCCTTTTCCGACGACGTGCCATGGCCGGGGCTTTCAGGCGCGCAGCAGGCGGCCTTACAGCTCTGGCAACGACCCGATGACGGACGGCGTGAAGTCTGCACTGCCGACCGGTTTTTCACCTTGTGACCATGCCAGCAGCGTGTCTGCCGGCATGGGATGGGCATAGAAGAAGCCCTGCAATTCATCACAGCCCATGCCCAGCAGAATATCGCGTTGGCCGCTGGTCTCCACCCCCTCGGCCACCACCCGCAGCCCCAGGGCATGCGCCAGGCTCACCACCGCGGCCACCACGGCGCGGGCGTCTTCGCTGCTTTCCAGATCGTTCACAAAACTGCGGTCGATCTTGAGCTGCTGCGCCGGCAGCTGGCGCAGGTAGTTCAGGCTGGAATACCCGGTGCCGAAGTCGTCGATGGACAGGAACACGCCGATGCGTGCCAGCCCCTCGAAGGTGCGCTGCGTGGCCTTGATGTCCTCCATGGCCACCGATTCGGTGATCTCGCACAGCAGTTGCGAGGCATCGAGCCCGTGGCGCAGCAGCGCCTGCTCGATGCGCTCGGCCAGCCCGGCCTCGCGCAGCTGGTGCACTGACAGGTTGATGGCCACGCGCATGCGCATGCCGCTGCGGGCCCACTCGGCGGTCTGGCGGCAGGCTTCATTGATGACCCAGTTGCCCAGCCGTCCGATGAGGCCGAAGCGCTCGGCCAGCGCGATGAAGACCATGGGGCTCACCATGCCATGTTGGGGGTGCTTCCAGCGCAGCAGCGCTTCCACCCCGCTGATCTGGCCGCGCGTTCCGTCGATCTTGGGCTGGTAGTGCAGGGCCAGCTGGCCCCGGTCAATGGCTTGGCGCAGGTCGTTCTGCAACTCCAGCTGCTCTGAGGCGTCCGAGCCCATGTGGGGTTCAAACAGCGCATAGCAGCCGCCGCCCGCGCGCTTGGCGGCATACATGGCGGCATCGGCGTTGGCCACCAGCTTGCCGCGCTCCCCGTGGTCGGGGTGCACGACGATTCCGATGGAGCAGGCGATCTGCACCTGTTTGCCCGCCACTTCGAAAGGCTCCGAGAGCGATGCCAGCACCCGGTTGGCCACCATCACGCTCGCGGCCACGTCGGTCACGTCTTCCAGCAGGATCAGAAACTCGTCTCCGCCGACGCGGGCCACGGTGTCCCCCTCGCGCGCCTCGCGGCGCAGGCGGTCGGCTGCGCCGCGCAGGATCACGTCGCCCGCGGCATGGCCAAAGGAGTCGTTGATGGGCTTGAAGCCATCCAGGTCCACAAACAGCACGGCCAGGCGGTCTTCCACGCGGTGGTGGTTGGTCCGGTCCAGGCGCAGCAGCGCGTGGATGAGCCGGTCTTCGAACAGCAGCCGGTTGGGCAGGCCGGTCAGCGCGTCGGCGAACGCGCGTTTTTGCAGCTCGTCGTTGGCGGCCTGCAGGCGGGTGTTGCTGTCCTGCAGCGACTTCGTCAGGCGCTCGGCCGTGGCCTGCAGCCGCGCATCCAGAATGGACGTGAACAGTGTGCTCACCAGCAGCATGCCCGTGGCCATGAGCACCATGGCTGTGAGGCCCGGGCCGCCGAGCTCGCCCGCGCTCAGGCACACGGAGCCCATGGCAAAGCTGGCCGCCGCCATGCCGGTGTAGTGCATGCCGCAGATGGCCACCGCCATCACGAACGATGCGGCCAGCTGGTAGGGCAGGCGCTGGCTGGGCCGCACCCGGCGCAGCAGCTTGAAGATCAGCAGGGCCGTGGCCGATGCCAGCACCGCGATCAGCACCGACAGCGCCACCAGCGGCGGGTTCCAGACGATGCCGGGCGCCATCTCCATGGCGGCCATGCCGATGTAGTGCATGCCGCTGATGCCGGCACCCATTACCAGCGCACCCATGGCCAGTTGGGCCCGGCCAAAGGTTTCCTGGCTGGCCAGCTGCAGGGCCATGGCAGATGCGGTCACCGCTGCCAGCCACGACAGCAGCGTGGGGCCGCCGGCAAAGCCGATCTCGATGGGCAGCCTGAAGGCCTGCATGCCCAAAAAGTGCATGGCCCAGATGCCCGTGCCCATGACGATGGAGCCTGCTGCCCACCAGGCCAGCCCGACGCGGCGCTGCGCCGTGCGCACGCGGCGCGCCAGGTCCAGTGTCACGTATGACGCCAGCATGGCGATGGCAAAGGAGGCCACCACCACGAACAGGTTGTAGCTGGAGGGCATGAACGTGTTCATGGTGCAAAGAATGCTGGGGTTGGATGGGCAGGGTGCATCGGGCGCGCGGCGCCGTCAAGAGGCCCAGGGCGGATAGGCCGCGGCAGCGCAATGGATGAATGAAGCAGGCACGGGGCGGAAAGGGCATGGCCGCGCGCGTCGGAGTGTATCCACCGGTGCGAAGGCGTGCCGGCGCGGGGGTTTGGCCTGCAGCGGGCGGATTGGTATCCATCGCCATGCCCCCGCAGATGCCCCCACCGGCAGTGTTGGCGGCGAGGCTTGTTGCTCTTTGCTGCGGGGCTTGCCGCACACTGGCCGGGCGCAACCCGCTCAGGCTGTGCAACTCCATAAATGAGAATGGTTCGTTTTTGCATTATGCTGCCGGGCGCGCCGATGTTCCCGGCTGCACCTGTTTTGGGGCCAGACGCAGGCAGCCCCTGCAGCCCCGCGGCGGCTCCGGGCCGGGCCGTGCGTTTGCCCGCCCTTTCTCACTTTTCCTGCTTTTTCAACTTGGAGAACCGCTGCCCATGACCTCCCGTACCGAACGCGACACCTTTGGCCCCATCGAGGTGCCGGCCGACAAGCTCTGGGGCGCGCAGACGCAGCGCTCGCTGCAGAACTTCGACATCTCGGGCGAGCAGCAGCCGCGCGAGATCATCAAGGCGCTGGCCCAGGTCAAGCGCGCGTCGGCCGTGGTCAACCAGGCGCTGGGCCTGCAGGATGCCAAGAAGACCGATGCCATCGTGGCTGCGGCCGATGAAGTCATCGCTGGCAAGCATGCCGGCGAGTTCCCGCTGGTGGTGTGGCAGACGGGCTCGGGCACGCAGACCAACATGAACGTCAACGAAGTGCTGGCCAACCGCGCCAGCGAGATCCTGGGCGGCGAGCGCGGCGAAGGCCGCCTGGTGCACCCCAACGACGACGTGAACCGCAGCCAGTCGAGCAACGACGTGTTCCCGACCGCCATGCACGTGGCGGCGGTGGAGGCGTTGACCCACAAGCTGCTGCCTGCCATCGCCAAGCTGCGCGCCACGCTGGCGAAGAAGGCGCAGGACTTCGACGGCATCGTCAAGATCGGCCGCACCCATTTGCAGGATGCCACCCCGCTCACGCTGGGCCAGGAGTTCTCGGGCTATGTGGCGCAACTGGACCATGGCGAGCGCCATGTGCGCGCCGCGCTGCCCCATTTGTACGAGCTGGCCTTGGGTGGCACGGCGGTGGGCACGGGCCTGAACGCGCCCAAGGGCTATGCCGAGCAGGCCGCCGCCGAGCTGGCGCGCCTCACGGGCCTGCCCTTCGTCACCGCGCCGAACAAGTTCGAGGCGCTGGCCTCGGTGGATGGCCTGGTGCACGCCCACGGCGCCCTGAAGACCCTGGCCGCCAGCATGATGAAGATCGCCAACGACGTGCGCTGGCTGGCCAGCGGCCCGCGCAGCGGCATCGGCGAGCTGAGCATCCCCGAGAACGAACCCGGCTCTTCCATCATGCCCGGCAAGGTCAACCCCACGCAGAGCGAAGCGGTGACCATGCTGGCCGCGCAGGTGTTCGGCAACGACGTGGCCATCAACTTCGGCGGCGCCTCGGGCAACTTCGAGCTCAATGTCTTCCGCCCCATGGTGGCCCACAACTTCCTGCAGAGCGTGCGCCTGTTGGCCGACGGCATGGTCAGCTTCAACGACCAGTGCGCCGTGGGCATCGAGCCCAACCGCGAGCGCATCACCGAGCTGGTGGACCGCTCGCTCATGCTGGTCACCGCGCTCAACACCCACATCGGCTACGACAAGGCCGCTTTCATTGCCAAAAAGGCGCACAAGGAAGGCACCAGCCTGCGCGAGGCGGCCGTGGCCTCGGGCCACGTCACGGGCGAGCAGTTCGACCAGTGGGTGGTGCCGGGCAACATGGTGGGGCGCTGAGCGCCTGGCAAGGCGCCATTCGCCAAAAAATTCAAGCCAAAATGGCCTCCAGCGCTTTATCCATAAGCGCTAAATGCTACTATTTTTGTAGCAAACGCTGACTCAAGGGATTGCAACGCTCCCGCGCCGCCGGTCTACCCCTGCTGCGCCAGCGCCTCCAGCTGTTCCTGCTGGTGCACCACGATGCCGCGCTGGTGGATGCCGATAATGCCCTCGCGCTCCATCCACTTGAGTTCCACATTGATGCGCTGGCGTGAGCCGCCCAGCAGTTGCGCCAGCTCGTCCTGCACCAGCGCCAGCCCGATGGCGCCACGCTGGCCGGGCACGGCGGCGCGCTCGCCGAAGCGGCGCAGCACGTGCAGCAGCTGCTTGGCCAGTCGTGCGCGCAAGGGCAGGGTGGCCATGTCTTCCATCATCCAGTACAGGTAGCGCATGCGGCGCGCCTGCAGCGTGAGCAGTGCCTCGCCGAACTCGGGGTGTTCGCGCAGCAGCTGGCGGAACACGCCCTCGGCCACGCTCAGCACCGTGGTGGGGCCGTGGGCGTGCGCGTCGTAGGTGTTGGGGCCGCGGTGCAGCACCTCGGCCTCGCCCACCCAGATGCCGGGCTCCACGTAGGCCAGCGTCACCTGCTTGCCCGACGGTGTGGTGCGCCGAAACCGGATGGCACCGCTGGCACAGGCAAACCAGTCCTGCGCCAGATCCCCCTGCTCGACGATCATCTGGCCATGCATATAGCGCGTGATGCGGCCCAGCCGGAAGATGTCATGCCGCAGCGACGGCGTGAGCGCGGCGAACCAGCGGCCCCGGTTGATGGCCTCGCGCTCGGGCAGGCTGAGGAAGGGGCGTTGCAGGTGGTGGTCGGCCAGGGAATGGGTGGACTCTGGCAAGGCAATGGTGGCGGTGGGCATGGCGGCAGGCTGGAGTTGGGCGGGGCCGGCCTGTGCGCAGGGCCGGGCGGAAAGACGGTGAAAAGGCGCAGCATGCCAGTTTAGCGATACAGCCCGCACCGCGATGGTCCTGCACGGCACTTGCGCGACACCCCATCGCCGGGTGCCGCAGCCCTGCCTACGCTTTGGCGCTGGGGTGCGCCTTGTGCTGCCTTTGCGGCTTGCGCAGAAACGCCAGCAGCCGGCGCTCCGCCGCACTCAGGCCCCGTGGCGATGTGGTGCCGCCGATGTGATTCCACACCGCCTGCATGCCCGGCCCCGCGTCGGATGCCAGCCGCGAGCCCAGATCCAGCACGGCCGGGTGCACATACGACTTCCTGCACACGGCCGGCGTGTTGCCCAGCTGGCGCGCCACCTCGGCCAGGATGGCCTTGGCGCTGTAGCGCACGTTTTTGTCGGCCGCGCCGGAGGCGTCGGTCTGGGTGCAGGCCAGGCGTGTCAGCTCCAGCGCCTGCGTGGTGCCGTGCCAGGTGCGGAAGTCCTTGGCGGTGAAGTGATCGCCTTCGGTGCTGCTCACGCCCTGTGTGATCTCGCGCAGGTAGTCATTCACGTCGCCCGAGCCCACGGTGCGAGGGGTGCCGTCCTCATCTTCATACTGGAAGAGCTCCTGCCCCGGCAGCTGCTGGCAGTGCCGCACCACGCGGGCCACGCGGGGGTCGCTCAGCTCGGCCTCCTGCTGCACACCGCTCTTGCCGCGAAAGCGCAGCGTCAGCTGGCTGCCCTTGACCTGCACATGCCGCGTGCGCAGCGTGGTCAGGCCGTACGACTTGTTGGTAGCGGCGTACTCCTCGTTGCCCACGCGCAGGAAGGTGGTGTCCAGCAACCGGACCAGGGTGGCCAGCACCAGGGTGCGTGTCAGGGGCTGGCCGCTGCGGTGTGCCGCCAGGTCGCGCGCCACGCGGGTGCGGATGCGTGGCAGCGCGCGGCCAAAGGCCTGCATGTGCTCGAACTTGCCCTCGTCGCGCTGCTCGCGCCACTGCGGGTGGTAGCGGTACTGGCGCCGCCCGCGTGCGTCCAGTCCAGTGGCCTGCAGGTGGCCGTTGGGCAGCGGGCAGATCCAGACGTCGGTGTAGGCGGGCGGGATGGCCAGGCGCTGGATGCGGGTGATCTCGTCTGGGTCTTGGAGCCACTGGCCATCGGGCTGGCGGTAGCGAAACGCCTTAGCGCCGTTGCGCACGCGGGTGAGGCCGGGCATGGCGGGTGTGACGTACACCAGCCCACCGGGCAGCTTCTGTGGGCGCGTTGGGGGCCGGGCTGGCGCAGGCGCGCGGGGCGTTGGGGAGGGAGTGTGCATCGGGGCGAACAGGTGGTAAGGGCCAGTGCGTGGCCCCGATCACACCTGTGCCCGGGCGGTGACGGTGTAGGTGCGCTCCGTGCGCAGGGGTGAGACAGGGACCGAATCGGTAGCCTGTTGTGCCACCATTGTGGGTAAAAAATGGCTCCTGCGCTTATTGGATAAGCACCAATTGCTGCAAAAAATGTAGCAACCTGCTTGATCGGACCACGCTCAATCGGCCGCAGTCGGGTCCAGGGCAAAACCCACGCCGTACACCGAACGAATCCAGTCGCTGCCGTCCGCGCTGGCGGCCTTGAGCTTCTTGCGCAGGTTCTTGATGTGGCTGTCGATGGCGCGCTCGTTCACGTCCAGCGTGTCGTCGTACGCTTGGTCCAGCAGCTGCGCGCGCGAGAAGATGCGCCCGCGCTGGCGGGCCAGCACCTGCAGCAGCCGGAACTCGCGCCGCGTGAGGCCCAGTGGCGTGCCGTGCAACGTGGCCTGCCAGTGCGATTCGTCCAGCATCAGCGCCGCCACCGTGGTGGTGGCTGCCGGGGGCTCTTGCGCGGCGGCGGTGCGGCGCAGCACGGCCTTGGCGCGCGCCACCACTTCGCGCGGCGAAAAAGGCTTGCAGATGTAGTCGTCCGCGCCCAGCTCCAGGCCGATGAGCCGGTCCACTTCTTCGACGCGTGCGGTCAGCATGATGATGGGGTGCTGTGTGTGGCGGCGTGCCTGGCGCAGCACCTCCAGGCCATCCATGCCGGGCAGCATGATGTCCAGCAGCGTGAGGTCGGGCGGCGCGGCCAGCATGCTGGCGAGCGCCGCGCGGCCATCGGCCTGGTGTTCCACGGTATAGCCCGCGTGGCGCAGGTAGTCGACCACGATGGCGGCGATGTCGGGTTCGTCTTCGACGACGAGGATGCGGTGGCTCATGAGGGGTTGTCCAGCAGTGGCAGTTGCAGCGTGATGCGCAGACCGCCCAGGGGGGAGGTGTCGGCCACCAGCGTGCCGCCGTGCGCGAGCACGATGGCGCGGCAGATCGCCAGGCCCAGGCCGGAACCGCCATGGTCGCGGTTGCGCGAGGTTTCGGCGCGGTACAGGCGGTCAAAGATGCGTGGCAGCTCGTGGGGGGGCACGCCGGGCGCGCTGTCGTCCAGTTGCACCTGCAGTTGGGCGGCTCCATCGGCCGGTGGCAGCAGGCGCGCTGCGATGCGCAGCAGGCCGCCCGCGTCGGTGTAGCGCAGGCTGTTTTCCAGCAGGTTCAAGAACACCTGGTGCAGTTGCTGCGCGTCGCCGCGCACCAATGGAGCGGGTATTGGGGCGGGCGTTGACACGGACGACTGCGCGGCCAGGGCGTCCAGGCCCGTGGTATCTACATCGATGGCGGCCTGCGCCAGGCGCGGGCGCATCGACGCCAGTGCTTCGGTCAGCAGCGACAGCGGGTGCACGGGCACCTGGGCCGATGGCGCGCTGGTGCCAGCGGCGTCCAGGCTGGCACGCAGGTCGCCCACCAGTTGGATCAGGCGCATCACCTGCCGGTGCAGGCGCAGCGCGGTCTTGTCGTCAAAGGGGCGCACGCCGTCCTGCACGGCTTCGATCTCGGCGCGCATGGCGGCCAGGGGGGTGCGCAGCTCGTGGGCCACGTCGCCCAGCCACTGGCGGCGCGAGGACTCGATGCTGCTCAGTTGTTCGGCCATGGTATTGAAGGTGCGGGCCAGCTGGGCCAGTTCATCGTTGCCGTGCACAGGCACACGGGTGTGCAGGTGGCCCTGCGCAATGCCGCGTGCGCCGGTGGCCAGGGCTTCGACCGGCGCCAGCCAGCGCCGTGCCAGCCAGCCCGACAGCAGCAGTGCCAGCGCCAGGCCGGCCAGGCCTGTCCACGCCACGAAGCCCAGGTGTTGCGCCAGAAAGGCCTGGTCGGCATCGCTGCGCACGCCCTGCGGGGGGGCCAGCACCAGCTGGCCGATGGTCTGGCCATCGGCACCGGTCAGGGCCAGGCGCGCGCTGCCGGGCTGGGGCGTGGCACCTGCCACCAGGTTTTGCTGTGCATCCACCAGGCCCAGGCGGGGGAACAGGTCATCGGGGTGGCGTTGTGGGCCACCCGCGCTGCGCTCGCCAGGGGGCGGGCCGCCGTCGGGGGGCGGTGGCGGGGGCTGCTGCATGCTGCGGTCCACTGCCGGGTTGCCGTTCGCCAGTTCGGGGGGCATGCCGGGCGGACCGCTCCGGTCGGTGGGCGGGGGGCCTTCAGCGCTCTGGGCGCTTGAGCGGCGCAGGCTTGCCCCTGGGTGGCTGAGCTGGCCCCAGAGGCGGGGCTGGTTGCGCAGGGTGTCCCAGCCGCCCGTCTGCGTGTGGTGGGCCTGCAGGCGCTCGGCCAGCCAGCCCATGCGGGCCAGTTCGATCTCTGCCACATACGGCCCCAGGCCCCGCTGCAGACCCAGGCGCGAAAAGCCCGCAAAAATCAGCAGCAAGGCCACCAGCAGGGCGGCCAGGGCGATGAAGGCTTTGCGGTGCAGGGTCAGGTGGGGCATCGATGGGGGCGCAGGTGTCGTCAGCGGGCGGGGGGCGGGCCGCCTGCTCCGCCGGGGCCGCCAGGCCCGCCTGCGGGCATGGCCACCAGGGTGCCGCCCATTGTGCGGCATGTGCCTGCGAGCGATTTGCCATCGGGCATGGTCAACGTCACGCTGGCGCCTTCGGTCTTGCCCTTGCAGGCGGCATAGGCCTCGGGCGGCGGCGCGGGTGGGTCCTGCCGGCCTTGGGATTGCGCCAGCACGGGGGTGGCGGATATTGCAGCCAGCATGGTCGTGAGCGCCACGCGGGCCAGCCAGCGGGGATGAAGAGAGTGCATAGGCATGGTGTTTTTCTTTCAGTGTTGTGGAGAAAAGAGGTCAGCGAGTCAGCGCCAGCACGTGCTGCCGGCGCGGCGTGTGCGAGGACACAGTGGACTCAGGAAGGCGTTTGACGGGTGGGGCACGCCGTCAGAAACCGGCGCCGCCCAGGCCAGTGCACCCGTGGAACCGGCTTCGCCGGGCCACCGGGTGCGTCCCCCTCCGGGGGAAGGCGCCAAAGGCGACTCAGGGGGACTTTCAGTCAAGCAGCGATCGAGATCGTGATGTTGGCCGAGTACCCGCCGCCGCTGTTGGCCTGCATGGTGGTCATTTCCAGCGTGGTGCCGTCGCTGAAGACGTTGTCCGTGGCAAACGACATGGAGGCCAGGTTGCGCACGCTGGCGCTGTAGCCCGAATTGGCGCTGTAGATGGTGCTGAGCAGCGCGGTGGGGAAGGCCAGCTGCGTGGTCTTGATCTTGTTGCTCGCGTTGCTGGCTGCGGCCAGGCTGCGGTACACCTCCAGGTGCATGTGTGGCATGCGGCCCGCGTAGCAGCCGGGCACGACGGTGGTGAAGGTGACGGTGCCGTTCGCATCGGTGGCCTGCACGCCGCGCAGGTAGTTGTCGGCGATGTTGCTGGAGCTGTACACGGAATAGTTGCCGTCCTGCGTGCAATGCCACAGGTAGATGGCGTAGCCGGACAGCGCGGCGCAGCTCGCGTTGGTATTGGTCAGTGTGATCGTGATGGTGAACGGCACGCCGCTGACCTGCGTGGACGAACCGATGGAGCTGCGGATGTCCGAGCGCACGATGCCGCTGAGCGCCAGCACGTTGTAGGTGTTGTTGCTGGCATTGGAGCCATCGGCAGGGTAGGGGCCGGCGGTTTCCTCGGGGACGACCGAGCAGGTGGTTGTGGTGCCGGTTCCTGTGCCGGTACCTGTTCCCGTGCCGGTGCCGGTATCAGTGGTGTCGGTGGTGTCTGTGTCGCTGCCCCCACCCCCGCAGCCCAACAGGGTGGCCATGCCCAGCGAGCCCAGGGCGTTCAGGGCAAAGCGGCGGTTGGAGGGCGTCTGCGCGGCTGCGGCAAAGGGGGCGACGGTGGCTTGGGCGGCGGTGGTGCGGTCCATGGATTTCTCCTGCAAGTGGGGTATGGCCTGCACTGTGCCGCCCGATTGGGGAGAAATTTGGGAGCAAAAACGGTCCGATTGATTGCTATGATTTATATAGCTTTAAAAGCCCAGCCGTAAAGCGGCAGAGCGCTTTTTATTGCGAAGACGGGATACGAACTCCCGCCTTGGTCAAGGCTTTACCTGGCGATCCCTGTGGCTTCGTGCCGACAGCTGAAAGACCGGTCGCTGCGCGCAATGTCGTCGCTGCCGCACTGCCATTTGTGGATGTCCGTCTGCTGTTTGCGGGTGCGCAGCACCGGGGTGTAGACCAGGTGCTTGCCAGCCAGCGCCATGTCGCCTGTGCTATCGGCAATGGTCAGCCGCACCACGCCATTGGCTGGATCGATGGCCATGGCCTGGAAACCTGCGGGAAGCTGCCCGGGCCGGCCCAGGCCCACGGTGGCTGCGCTGGTGGGGAAGGCGCCCGTGCTCTGGTAGTGGTTCTCGACCAGCCGCAGCACGGTGCGCGCCGCGCCGTCCAGCTGGCGCACCGTTTCGCGGCGGGGATTGGCGGGCTCGTCGCCCTGGTTCCACAGCACCACGGCCACCATGGTGGCAAAGCTGAAGGCGGCCGTGCCCGCCAGCATGACCAGTCCCTTGAGGAACCAGCCGGGGCCACGGACCAAGGCCACGGCCTTCTGGATGGCGGTGTCGCTGGCACGGCGGGACACCACGAAGGTGCCGGTCATCGAACTGTGCAGGCCCCGCTCGCCAAACAGGGCTGTCAGCAAACGGTGCAGCAGGAATGGCACCGCCAGTGTCAGCCCCAGGGTGAGCGAATACTTCAGAAAATGCCGCAGCACGGACCGCACGAGGCCCGGGCGCTCGCCCGAGCGGGTGACTACGCGCTGGCCCAGCAGCCGCTTGCCGGCAGAGCCCTGGCCCAGCGCGTCCAACAGCGCCGGGATGAACAGACCCAGGGTCCCCAGCGCCAGCGCCACCGGGTAGGTGGTGGCGGGCGCGCTGTCAAAGGCCGGACGGGCAAACACCCAGGCCAGAACCAACGCCATCGGGATGGCCACCATGGTCACCCCATCGATCAGCGTGGCGCCCAGGCGTGCCATGGTGCCCGGGAACACATCTTCGAGCTGCAGGTTCGTCTGGGTTTGCGGGGGCTTGTCAGGGGCGGATGCTGATGCCTGCCCGCTGGCCACGGCCAGCGGCGCCTGGCAGCTGAAGCAGTGTGTGTAGGAGGCAGGGTTCTGCCAGTTGCAAAGGGGGCATTGCATGGTGGGTGCGCAGCAAAAGGGACAAAGGGTGAAAAGGGGCGAAAGGGGAAATGTAAAAGAGGCCGCTCTGGGCGGCCTCTTTTATGGTGGGTGGGTCGTATCAGTGGCGCGCGGGGGGCGCGGAGTGCGACATCAGCCGGTCCGTCAACGCGATGGCCAGTGCGCTCAGCAGGAACACCACGTGGATGATGGTCTGCCACATCAGCACCTTGATGTCATAGTTGGCGGCGTTGATGAAGGTCTTGAGCAGGTGGATCGAGCTGATGCCGATGATGGCGGTGGCCAGCTTGACCTTGAGCACGGAGGCGTTCACGTGGCTCAGCCATTCGGGCTGGTCGGGGTGGTCTTCCAGGTGCAGGCGCGAGACAAAGGTCTCATAGCCGCCCACGATCACCATGATCAGCAGGTTGGAGATCATCACCACGTCGATCAGCGCCAGCACCACCAGCATGATGATGGTCTCGTTGAGCGCGGTCACCTCGAAGTCGCTCTTGTAGCCGATGCTCGACACCAGTTGCTTGAGCGCCGCCGTGTTGCCGAAAGCGGCCTCGATCAGGTGCACCAGCTCCACCCAGAAGTGAAACACATACACCGCCTGCGCCAGGATCAGGCCCAGGTACAGGGGCAGCTGCAGCCACCGGCTGGCAAAAATCAGCGAGGGCAGGGGGCGCATGGGCGAGGGAGTGGCGGGGTTTTTGGGGAGGGACATGGAATGTAGGGTGGGTCTTGGGTCGCGCGATTTTAGGGGTGCCGCGTGACACCCCTCGCGCGCAAGTGCTTTCCTGTGCAGGGGCAGGTTGCCGATTCTGTAAGCTTCGTGCCAGTCAGTGGCTTGTAAGTGCCGCGCCCGACAGTACCGCCCAATTCCAATTCCATCAGACCCAGGAGACAACACCATGAGTGCGCCCACATCCGCCATCGAGTCCGTATTGGTTGAGAACCGCGTGTTCCCGCCCGCCGATGCGGTCGTCAAGGCCGCCCGCGTGTCAGGCATGGCGGGCTACGACGCGCTGTGTGCCGAGGCCGACAAGGACTTCGAAGGCTTTTGGGCGCGCCTGGCCCGTGAGAACGTACAGTGGACCAAGCCGTTCACGCGCACGCTGGACGAATCCAACGCGCCGTTCTACCAGTGGTTTGCCGACGGCGAGCTCAACGCCTCGGCCAACTGCCTGGACCGCCACATCGACACGCCCACCGAGAACAAGGCCGCCATCATCTTCGAGGCCGACGATGGCACGGTCACCAAGATCACCTACAAGGAACTGCTGGCACGCGTGAGCCAGTTTGCCAATGCGCTCAAGGCCCATGGCGTGGCCAAGGGCGACCGCGTGCTGATCTACATGCCCATGACGATCGAAGGCGTGGTGGCGATGCAGGCCTGCGCCCGCATTGGCGCCACGCACAGCGTGGTGTTTGGTGGCTTCAGTGCCAAGGCGGTGCACGAGCGCATCATCGACGCGGGTGCCGTGGCCGTCATCACGGCCAACTACCAGATGCGTGGCGGCAAGGAGCTGCCGCTCAAGGCCATCATCGATGAAGCCCTGGCGACGGGCGGCTGCGACACCCTGCGCCACGTGTTTGTCTATGAACGCACGCCCACGGCCTGCAACATGGTGGCAGGGCGCGACAAGACCTTTACCGAGGCACTGGCAGGCCAGAGCACCGACTGCCCGCCCGTGGCAGTGGGGGCAGAGCACCCCCTGTTCATCCTGTACACCAGTGGCTCCACCGGCAAGCCCAAGGGTGTGCAGCACAGCACCGGGGGCTACCTGCTGTGGGCCAAGCTCACCATGGACTGGACGTT
This sequence comes from Acidovorax sp. Root267, assembly GCF_001429215.1. NCBI lineage: Bacteria > Pseudomonadati > Pseudomonadota > Betaproteobacteria > Burkholderiales > Comamonadaceae > Acidovorax > Acidovorax sp. Root267. The sequence continues at coordinate 229,561 of NZ_LMJC01000031.1, forward strand.
TGACCTGCGCCCTGACGACGTGTTCTGGTGCACGGCCGACATCGGCTGGATCACAGGGCATACCTATGTGGCCTACGGCCCGCTGGCGGCGGGTGCCACGCAGATCGTGTTTGAAGGCATTCCGACCTTCCCGAGCGCAGGCCGCTTCTGGCAGATGATCGAACGGCACCAGTGCACGATCTTCTACACCGCGCCCACCGCCATCCGCTCGCTCATCAAGGCCGCCGAGGCCGACGCCGCCGTGCACCCCGCACGTTCCGACCTGTCAAGCCTGCGCATCCTGGGCAGCGTGGGCGAGCCCATCAACCCCGAAGCCTGGATGTGGTACCACAAGAACGTGGGCGGCGAGCGCTGCCCCATCGTGGATACCTTCTGGCAGACCGAAACGGGTGGCCATGTCATCACGCCGCTGCCCGGTGCCACCCCGCTGGTTCCTGGCAGCTGCACGCTGCCATTGCCTGGCATCACCGCTGCCATCGTGGATGAAACGGGCAACGACGTGGCCAATGGCGCGGGCGGCATCCTGGTCATCAAGCGCCCGTGGCCCAGCATGATCCGCACCATCTGGAACGACCCTGAGCGCTTCAAGAAGAGCTACTTCCCCGAAGAACTCAAGGGCTACTACCTGGCGGGGGATGGCGCGGTGCGCAGTACGGACCGTGGCTATTTCCGTATCACGGGCCGCATCGACGACGTGCTGAACGTGTCGGGCCATCGCATGGGCACGATGGAGATCGAATCCGCCCTGGTCTCCAAGACCGACCTCGTGGCCGAGGCCGCCGTGGTGGGCCGTCCGGACGATGTGACGGGCGAAGCTATCTGCGCCTTCGTGGTGCTCAAGCGCTCGCGCCCCACGGGCGAAGAGGCCAAACAGATCGCCAACGAACTGCGCAACTGGGTCGCCAAGGAAATCGGCCCCATCGCCAAGCCCAAGGACATCCGCTTTGGCGACAACTTGCCCAAGACCCGCAGTGGCAAGATCATGCGCCGGCTGCTGCGCAGCATTGCCAAGGGTGAGGCGATCACGCAGGACACGAGCACGTTGGAGAATCCGGCAATCCTGGATCAATTGGCCCAGACCAATTGATCTAGAAGGCGCCGAAAGGCGCCAGCGCAGCGTTTTCCGGATTCGGGGACACCCATATCGCGGAGCGATTTGGTGTGACCACAAAATCCCGCCAACGATCCACTGCGTTTGCTGGGCGCCTCAGGGTGCCCCTCCTCGCTCAGCCCTTACTGTAGGACACCGCCTGAAATCAACCTCCTGCGGGCCGTAGCGGCTTCTGCATGCGTTACAACGGGGCATGGCGCTTGCGGATCTTCGCCTGGGCGCTGCCTACCGGAGGTCTCCATGCATCTGCGTTCCATTGTTCTTTTGGTGACGGTCGTAGCCATCGCTGCGCTGGCCGCGCTCAACTGGCCCACCCTCGCCGCGCCGTCCCTGGTGTCGCTGGGGATTGTGGTGTTTGAGGCTCCTCTGGGGCTCATCATGCTGGCCCTCACCGCGCTGCTGGGGATCTTTTTTGTTGCTTATGTCTTGTCGCTCCAGGGCTCCGTGCTCATGGAAACGCGCCGGCATACCAAGGAAATGCAGGTTCAGCGCGAACTTGCGGACAAGGCCGAAGCCTCGCGTTTCACGGAGTTGCGGGCCTTTCTGGATGTGCAGCACCAGCAGGCGCATGCCACCGTGCTGGCTCGGCTGGACGAATTGGAGGCACGCCTGGCAGCACGCGCCACCGAATCTGACAACTCCACTGCCGCATATGTGGGACAGCTGGAGCACCAGTTGCGCACGCGTGGCCTGGAGTCTGCACCGGTCGCTTCACGGGTTTGAGCGGAAGATCCGCCAGGTTTTTCCACGTTCGGGTTGTGGGACTTGCCTGGAGTGCGAAAACAAAAATAGAAGTCCCAGAAACACCAAAAGCCGCACCACGGGGCGTGGCACGGCCTTCAACAAGGGGCATACAACCCTAGGGGTGACGAGCGGTAAATTACTTCTGCGTCAGTACCCAGGCAGCCAGCTTCTTGGCTTCTGCATCGTTGACCTGCGCATTCGCAGGCATCGGAACCGGGCCCCACACGCCGGCACCGCCCTTGACGATCTTGGCGGCCAGCTTGTCCACTGCGTCTTTCTGGCCGGCGTACTTGGCCGCGACGTCCTTGTAGGAGGGGCCCACCAGCTTCTTGTCGACGGCATGGCAAGCCATGCAATTCTTCGAGGTTGCCAGGGCCAGATCGGCCATGGCAGGGGCGGCAACCGACAGCGTCATGGCAAGGGTGATCAGGGTACGCTTCATGGTGGGATTTCCTGTGGTTGGGTTACAGTTCTTTTAATGGAATTGTAGTGGCTTGGGTTGACAGGCATTTGTCCGCCGTCAACCGGGCGTTGTCAGCTTTTTCTGGAGATCGCGATGTACCTGCTGGGTCTTTCATTGTTGCTTCTGGCATTGAAGTATTTCGAGATCGGACCTGTGGCCACCTGGTCCTGGTGGTGGGTGCTGGCGCCTTTTGGTGCTACTGCCCTATGGTGGGCCTGGGCTGATTCCACCGGATATACGAAGCGTAAAGCCATGGAAAAGATGGAGCAGCGCAAGCAGGACCGGATCAACAAAAACAAGGAAGCCCTGGGCATGCGTCCGCGCAAGCCACGCTGACACCAACACACCGCAGCCTCTGGCCTTTGCTTTCCTGCGCGGAGAGCAGGCATGTCAAGATTGCGCTACAGAAAAGAGCCCATCATCGTTGCACATGGCAAGACAGCCGTCATCACTGGTGTAACCGGACAGGACGGGGCCTATTTGGCAGAGTTTTTGCTGAAGAAGGGGTACCAGGTCGTAGGAACCCATCGCCGGACCAGCAGTGTGAATACCTGGCGCCTTCACGAGCTGGGCGTACTGGGACATCCCAATTTGCTACTGGTCGATTTTGACCTGACGGACCCGGGCTCTGCCATCGCGCTCCTGCAGAAATTTCATCCAGATGAGTTGTACAACCTGGCGGCGCAGAGCTTTGTGGGTGCCAGTTTCGACGCTCCCACCACCACGGCGCTGGTCAATGGCCAGGGTGCATTGAATCTCCTGGAAGCCATCCGGCTGGTAGATCCCCGCATACGCTATTACCAGGCCAGTTCCTCAGAGATGTTCGGCGGCGTGGAGCAATCGCCACAGTGCGAGTCCACACCCTTTTGCCCGCGCAGCCCGTATGCAGTCTCCAAGCTGTTTGCCCACTGGATGACCATTAACTACCGGGAGGCGTACGGAATGTATGCCGTCAGCGGCATTCTTTTTAATCATGAAAGCCCCCTTCGGGGCAGTGAATTTGTGACACGCAAGATATCGAGTGCCGTGGCTCGCATGGCCCACGGTGAAAGGGATGTGCTCGAACTGGGCAATCTGGACGCGCGCCGCGACTGGGGTTTTGCGGCTGAGTACGTGGAAGGCATGTGGCAGATGATGCAGGCCGAGCAACCAGGTACCTATGTTTTGGCAACGGGCCGCCAGCATACCGTGCGCGATTTTGTGCGCATGGCGTTCTCGGTCACCGGAATATCCCTGGAGTTTGTGGGCGCCGCTGCGTCGGAGGTAGCCGTCGACGTGGGTACTGGTCGCGTCGTGGCGAGCGTTGATCCCAGCTTCTTCCGCCCTGCAGAGGTGGATCTCCTGGTCGGCGACGCTTCCCGGGCCAGGGTGGAGTTGGGTTGGGAGGCGCGCACCACTGTGGAGCAGATCTGTCGAATGATGGTTGAAGCCGACTTGCGGCGCACTTATCCCGGGGCCCGATGATGGTCAACGACTGTTCGTTGTGGCGGCTACCCTGCGAGGTCGTCCGATGAGGGTGGCTTTTGGGGTCAGCGTTCTTGCGCGGTCCGTCCAGCAAGGTGGGGTGGATGGTATTGGCACTTACACCCGGGAGCTGATGGGAGCCATGCCGCCGTCAGCGCAGCTGCAGCCGTATCTGTTCGATGCACCGGCGAGCTTGTGGGAGGGGGCGACCCCCGCGATCTCCTTTGGGCCTTTCGCGCGGCAGGCCCTGGCTGCCACGCTGCCGGGTATGGACTTTGGCAGCGTGCGCCGCGCGCTTTGTCCCGGGATTGATGTGGTTCATGCGACCGACCATCTGGTGCCCCGCTTGCGTGGCACGCCAGTGGTGGCGACAATTTTCGATGCGATCCCGCTGTCCCACCCCGAGTGGGTCCGATACCGATTCAAGGGCCTGAAAAACGAATTGTGGCGGCGCACCGCGTTCTGGGCGCAGCACGTCATCACGATTTCCGACTATTCCCGCCAGCAGATCGCTATGCATTTCCGCATCCCCGAGGAGCGGATCACCGCCATTCCGCTGGGGGTGGGGGCACGGTGGTTTGCACCAGTGGACGACGCCTTGGGAGAGGCCGTACGGTTGCGGCATGCGCTGCCGGAGCGGTATTTTGTGAGTGTCGGCACCCTGCAGCCACGCAAAAATATCGGCCGTCTGCTTTTGGCCCATGCGAGCCTGCCCGAACACCTGCAGCGCGAGTGCCCCTTGATTGTGGTTGGGAAGCCGGGCTGGGGGTGCGAGGACGTCATCGCGCAGTTCACAGGGGGAGCGCTCAAGCATGTCCGCTGGTTGCGGCATTTGCCGGATGACGAACTTCAGGTGGTCATCAAGCGTGCAACGGCCCTGGTGTTCCCGTCGCTTCACGAGGGATTCGGACTGCCCGTGCTGGAAGCCTTTGCGGCGGGCGTGCCCGTGGTGGCATCCAATACGACCTCCATCCCGGAGGTTGCGGGCGACGCAGCCTTGTTGATCGATCCTCTTCGCATCGATGAGCTTGCGGATGGGATGCGCCGCATCGCCGAGAACCCCGAGTTGGCGGGCCAGCTGGTTGTGCGTGGACGAGACCGCGTGCGCGCATTCACCTGGCAAGCGTGCGCAGAAAAAACCCTGCGCGTTTATGAGTCGATGGCTTGAATTTCTCGTGATGACACCTTCAACCACCCATCCCCCCGTGTCTGTGCGCCAGAGGCAAGTTCAATTGCTGGGGCTTGACATCTGGAGCGCCCTGGTGGCGTGGCGCTTCTGGTGTTTCATGGGTTGGAACGACGTCGCCAAGCAGTATCGGCGAACCTTTCTGGGGCCGGTGTGGATTACCCTGCACACGGCCGTGTTCATCGTTGCGTTTGGCCTCATTGGCGCGCAGCTGTTCAAGTACCCGGCCGAGTGGTACCTGCCGTACTTTTGTGCAGGGCATGTGTTGTTCGGGTACTTCAGTGCCCTGATCAATGAGGGCTGTTTGACCTATATCGGCTCGGATGCGTTCCTGAAGCAGACGCCTTATCCCAAGATGGCATTTGTTTTTCGCACCGTGTTCCGATGTTCCATCTTGATGCTGCACAGCGCGGTGATTGTGCTGGCCGTGTTGTTGTGGGCGGGGCGGCTGGGGGCGGTGCAGTGGGGGGCGCTGCTGGCTGCAACTGCACTGACGCTGCTTGCGGCCAGTCTGGTGGTTGCCATCCTTGGGGGGCTGGCGGCCCGCTTCCGTGACGTGACGGTGGCCCTGGGCAGCCTGATGCAGGTCAGTTTTTTTGTGACACCCGTGCTGTGGGTTCCTGACCAGTTGACCGAGCGTGCACAGTGGGTTGTGCACCTGAATCCGTTGGCGCTTTTCCTGGAACTGATGCGCAGCCCCTTGATGGGAACCGTCCCGGGCCTGCACACATGGGGCGCTGCGGTGGGCGTGGTCTTGCTGCTGGCGTTGGTTTTTTTCTGGCAGTACGTGGCGATCCGGCGGCGGATTGTGTACTGGTTATAGGCGCAGAGCCCCTCGGTATCGCAAGATGGTCCATATCCAGTTGACGGGCGTGTCAATCGACTTCCCCGTTTTTACAACCCGGTCCCGGGGGCTGCTGAACACTATGCTGGGGCTCCCCCAGCGCGACAAGGCCCGTGTGGAGGCCAGTGGCTTGCGGCAGGTCAGCGTGCATGCGTTGCGCGATGTGAGCCTGGTGCTGCGCCCAGGAGACCGCATTGGCTTGATCGGCTCCAACGGGGCCGGAAAAACCACGCTGCTGCGTGTGCTTTCCGGAGTCTACGAACCCACGCAAGGTGAATTGTCTTTTCGTGGCCGGGTTGCCGCCCTCACGGACATCATGCTGGGCATGGACGTCGATGCGACCGGCTACGACAACATCATCATGCGCGGCATTGTGATGGGGCTGACGCGCAGGCAGGCGATGGGTCTTATTCCCTCGGTGGAGGCATTCACCCAGCTTGGCGAACACCTTCAGCTACCGGTCCGGACTTATTCCCAGGGCATGCTGCTGCGCCTGGCATTCGCGGTGTCCACAAGCGTCGTTCCCGATATCTTGCTCATGGATGAAATGATTGGCGCCGGTGACGCAAAGTTTTTCAGCCAGGCCAAGGAACGCATCAACGGGCTGATCGAACAGGTCTCCATTCTGGTGCTTGCGTCCCACAACGAAGTCATTCTCAAGAGCTTTTGCAACCGCGCGCTGGTCCTGAAGGATGGATGTGTGGTGATGGATGGAGGTGTGGAGGATGCGTTGGCGTTTCACAACGCCCAGCAAGGAGTCTCTCCGTGAGACTGGCATGTATCGGTCCAGCGGAAGTGTTGAACTCCATCGCATCGATGGGGCGCACTGAGGATGTGAGTTGGTCACCCGACGGGCGCCGTGTTGCCCTTGCTGCCATCACGCTGGACAAGGTGCTGATTGTCGGGGTGGACTGCCAGTTCGAAAATGGACAGAAGGTGCTGTACCTGACGGATACCGTGGAGGTTGCCTCCACCAGTCTCCGGCGCCCCCATGGCCTGTGCTGGATCAGTAACAGCATCGTCGCGGTCGCCAGTCGGGAGGGCAATGTATCGCTGTTCGACATTCCCCGCGCAGATCGGCTGACCTCTGTGTGTGACCTTCAACCCCGGTCCGTCATCAGCAAGCGTGAGACAGAACTCCTGAGCACCCCGGGAAGCCTGTGTGCACGGGATCTGGGCGCGGGACTGCATGAGCTTTGGGTGTGCAACGGCTTTTCCCACTATGTCACCCATCACCTGTTGAACACGGCAGCCGGTTTTTCCCACCTTGATGCACAGCTCCTCATGCAGCACGGGCTGGAGGTTCCGGACGGTGTGGCGCTGGACGCCAGTGCAGACTGGGTGGCGGTGAGCAACCACGACCGCCACCTTGTGGCGCTTTATCGCAACGATGAATTCCTCGCACCGGGCAACGAGCCCGCGGCAGAACTGCGTGGAATCAGCTATCCCCATGGGCTGTGTTTTCTGTCGGGGGGCCGCATCTTGTTGGTGGCGGACGCGGGCGCTCCCCACGTGGCGGTGTTTCACCGCGCTGCTTCGGGGTGGAAAAACCTGGCACAGCCGAACGCCGTGATCCGCGTGCTGGACGATGACGTGTTCGAGCAGGGGCATCACAACCCGCGCGAAGGTGGGCCCAAGGGCATCGACGTGCATGAGCCTTGGGGCCTGCTGGTCACTACGTGCGCGGAGCAGCCCCTGGCCTTTTTCGATATCGATGAACTCATGGCGCAGGCCGAAGCCTTTGCGCCAGAAGAAGCGATGCAAACGGGCTCACCTGATACGTCGCCCGCAGACCGTACACGGGTTACCGTACTACGTCTTGCGCGCGACGTGGTGGCACGCGAAGCAGCCGTGACGGCCGCCGTGAGAAAAGAAATGGGCTTGATGCGCGCGAGCTGGTCCTGGCGGGTGACGGCGCCCTTGAGGACTTTGGCAGACGGCTGGATCCGGTGGCGGTCCAGGCGGCGCAAGGGTTAGGACGGGATTCGCAGGCGGGGACGGAGTGCTGATGTACTTGCCAGGAGGAGCCGTCGGAGGCAATGAGGCGTGCCAATGTGAGATCACCCAGAAAAAAGCCCACCGGGGACGGTGGGCTTTTTCTTTTCATTGTGCTGGATTTCAATAGGCGTCCAGCACCGCACCCTTGCTCGCGCTCGATGCGTTGAAGGCGAACTTGGCCTGCACGCCGCGGGTGTAGCGCGGGGCGGGGGCAGTCCAGCCGGCACGGCGCTTGGCGATCTCTTCCTCGGGCACGTTCAGTTCCAGCAGCAGCTGGCGCGCGTCGATGGTGATGCTGTCGCCTTCGTTGACGAAGGCAATGGTGCCGCCGGCAGCCGCTTCGGGCGCCACGTGGCCGACCACCATGCCCCAGGTACCGCCGGAGAAGCGGCCATCGGTTATCAGGCCCACGCTTTCGCCCAGGCCGGCGCCGATCAGCGCGCCGGTGGGGGCCAGCATTTCGGGCATGCCGGGGCCGCCCTTGGGGCCCAGGTAGCGCAGCACCATCACGTCGCCCGCAACGATCTTGCCGGCCAGGATGGCTTCCAAAGCGGACTGCTCGTCGTCGAACACGCGGGCCGGGCCGGTGATCACGGGGTTCTTCAGGCCGGTGATCTTGGCCACGGCGCCTTCGGGGCTCAAGTTGCCCTTCAGGATGGCCAGGTGGCCCTGCGCGTACATGGGGTTGTCGATGTTGCGGATCACGTCCTGGTCGGCACGCGGCACATCGGGCACGTCCTTGAGCACTTCGGCAATGGTCTTGCCGCTGATGGTGATGCAGTCGCCGTGCAGCAGGCCGGCCTTGAGCAGCACCTTCATCACTTGCGGAATGCCGCCTGCGCGGTGCAGGTCCACGGCCAGGTACTTGCCGCTGGGCTTGAGGTCGCACAGCACGGGGGTCTGCTTGCGGATGCGCTCGAAGTCGTCGATGTCCCATTCCACGCCTGCGGTGTGGGCGATGGCCAGGAAGTGCAGCACGGCGTTGGTGGAGCCGCCCGTGGCCATGATCACGGCCACGGCGTTCTCGATGGCCTTCTTGGTCACGATGTCGCGCGGCTTCAGGTCCATCTTGATGGCCTCGATCAGCACCTTGGCCGATTCCTTGGCCGAGTTCATCTTCTCGTCGTGCGGGTTGGCCATGGTGGACGAATACGGCAGGCTGATGCCCAGGGCCTCGAAGGCGCTGGACATGGTGTTGGCGGTGTACATGCCGCCGCACGAGCCGGTGCCGGGGATGGCGCGCTTTTCGATCTCCTTGAGGTCGAAGTCGCTGAGCTTGCCGGCGGCGTTTTCGCCCACGGCCTCGAACACGCTCACGATGTTCAGGTCCTTGTCCTGGTAGCGGCCCGGCAGGATGGTGCCGCCGTACACGTAGATGGCGGGCACGTTGGCGCGCAGCATGCCCATCAGGCCGCCGGGCATGTTCTTGTCGCAGCCGCCGACCACCAGCACGCCGTCCATCCACTGGCCGCCCACGCAGGTCTCGATGCAATCGCTGATGACTTCACGGCTCACCAGGCTGTACTTCATGCCTTCGGTGCCCATGGCCATGCCGTCCGAGATGGTGGGCGTGCCGAACACCTGGGCGTTGCCGCCTGCTTCCTCGATGCCGGCGATGGCCGCGTCGGCCAGCTTCTGCAGGCCGCTGTTGCACGGGGTGATGGTGCTGTGGCCGTTGGCCACGCCGACCATGGGCTTGACGAAGTCGCCCTCTTCGTAGCCCATGGCGTAGTACATGGAGCGGTTGGGCGCACGCGACTTGCCTTGCGTGATGTTGGCGCTGCGGTGGTTGATGGGCTGGATCGGGATGGTCTTGCTGTCTGCCATGGCTGATTTCCTGGTGGGGGACTCGTTGTAATGGATGGGGCACTCCTGCGGCCAGGGTGTCCAACGCTCTCGGGGTGCAAGTATGCGGCGTTTGCCGCTGCGTTTCCAATCCCTTTCACCTGCTCGATTAATATGTAAAACGTATCACAGGCACATCACCGCCATGAAAGAAACCCTCATCGACGTCCGCGCCTGGCGCCAGTTCGTGGCCGTGGCCGAAGAACTGCACTTCGGCCGCGCCGCCATCCGCCTGCACATGACGCAGCCGCCGCTGACCCAGGCCATCGCGCAGATGGAGCGGTCGCTGGGCGTGGTGCTGTTCGACCGCACGCGCCGGCGCGTGGCGCTGACCCCGGCGGGCGAGACCCTGCTGCCCGACGTGCGTGACTTTCTGGAGCGCGCGCAGGCGCTGCCCGTGCGCGCGCGTGCGGCGGCGGCGGGCGAGGTGGGGCGGGTGCGGCTGGCCTTTGTCTCCACCATCGGCTTCGAGCGGCTGCCCGAGTGGGTGCGCGACTTTCGCGTGCTGTGCCCGCAGGTGGCGCTGGAGCTGGTGGAGGCCACGGGCGACGTGCAGCGTGCACTGTTCTCGCGCGGTGAACTCGATGCGGGGCTGATGCTGCATTCACCCGGATTCGCGCCGCCCGAACTCGCGCGGCTGGCCGTGGCGGAGGAGCCCCTGGTGCTGGCGCTTCCGGTCAGCCACCCTTTGGCGCTGGCGCCACGCCTGGATCTGCCCGATGTGCTGGCAGAGCCCCTGGTGATCTTTCCGCGCCGCATCGTCCCCTCGTTGCATGACGCTATCTTCGCGCTGTACCACGCGGCCGGCCGCGTGCCCGTGGTGGCGCAGGAGGCCATCCAGATGCAGACCATCGTCAACCTGGTGTGGGGCGGCCTGGGCGTGGCCTGGGTGCCCGAGAGCGTGACCCAGTTCCGCCGAGAGGGCGTGGTGTACCGCGCGGCCGACGCGTTCGGGCCGGCCGCCACTGGCAGGGCGCGGGTCAAGGCACCGAAGGCCGTGCCCGACCCCCTGCTGCCCGTGTGCGAGACCAGCCTGGTGTGGCCCGCCGCGCTCGACAACCCGGCCCTGGCCCGGTTCATCGACTTCGTGCGCGAGCGTTCGGCGGCGGCCTGATCAGCCCGCAGCGACGGGCACCCTTCGCCCCCGCACGAACAGCAGCCCTGCAGCCACGGCCAGCAGCGGCAGCGCCACCGCGTTGATGGCTGTCCAGCCGACTCCGCTGAGCAGCGCCCCCGAGGCGAAAGACATCATCGCCGCCACGATGCCGTTGGCCAGCTGCATCAGCGCCTGGGCCTGCCCACGCTCTTCGGGGGCATGGTTCTCCGCCAGCAGCGTCGTGCCCGATATCACCATCAGGTTCCAGCCCGTACCCAGCAGAAACGAGCTGGCCAGAAACTCGGTGAACGAGAGGCCCGACAGTGCCACCACCGCGCTGGCCGCAAGGCACGCCGCACCCACTGCCGCCACCGCGCGGCTGCCAAAGCGGTCCACCAGCACGCCCGAGAACAGCGCGGGCGCGAACATGCCGATCACGTGCCACTGGATCACCTGCGCCGCCGATGCCGCCGAAAAACCGCACACCTCCATCGCCAGCGGCGTGGCGTTCATCACCAGAATCATCAGGCCGTGGCCGATGGCCGTCATCACCACAGCCGCGCGCAGGCCGGGGCGGGCCAGCAGGGCGCGCATGGCGGCCATGCCGCCCGCTGCCGGCTTGGGCGCCACACCCTCGCGCAGCCGTGCTATCACCACCCAGCCCAGCGCGGCCAGCGCCGCAATGGCCAGGTAGGCGCCCGCGAGCGGCGTGGCCAGCAGGTTGCGCGACCACAGCGCCAGCGGCGGCGCGAACACCGCTGCGCACAGGCCGCCCGCCACCACACAGGCTGCGGCACGGCCTTTCTGCATGGGGTCGACCGCCTCCAGCGCCGCATAGGTGTAGTAGCCCGACGATGCCTGGTACGCACCGATGGCCAGCGTGCCCGCGCAGAACACCGCAAAGCTGCCCCACTGCACGCCCACCATGCTCACCAGCCCGCCCGCCACACCAAAGAGCGCGCCGGCCTGCAGCCCCGCACGCCGCCCCCGGCGCTGCATGAAGAGCGACAGCGGCTGCACCGCCACCAGGTTGCCCAGCACCAGCAGCGCCAGCGGCAGCGTGGCCAGCACAGGCCAGGGCGCCAGCCGCGCGCCCACGATGGAGGTGAGCGTGATGCCGATGATGGAGCAGCCCCAGTACAGGGCCTGGCCCGCAAACAGCAGGCGAACGGACGCATTGCGCAAAAGCAGCATGGAATGACTTTCGGTGGCGCGCCGCATGGGCGCAAAGCAAGGGCGGTGGGGGAGAGAGGGCGCGGTGGGGCGAGAGTCAGTCGAGCAGCGCCCCCACGCCAAAGCGCTGCGCATACGCCTGCGGGCTCACGGCGCGGTGCTTGTGAAAGCTGCGGCGCAGGTTCTCGGGGTGCTCGAAGCCGCACAGCCGTGCCACGGTGGAGACAGACGCCTGGGCCTGCGAAAGTAACGTGGAGGCGGCCTCGACGCGAACTCGCTCCACGTAGCGCCCGGGCGTGGTGCCCAGCTCGCGCTGGAACACCCGTGTCAGCGTGCGCGGCGGCATGCAGGCCCGCTCGGCCAGCGCATCCAGCGACAGGTCGCCGCCCAGCTGTGTGGGAATCCATTCCAGCAGCGCTGCCAGCCGCGGCGCATGCCGGGTCTCGGGCGCCAGCAGCGCGCTGAACTGCGCCTGTCCGCCCGGGCGTCGCATGAACATCACCAGCCGCCGCGCTACGGCCAGCGCCATGGGGCGGCCCAGGTCGGCCTCCACCAGCGCCAGCGCCAGGTCGATGCCCGCTGTGACACCGGCCGATGTGAACAGGTGGCCGTACACAGCGCTGGACGCTTCGTAGGTGTGCAAGCAGTCATCGTCCACCTGCACGGAGGGGTAGTTGCGGCGCATCAGGTCGGTGCGGCACCAGTGGGTGGTGGCATGCAACCCGTCGAGCAGCCCGGCATGCGCCAGCAGCAGCGCGCCCGAGCACACTGAGCCCATGCGGCGCACCTGCGGCTCTGCGCCGCGCAGCCATTGCTGCAGTGCGGTGTTGTCCAGTTGCGCCGTGACACCATCGCCGCCGGCGACCAGCACGGTGTCCAGCTGCGCCGGGTCCAGCGTGGCCCAGCCGGCATCGGCCACCAGCGCGAATCCTGCCGATGTGGTGACGGGCCCCGCGGCCTCGGCCACCAAGCGCAGTGCATATGCCGGCGGCAGGCCGTGGCCCGCGCGCTCGGCATTGGCTGAGCCGAAGACCTGTAAGGGGCCGGCCGCGTCCAGGCTCATGACGTCGGGGTAGATCAGGCACGCCACGGTGCGGATGGATGGAGGCATGAGGGCAGTGTCGGCGTTTGCCGGGTTGGCTGCAATGACAACAATCCCACATATCTGGCCACATCATCCAGTCGAGGGCGCCCATGAAAAAGGCACCTCGCGAGGTGCCTGGATCGATCATCGGGCGGTGTGGGCGCCCGGCGGCAGATCAAGCCGTTTGCGACTGCAGGTAGTTTTGCAGGCCCACCTTGTCGATCAGTCCGATCTGCTTTTCCAGCCAGTAGGCGTGGTCTTCTTCGGTATCGCGCAGTTGCACCAGCAGCAGGTCGCGGCTCACGTAGTCGCCCACGCTCTCGCACAGCGCAATGCCCTGCTGCAGGGCGGCACGCACTTCGTATTCGGTGGCCAGGTCCTTCTTCAGCATGTCCGGCACGGTCTCGCCGGGGGTGAACTCCTTGGGGCGCATGTCGGGGCGGCCGCCCAGCATCAGGATGCGGCGCAGCAAGGCGTCGGCGTGCTGGGTTTCTTCCTGCATCTCGTGGTCGAGGCGGGTGAAGAGCTTGGTGAAGCCCTGGTCTTCATAGATGCGCGAATGCGCGAAGTACTGGTCGCGCGCGGCCAGCTCGCCGCGCAGCAGATCCTTGAAATAGTCGATGACCTGGGGGTTTCCCTGCATGTGTTTTTCCTTGTTTTGATGCGGGGAGTATCGCGCCGACAGCGGCAATCGCCGGCGATTCCCCCGTGCTGTCGCTCTGTATGCGTACTGGGATCAGGCGCGTTCGCATTCAATGGGGCGTGGCGCGATGCGGGCGCATTGGCGGCCGTGTGTCTTCGTGGGGCCGCGGCCGAGTGTCTCTTGTCCCGGTGGCGCGCAGGGCCGTGGTTCGCCAATGGTCTTCGACGCGCGGGCACAATACCGCCCAAATGCTGACGTACCCCCACATCGACCCCATCGCCCTGCAATTGGGCCCGCTGGCCATCCACTGGTATGGCCTGACCTATCTCGCGGCTTTTGGCCTGTTCATGCTGCTGGGCATCCGGCGCCTGCGGCACGAGCCCTTTGCGTCCATCGCCGGCGCGGGGGCCTGGTCGCGCAAGGACGTGGAAGACATCCTCTTTCTCGGCGTGGCCGGTGTGGTGGTTGGCGGGCGCCTGGGCTACTGTCTGTTTTACAAGCCCGGCTACTACCTGAGCCATCCGCTGGAGATTTTTGCGGTGTGGCAGGGTGGCATGGCATTCCATGGCGGGCTGCTCGGGGTGATCGTGGCCATGCTGTGGTTTGCGCATTCGCGCAAGCGGCCGTGGCTGCAGGTGGCGGATTTCGTGGCGCCCTGCGTGCCCACCGGTCTCGCGGCCGGGCGCGTGGGTAACTTCATCAATGGCGAACTATGGGGCCGCTTTGCCAGCCCGGACCTGCCGTGGGGCATGGTGTTCGCACACAGCGGCTCCATGCAGCCGCGCCATCCGTCCCAGGTCTACCAGTTCCTGCTGGAAGGGTTGCTGCTGTTCGTCCTGCTGTGGCTGTATGCGCGCAAGGAGCGCCGCCAGGGCCAAGTGGCTGCGGCCTTCCTGGTGGGCTATGGCGTGTTCCGTTTCGTTGCCGAGTATTTCCGTGAGCCCGACAGCTTTCTGGGACTGCTGTCGCTGGGCATGAGCATGGGCCAGTGGCTGTGCCTGCCGATGATCGCAGCGGGTGTCCTGTTGTGGCTGTGGGCGCAGCGCCAGCCGGTGGGGACGCAAAAAATCTGATGAAAATGACATCTGGCGCTTATTGAATATGCGCTGGCAGCTATTGAAAATATAGCGCTTTGTCGCAAGAGCTGCGACAGGTGCTCTGCGCTTGGGACCGGTGCGAGGTCCTTGGTGATGGAGTTCAGGTAGCGCGAGGTGCCGGGCAGCGGAAATCCGTGCGACGTTGTTGGGGCGTGCCGCTGGTGCCTGTGGCGTGAGACTGCGGCAGCAACATCTGGACGGCCTGGGCGAGGCCGTGCGATTGGGACGCCACTGTGGCCCGATGACTTGCCCGCTGGGTGCTGCGGGGGAGGGGCTTTCCACGGGCGAGCCGCCATGGCGAGTTGAAGCTGAATGGCTCCGCAGAAAAGGCCGAAGAACGGCAAGTCGGGCCCGCCGAAGCCCGGCATTTGCCCACTACATGTTGCGCCACCGCCGCAAGACACAGGTTTTTACCCAATAGCCTCCAGATTCGGAGGTTTTCTCTTGTTATTTTACGTAATTATGAGAAATTACGAATATGTGCAAACAAAGCAATTGTTTGCAGGCATTTGGATACACGTTGGCAGCAAAAGCTGCAGGCCAATGGTCCGCCCGTGATTGATCACCCTGGAGTTTTACCCGCACCATGCGCCCGGTTCCCAATTCATTGCACGACGAAGCGGCCTCGCGTTTGCGCGAGCAGATCTTTGCTGGTGCCTTGCCACCCGGGAGCTTTCTGGACGAGGCGGCCCTGTGCGAGCGGCTGGCGATTTCGCGCACACCGCTGCGCGAGGCGCTCAAGGTGCTGGTGGCAGAAGGCCTGCTGCGCCACGAGCCACGGCGGGGCTGCTTCGTGGCCGAGATCACCGAACGTGATCTGGACGACCTGTTTCCGGTGATCGCGTTGCTGGAGGGGCGTGCCGCCCATGAGGCCACGCGCAAGGCGGGCGCGGCGGATGTGGCTGCGCTCGATGTGCTGCACCAGCGGCTGCAGCAGTTTGCGTCCGAAGGCCTCATCGCCGACTACTACGAAGCCAACTACGCCATCCACGAAGCCTTCATCACGCTGGCAGACAACCGCTGGCTGGCTCAGGTGATCGGCGATTTGCGAAAAATTCTGCGCCTGGCGCGGGCGCAGACGCTGCATGTGCCGGGCCGCCTCCAGCAAAGCCTGGCCGAGCACCTGGCCGTGTTCGCCGCGCTCAAGGCGCGCGACTGCGACGCCGCCGAAGAGGCCATGCGCAACCACTTGTTGCGCCAGCGCGATGCGCTGCGCGACGTAGCCCGCAACCAGCAATCGAGGCTGACACCATGATGAACAGTACCCCCGAATGGATCGCGCGCAGCGTGTCGCGCCTGCGCACCGCCGCGCCTGCAGCAGACAAGGCTGCAGAAAAATCAGCCGATAAGACCTCCGATAAAACGGGCGACAAGGCTGGCGACAAGGCGACCGACAGACCAGCCCGGGCCGGGCTCGACAAATCCGTGTCCGATGTGGTGGCCAAGGTGGCCGTGCCGCGCTCCACGCACGAGCGGCTGCAGGCCACGCTGCGGCGTGGGCAAGAGGCGTTGTCGCCCCGTGCGCTGCGCCGCCTGTTGACCGATCTGCAGGAGGTGGTGGCGCCCCAGGTCAGCGAACTCGAAGGCGGGCGCCGCGCCCAGGCCGTGGCCGAGTGGTACGCCAAGGCCGAGCCTGAGGAGCGGCGCGACATGTGGCTCTTGATGTGCGAGCAATTTGCGCCGGACGCCACGCGCTTCAAGTCGGCCCGCCAGCGTTACGAGGCTGCGGCCGGAACGGCCGAAGAGGGCCAGGCCGAGATCAGTCTGCGCCGTGCGCTGGTGTCGCCGCGCACGCGCTTGTTGCAGCGGTTTTCGGTGTCCCCCGAAGGCATGCGTTTCTTGCTCGACATGCGTGCCGAGCTGCTGCCCCTGCTCAAGGCCGACAAGCGCCTGCTGGCGCTGGATGCCGAGCTGGAGCACCTGTTCTCGACCTGGTTCGACGTGGCGTTTCTGGAGCTGCGCCGCCTGTCGTGGGACTCGCCCGCTTCGCTGATCGAAAAGCTCATCAAGTACGAGGCCGTGCATGACATCCGCAGCTGGGCTGACCTGAAGAATCGGCTCGACAGCGACCGCCGCTGCTACGGCTTCTTTCACCCGCGCCTGCCCGACGAGCCGCTGATCTTTGTGGAGGTGGCGCTGGTGGACAAGATCTCTTCCAGCATCACGCCTTTGCTGGACGAAGCGGCGGCGCCGGCTGACATCGGGCGCGCCACCACGGCGATCTTCTATTCGATCAGCAACACCCAGACCGGCCTGCGCGGTGTGAGCTTTGGTGACTCGCTCATCAAGCATGTGGTGGAGACCCTGACTGCCGAGTTTCCCCGGCTGCGCACCTTTGCCACGCTGTCGCCCATCCCTGGCTTTCGCTCCTGGCTGGGCAAGCATGCGGGTGCGATGCTGGAGCGCCTGGACGACAAGCGCCGTTCCGAACTGGGGCGCGCCGTGGGCTTTGAGCCCCCCCAGGCGACCCACCTGCTGGCGGCGCTCGACAAGGCCACCGAGCTGGATGCCAAGTCGCCCGTGCGCCAGATGCTGATGGAGTGCGCCGCGCGCTACCTGGGCCGTGAACTGCAGGAGGGCAAACCGGTGGACCCTGTGGCCCGGTTCCACCTGGGCAATGGCGCGCGGGTGGAGCGCCTGAACTGGGCGGGAGACCCGTCCAACAAAGGACTGAAACAATCGTATGGGTTGATGGTGAATTACCTGTACGACTTGAAGCGCATCGACAAGCACCGCAGCTTGCTCGCGCAGGGCAAGGTGCCGGTGTCGGGGGACATCGACAGCCTGTGCCGCGACTGACCGCAGGCCCTGCTGCCGGGCAATGCCATCATCGTCATCATTGGCGCAGAAAATGGTGCGCCACATCGGGCAAGCAGCCGGTGTGAGTGGTGCTTGGCATGGTGGGGTCCTGCATTCCCTTTTTACAACGACGACAGGAGACAAGAAATGAAAGACATGCGAATGCAGCGCCGAGATGTGCTGTTGGGGGCGGCTGCCACAGGCCTGGGGCTGGCCACGGGGGCCGGGCCTGTATGGGCGCAGGCATCGGCCTGGCCGACCAAGCCGGTGAATCTGGTGGTACCGTTCCCTGCGGGCGGCGGCACCGACGCCTTTGCGCGCCCGCTGGCGGCGCAGTTCTCCAAGGTGACTGGCAAGACGCTCGTGATTGACAACCGGGGTGGTGCGGGCGGCACCGTGGGGGCCAGCTTTGCTTCCAAGGCCGCGCCGGATGGCTACACGCTTTTCATGGGGGCTGTGCACCACGCCATTGCGCCGTCGATGTATCCCAAGCTCGACTACGACATCGAGAAGGATTTCATCCCGCTGTTCCTGCTGGCCAACGTGCCCCAGGTGGTGGTGGTCAACCCCAAGAACGTGCCGGTCAGCAACTTCCAGCAATTCATCGAATACGTGAAGCGCAACCCCGCCAAGCTCAACTATGGCTCGGCGGGTGCGGGCACGTCGCACCACCTGGCCGGTGAGCTTTTCAAGCAGCAGACCAACACCTTCATCACCCACATCCCGTACCGGGGCGCGGGCCCCGCGTTGCAAGACCTTATCGGTGGCAATGTGGACATGATGTTTGACGGCCTCGGCTCGTCGGCCACCCACATCAAGAGCGGCCGCATCAAGGCGCTCATGGTGTCTGGCCCCAAGCGCAACGCGGCCTTCCCGGACGTGCCTTGTGCCTCCGAGGTGGGCTTGCCCGACTACACCGTGACCACCTGGTACGGCCTGTGGGCGCCCAAGGGCACACCCGCTGACGTGCAGGCGCGCATCGTGGATGAAGTGCGCAAGCTGGGGGGCGCAGAAGAGCTCAAGACCATCTGGGCCAACAACGGCGCCGAATACGGCGGCCTGACCCAGCCGCAGTTTGCCGCCATGGTCAGCAGCGAGGTCAAGCGCTGGGCGGCGGTGGTGAAGGCTTCTGGCGCAAAACTTGATTAACCTCCTGAGGCGCTTCGCGCCATCCCCCTGAGGGGGATGCCACCCGTGGCCTGGCAGAGCCAGTTCCACGGTGGCACTGGCGATGGCGTTGCGCCAGTTGTTGTGGGGCGTGGACTTTGCAATCGTGATGGACAACGAATATGTCGGGTGAAGTGTTGATGGATGCCGGTGAGCGTGGTGTGGTGCATGTCACCTTGCGCCATGCTGGGCGGCTGAACGCGATGTCGCGGGGCATGTGGCGGCAGCTGCGCGAGGTGTTTGAAGACATCCAGCGCCGCAGCGATGTGCGCTGTGTGCTCATCGCGGGTGAGGGCGATGCCTTCTGTGCGGGCGGGGACATTTCGGAATACCCGGGTTTTCGGTTTGACGCGGCTGCCTTGCGCGACTTTCATGAGAACGATGTCTGGGGCGGGCTGAACGCCATGCTTTTGTGCGACGTGCCCGTCGTGGCCCAGATCAGCGGTGCCTGCATGGGCGCTGGGGTGGAGATTGCCAGCTGCTGCGACATCCGTGTTGCGGGCAGCGCCGCCCGATTTGGTGCCCCCATCGCCAAGCTCGGTTTCCCCATGGCCCCGCGCGAGGCGCAGTTGGTGGCCGGTGCCCTGGGCGACATGACGGCCCGGCAGATGCTGCTGGAAGCCGCCACCTTCAGTGCTGCCGACATGCTGGAGCGGGGTTTCTTAAGCCGGGTGGTGGCCGACGACAGGGTGGCCACCGAGGCCTTGGGCAGCGCGCAGCGCATTGCAGCATTGGCACCCCAGGCGGCCCGCATGAACAAACAAACATTTCGAGCATTAAAAGTGCCCCTGGCGCTTGATGGTAAAGCGCAAAATGCTATGAAAAATATAGCATTCGATCCGCCCAATCCCTACGCGTATGCGGACAGCGCCGAGCACCGAGAAGGCATCACCGCGTTTCTTGAAAAACGCGCTCCCGTGTTCTGACGGGCCTTGCCCATTTTTTTTGTTGATCTGACCTTTTGCAACTCTGCAACTTTGCACCACTGCCATGAGCCAACACAACCTCTTCAGCGCCCTGCGCGCAGCTTTCCCTGCAGACCTGGACAGCACCGCCGTCGAAACAACGGCGCCCGATGGCGCCCCGCTGCTCTACACCTGGGCCGACCTGGACCACGCCAGCGCGCGCATCGCCAACCTGCTCACCGCGCTGAAACTGCCTGAAGGCAGCCGCGTGGCCGTGCAGGTCGAGAAGTCGGTCGAAGCGATGCTGCTGTACCTCGCCACCTTGCGTGCGGGCTATGTGTTTTTGCCCCTCAACACGGCGTACCAGAGCGCCGAGATTGAATACTTCATCGGCAACGCCGAGCCTGCGGTGGTGGTGTGCAGCCCTGGCAACTTCGGCTGGGTGTCCAAGATAGCGTTCACGCTCGGCACGCAGCATGTATTCACCCTGGGCGATGATCGCACCGGCAGCCTGCTGGACCGCGCCGCGCACCATGGCGACAGGCACATGCCTGTGCAGCGCAAGGCGGACGACCTGGCCGCCATCCTGTACACAAGCGGCACCACGGGCCGCAGCAAGGGCGCCATGCTTACGCACGGCAACCTGCTGTCGAACGCACAGGTGCTCAAGGACTATTGGGGCTGGACGGCTACCGGAGGGCCTGAAGGCCGTGGTGATGTGCTGATCCATGCGCTGCCCATCTTCCACGTGCATGGCCTGTTCGTGGCCATCCATGGCGCGCTCATCAATGGCAGCAAGATGATCTGGTTCAGCAAGTTCGACCCCAAGGCCGTGCTCGCTGCCATGCCCCGCGCCACCGTCTTCATGGGCGTACCCACACTCTATGTGCGCCTGCTGGCCGAGCCGGGGCTGAACAAAGAGGCCGCCAGGAACATGCGGTTGTTCGTCGCAGGCTCGGCGCCGCTGCTCATTGAGACCTTCAACGAATGGCAGCAGCGCACCGGCCACACCATCCTGGAGCGCTATGGCATGAGCGAGACCATCATGCTCACCTCCAACCCCTACGCGGCTGACAAGCGCCATGGCGGCCAGACCGAGCGGCGCGGCGCCACCGTGGGCTTCCCGCTGCCCGGCGTGGGCCTGCGCGTGGTGGACGACGCCAACAAACCGCTGCCCGTGGGCGAGATCGGCGCCATCCAGGTCAAGGGTCCCAACGTCTTCAAGGGCTACTGGCGCATGCCCGAGAAGACGGCCGAAGAGTTCACGCAAGACGGCTGGTTCAAGACCGGCGACGTGGGCAAGGTGGACGCGCGCGACTACGTGAGCATCGTGGGCCGCAGCAAGGACCTCATCATCAGCGGCGGCTACAACGTGTACCCGGCCGAGATCGAAGGCTACATCAACGACCTGCCGGGCGTGGCCGAAAGTGCGCTGGTGGGCGTGCCACACCCCGACTTTGGCGAGGTGGGCGTGGCCGTGGTGATTGCCAAGCCCGGCGCACAGCTCAACCCTGAGGCCATCGTGGCGTCGCTCAAGTCGCAGCTCGCCAACTTCAAGATCCCGAAGAAGTGTTTTGTGGTGCCCGAACTGCCCCGCAACACCATGGGCAAGGTGCAAAAGAACCTGCTGCGGGATCAGCACAAGGGGCTGTTTGCCTGATGTGGACCCGAGGGTGGGTGTGCTGCGCCAGCTGCGCGGGGTCACTCACCCCGCCGTCTAACCCGCCGCAGAGGCCTGGGGGTTGCAGAAAATGCAGGGCGTAGCGGCTGGCGCCGCGGCGTCCTCGGCATGGTTGCAGCAGTGTTCCAGCCACCCCGCCACCAGCCGGTACACCGACAAATTGGTGCGTGCCGTGGGCGCACACAGGTAGTAGCCCAGCGGGCTGTCAAAGCGGTCTTTCAGGGGCTCTACGAGAGTGCCTGCCTGCAATTCGTCTTCCACCAGGCAGGTGGGCACGATGCCAACGCCAAAGCCTGAAACCGCTGCGCGGATGATGAGTGAATACAGGTTGAAGCCCGGCCCGAACCGGCTGGCGCTCGCGTCCAGGCCGTTGGCTTCCATCCAGTCCTGCCAGGCCAAAGGCACCTCAATGTGCTGCAGCAGCGTGGCGCGCATCAGGTCTTGCGGGGTGTTCAGGGGCAGGGCGGCCTGCAGTTGCGGGCTGCACACGATGCTGGTTTCCTTGCCAATCAGGTAGCGCGCATTGGCGCTGGGCCAGTTGCCGTAGCCGTACTGGATGGCAGCGTCGAACTCGTGCGGCGTCGCAAAGTCGTGCGCGTGCTGGTAACGCACAAAGTTCAGCGACACCTGCGGCAGCGTGCGCTTGAAGTGGCCCAGGCGCGGAAACAGCCACTGCGCCGCAAACGTGGGCGGCACGGACAGGTTGAGCGAGCCACCATCGCCCCCGTACGACATGAGCTGTGCCGTGGCCGATTCCAGCGCGGCCATGGCCGGACGGGTGGCGTTCAGGTAGGTAGCGCCTGCCTCGGTCAGCTCTAACCCCGTGGCCTTGCGGATGAACAGCTTCTGGCCCAGGTAGTCCTCCAGCGCCGCGATGTGGCGGCTGATGGCGCTTTGCGTCACGCACAGCTCGCGCGCGGCCATGGTGAAGGCCTGGTGCTTGGCGGCGGAGTGAAAGGCGTTCAGCTCAGAGATGGTGGGGCACAGGCGGCGCATAGATGTAGCCTAGGGGATATGAGTAGGGCTCATGGGATGGTGAGATTTTAGGCGTTGCGAATATGGGCAATTGGCCCGATAAATGCGTCCTGTGACAGCAACGTGTCAAGCGCCACACTCTGTAGATGCTGCAATGCACCAGATGGATGCTTGATGGTCTTCATGGCCCTCTGAAAAAGCAGGCTATGAGTAATTTTGAAGCCATCGCGCCCACTTTGACGAATCTCATGACCTCTTTGTTGATTGAAAACAGCCGTGTGCTGGATGTCCACGCGCTCACACTGCGCACCGGCCTGTCCGTTCTGGTGCAGGACGGCCGCATTGCAGCGGTAGGCACCGACCTGCAGGTGCCAGAAGGGACCACCACGCTCGACGCCAAGGGCATGACCCTGATGCCCGGCCTGATCGACTGCCACGTGCACGTGGTGGCGTCTTCGTTCAACCTGGGTGCCGTGGCCAAGATGCCCAACGTGTTCACCATGATGCGCTCGCTGCCCATCATGAAGGGCATGCTGGAGCGGGGTTTCACCACCGTGCGTGATGCGGGCGGCGCCGACTGGTCGCTGGCCGAGGCGGTGCGCACGGGGCTGGTGCAGGGGCCGCGCATCTTCCCTGCGGGCAAGGCGCTGTCGCAAACCGGCGGGCATGCGGATTTCCGTCAGCGCAACGATGACCTGGATGTGTGTTCGTGCGCCTACAAGCTCGGCAACATCGGCCGCGTGGTCGATGGCGTGGATGCTTGCCGCCTGGCGGTGCGTGAAGAAATTCTGAAGGGCGCCACGCAGATCAAGGTGATGGCTTCGGGCGGCGTGGCCTCGCCCAACGACCCGATTGGCAACCTGGGCTATTCCGAGGCCGAGCTGCACGCCATTGTGGAAGAGGCATCCAATGCCAACACCTATGTCATGGCCCACGCCTACACGCCCCGCGCCATCGCCCGCGCCGTGCGCTGCGGCGTGCGTACCATCGAGCACGGCAATCTGGTGGATGCGCCCACGGCAGAGTTCATGGCCGAGATGGGGGCTTTCATGGTGCCCACGCTCATCACCTACGAGGGCCTGGCCAACGAGGGCGAGCGTTATGGCCTGCCTGCGGTGTCGATTGCCAAGATCGATTCGGTGCGGGGCCAGGGCAAGCAGGCCATCGAGATCCTGGCCAAGGCGGGCGTGAAGATGGGCCTGGGCAGCGACTTGCTGGCCGAGACGCATTACCTGCAGTCGGACGAGTTGCGCCTGCGCGCGGAGATTCTGGGCAACGGCCCGGTGCTGCAGCAGGCCACGCTGATTGGCGCGGAGATTCTGGGCCAGCAAGGCCAGCTGGGCGAAGTCACGGCCGGTGCCATTGCCGACATCTTGCTGGTCGATGGCAACCCGCTCACCGACATCACCTGCCTGCTGAACCAGGGCGAGCGCATTCGCGCCATCGCCAAGGACGGCGTGTGGGTCAAGAACACCCTTTGAGTTCCTTTCATCCCCTCACCCCCATCCCCCCTACCGGAGATCACCATGCAACGTAGAAATTTCGTCAAGCTCGGCGGCGCCGCAGCGGCTCTGCAGTTCCTTCCCTCCATCGGTTTCAGCCAGCAAGGTGAGGTATTTCGGATTGGCTCGCTCACGCCCATCACCGGTGCAGGCAGCCCCTACGGCCCGGGCATGCAGCAGGCCATTCGCCTGGCCGTGGATGAGGTCAATGCCGCGGGCGGTGCCGGTGGACGCAAGCTGGAACTCTTCACCGAGGACGACCAGACCAAGCCCGACGCGGCCGTGCTGGCCGCCAAGAAGCTGATCGAGGTGAACAAGGTGCAGGCGGTGCTGGGCACCTGGGCCTCGGGCGTGACGCTGGCAGTGATGCCGCTGACCGACGCGGCAGGCATCATCCAGATGAACGTGTCGGGCGCGCCCGCCATTTCCACGCTGGACACCAAGGACCTGGTGTGGCGCTTTCAGGCCACCAACGACCGCTTTGGCGCTGCCTTTGCCGAGATCTGCTCCAAGCGCGGCTTCAAGCGCCCGGCCACGATGGCGTTCAACAACGCATCCGGCCTGGGCAACGTGGAAGGTTTCACCAAGGCCTGGGAGAAACGCGGCGGCAAGGTGGCGGCGCACGTCACGTACGAGCCCAGCCGCCCCAGCTACCGCAGCGAGCTGCAGAAGATTCTGGCGGCCAAGCCCGATGTGATCGTGATGGGCTCGTACCTGCCCGACACCACCATCATCCTGCGCGAGTGGTTCCAGTCCGGTGCGGACACCAAGTGGATCATCCCCGGCTGGGCGGCCAACCCCGATCTGGTGAAGGCCCTGGGCGCAGAGGTGTGCGAGGGCATCATTTCGGTGGACACGGTGTCCAACGAAAAGAGCGCCTCCTACGCCCAATTTGATGCCGCCTTCACCAAGGCCACGGGCAAGGCAGCCTCCACCAACATCTACGCAGCCATGGCGTACGACATGGTGATCTCGCTGGCGCTGGCCATGGAGGCTGCTGGTCCCAAGGCCACGGTAGAGCAGATCAACGCCAAGCTGCGCGATGTCTCCAACGCCCCCGGCACGGCCGTGTTCACCTTTGCCGAAGGCAAGGCGCAACTGGCCAAAAAGGCCAAGGTGAACTACGAAGGCGCATCGAGCAAGCTGGACTTTGACAAGGCGGGCGATGTGACGCCGGACTTTGGCGTGTTCATCATCGAAAAGGGCCAGCTGGTGCGGCGCGACGTGGTGTCCATCACGATGTGATGGACCGCGCCCGGTGCGCCTGCCAGGTGCAGGCCCCGGGCATTTTTTTGCGGCGCACAGCGCAGATGTGCACGGGATGACGGAATGACGCAATGACCTGGATCGACTTTGTAAACCTGCTGATCAACGGATTGATCGAAGGCCTGGTGGTGGCACTGCCTGCCCTGGCCATGACCCTGGTGATGGGCGTCAACCGCTTTCCCAACGCAGCCACGGGCGACATGCTCACCACTGGCGCCTACGCTGCCGTGGCGGTGCAGCTGCTGGGGGGCTGGCCGCTGTGGGCGGCGGCGCTCATCAGCATGGTGGTCACGGCCGTGGTGTCGGCGGGCTCGTACACGCTGATCTTTCGCAAGCTGGCCGGGCGGCCCATGGTGTCGTCCATGCTCGCGGCCATTGGCCTCGGGTTTCTGCTGCGCAGCCTGATCGGTTTCTTTGCCGGGCATGACCAGCGTACGTTTGACCTGCCCCTGGTGCGCGCCTGGAACTTTGGCGGCATTCGCGTGTTGCCCACCGACCTGGCCATTGCGGCGGTGGCCGCCGTTTGCCTGCTGGTGGTGTTTGTGCTGATCTACCGCACCAGCTTTGGCCGCCAGCTGCGTGCCGTGGCCGACAGTGCGGACCTGGCGCGGGCCAGCGGAATCCGTGCCAATGGGTTGATGCTGAGCCTTTGGTTGCTGGTGGGCGCGTTGTCCTCGCTGGGCGGCGTACTGCTGGGCATGAAGGCCGTGGTCAGCCCCGAGATGGGGTGGGAGAGCCTGATTCCCGCGTTTGCCGCCATGGTGCTGGGCGGCATCGGTAGCCCGGTGGGCGCGGTGCTGGGTGCGCTGCTGCTGTGCGTGGCGCAAGAGCTGGCGGTGCCGCTGATGGGGCCGTCGTACAAGCTGGTGCTGTCGTTTGTGGTGCTGGCCTTGGTGCTGCTGGTGCGCCCGGCGGGCATCATGGGCCGCGTGCAGCTGGTGCGGTAAGGAGTTCGACCGATGATTGCTTACCTGTGTGCCATTGGCATTGTGGCCCTTATCTACTGCCTGCTGGCGCTGGGCCTGAACCTGCAGTTCGGCCTGACCCGGTTGGTCAACTTTGGCGTCGTGGCGTTCTTTGCCGTGGGCGCCTACACATCAGGCCTGCTGGCGCTGCAAGGCGTGCCGCTGGTGCTGTGTTTTGTGGCGGCGGCCGTGCTCTCGGGCTTGCTGGCGCTGCCTATTGGCCTGCTGTCGCTGCGCTTGCGGGACGACTACCTGGCCATCGTGACGCTGGGTTTTTCGGAGGCGGTGCGCATCTCCATCCAGCAAGAAAGCTGGCTGACCAAGGGCGTGCAGGGCTTGCCCGGCTTGCCCAAGCTGTTTGCGTCCTGGGGCAGCGGTGTGTCGGACATGGCAATTTTTGCCACGCTGCTGGCGGTGGTCGTTGTGGTGGCCTGGGGCACGGTGCGCCTGGCGGCCAGCCCGTTTGGGCGGCTGCTCAAGGCCATTGGCGACGATGAGCCCGCGTTGTCGGCCCTGGGCAAGGACCCTGCCTGGTTCAAGGTGCAGGTGTTCATGCTGGGGGCGGCGCTGGCGGGTGTGGCAGGGGCGTTCTATGCGCACTTCATCACCTTCATCACGCCAGAGCAGTTCATCCCGCTCATCACGTTCTATGTGTGGATGGGACTGGTGATGGGCGGCTCAGGCACGGTGCGCGGCGCGGTGTTTGGCTCGCTGCTGCTCATGGTGTTTCTGGAGGGCTCGCGCTTTGCCAAGGACTGGGTGCCGGGCGTGTCAGAAGTTGGCATGGCCAGCCTGCGCCTGGCGGCGGTGGGCCTGGCGCTGATCCTGGTCACCCTGTACAAGCCCAACGGCCTGTTTGGAGGCAAAACCCAATGACCGCAACAACGATGCTGAAGGTGGAGGCCGTCACGCGGCAATTCGGGGGCTTCAAGGCGGTGGACGGTGTGTCGCTGCAATTGGGTGCGGGCGAGATTTTGGGCATTGCAGGCACCAACGGTGCGGGCAAAAGCACGCTGTTTGCCGCCATTGCCGGGCAGCAGCCAGCGGACGCGGGGCAGATCCAGTTTGAGGGGCAGGACATCACCCGCATGCCCCCCTACCGCCGCGCGCGGCTGGGGCTGGTGCGCACGTTCCAGATTCCGCGCGAGTTCAAGAGCCTCACGGTGCACGAGAACCTGATGGCGGCCGCCGCCAACCCGCAGGGGGAGCGGCTGGTGAATGCCTTCTTCCAGACGCGCAGCCTGCGCGAGCACGAGGCGCAGCTGTCTGCCAAGGCGGACCGCATCCTCCAGTTTTTGAACCTGGCGCGGGTGCGCGATGTGAAGGCGGGGGGCTTGTCGGGCGGGCAGAAGAAGCTGGTGGAGCTGGGCCGGGTGCTGATGCTGGACCCGCGCTGCATCCTGCTAGACGAGCCGTTTGCCGGGGTGAACCCGGTGCTGATCGAAGAGATTTGTGACCGCGTGCGCGAGCTGAACGGGCAGGGCATTGCGTTCATCGTGATCGAGCACCACCTGCAGGCGCTCAAGTCGCTCTCCAACCGCATGATCGTGATGGACCGGGGCTCCATCCTGGCCGAGGGCGACCCGCACACGGTGCTGGACGACCCACGCGTGCAGGAAGCCTATATGGGAGGGGTGGTATGAGCGGCGCAGACAACTTGCTGCAGATCGCGCAATTGCGCGGCGGGTATTCCGAGGTGGACATCATCCACGGCATTGACCTGACCGTGGCGCCGGGCGAGATCGTGACCATTGCGGGCACCAACGGTGCGGGCAAATCCACGCTGGTGAAGGCGCTGCTGGGCCTGTTGCCACGGGTGGCGGGCACCATCCACCTGGGTGGGCGCGACATCACGGCCTTGTCGGCCGAAGACCGCTTTGACGCAGGGCTGGCCTACGTGCCGCAGGTGGCCAATGTGTTCCCGTCGCTCACCGTGCGGGAGAACCTGTTGGTGGTGCGCGGCGTGGCAAACATCAAGCGCCGCATGGACGAGGTGCTGGCCGACTTTCCGGCGCTGGTGGAACGATTGCCTCAGCCCGCCAGCAACCTTTCGGGCGGCGAGCGCCAGCAACTGGCCTTTGCGCGGGCCCTCATGCCATCGCCGCGCATCATGGTGCTGGACGAGCCCACGGCGGCGCTGGCACCGTCACTTGTCGGCAAGGTATTTGACATGGTGCAGAAGCTGCCCGCCGCAGGCGTGGCGGTGCTGATGGTGGAGCAGCGCGCGCGCCAGGCGCTGCAGATCAGCCAGCAGGGCTACATCCTGGACCAGGGGCGGTGCGTGCTGCAGGGCCCCGCACACGGGCTGCTGGCCGATGAGCGCATGGCTCAGTTGTATTTGGGCAATCACTGAGCCGCTCGCAATCCAGCCGGCCATGAAAAAACCCCGCTAAGGCGTTGCGCCTTAGCGGGAATTGCTATCTATTTAATAGCTTGTAACGCTTGGTGGATAAGCGCTAGCATCTGTTTTGATACTTAACGCAGCACCAGCACAGGGATGTGCGAGTGCGTCAGCACATGCTGCGTTTCGCTGCCCAGCAGCAGGCGCTTGAGGCCCTTGCGGCCGTGGGAAGCCATCACGATCAGGTCGCACTTGTGCTTCTTGGCGGCCGAGATGATGGCCTCGGCCACGAGGTCGGATTTGGCGATGACGGCCTTGACTGTCACCCCCTGGGCGCCGCCCTGGGCTTTCACGCCATCGACCATGGCCTGGGCCGCGTCGCCCCATTGCGATTCGATGCGTTTCACGTCATTCGTATCGACGGGCATGCCGCCTTCGAAGTAGCTGCGTGGGTAGCGTGGCACCACCTTGAGGGCTACCGCAGATGCGCCGGTGAGGGCGGCCAGGGACAACCCATGTTCCACGGCCTTGTCCGAGAGGGGTGAGCCGTCCGTTGCGATCAGGATGCGCTTGTACATAAAAGATCTCCTCAAAGTGATGGAACGAGCTTAGGATGAATCATGTTCCGGGACTTGATGCAGGTCAATGTACGTGTCATGTCCGAACGATAGGCTTGAACCATGTCAATGTTTCGACCCGGTGCGCCGGCCCCATCCCCGGTGCATGCGCTTGGTGCTGTCCCTGGTGCGGAGCCCCCCGCGCAGGCCATGCTGCTGGATGATCCGCAGGAGTGGCCGACGTTCAGTCGCCCCCTTGCGCCAGCGGACAAGGCACCCGCAGATCCTGCCACTTGCGCCTGGGACTCCCACGTGGTGCTGGAGGGGATGCACTGCGCGGCCTGCGCGCTCACTATTGAGGATGCCCTGCGGAGGGTGCCTGGCGTATTGCAGGCAGACGTGAGTGCCGCCACGCGCCGCGCGCGTGTGGTGTGGCAACCCTCGCAGGTGCAGCCCTCGCAGTGGATGGAGGCCGTGCACAAGGCGGGCTACCGCGCCATGCCCGCCATGGATGCCTTTGTCCGCGAGCAGCGCCAGCGCGAGAGCCGCCGCGCCCTGTGGCGCTGGTTGGTGGCAGGCTTTTGCATGATGCAGGTGATGATGTATGCGTGGCCCGCGTATGTGGCGCAGCCCGGGGACTTGACGGGCGAGATGGAGCAACTGCTGCGCTGGGCCTCATGGGTCATCACGCTGCCCATGGTGGTGTTTTCGTGCGGCCCATTTTTTGCCAGCGCGCTGCGCGACGTCAGGCTGCGCCGGGTGAGTATGGATTTGCCCGTGGCGCTGGGCATGGCCATCACCTTTGTCGTGAGCACCGCGGGCACCTTCGACCCCGCGGGCATCTTTGGCCGGGAGGTGTACTACGACTCTTTGACCATGTTTGTCTTCTTCCTGCTTACCGGACGCTGGCTGGAGCTGCGCCTGCGCGACTGCACGGCCGGTGCGCTGGAGGCTGTGATGAACCGCCTGCCCGACAGCGTGGAGCGGCGCGCGGCCGATGGCAGCTTTGTGCGCGTGGCCACGCGCCGCGTCGTGGTGGGTGACACCATTCGTGTGTTGCCGGGTGAGGCGTTTCCGGCCGATGGGCGCATCACCCTGGGCAACACCCATGCGGATGAGTCCTTGCTGACGGGTGAGTCCACCCCCGTGGCGCGCGCTGAGGGTAGCGTGGTCACGGCGGGCAGCTACAACCTGCAGGCGCCGGTGGAGGTGCATGTAGAAGGCACGGGCGGGCAGACCCGCTTTGCGCAGATCGTGGCGCTTATGGAAAGCGCGTCGTTGCAGAAGCCACGCCTTGCCCAATTGGCTGACCGCATTGCCCGCCCCTTTTTGCTGGCGGTGCTGGTGGCGGCGGGCTTGGCTGCGGTGTACTGGTGGCCGTCTGACCCAGGGCATGCGCTCATGGTGGCGGTGGCCGTGCTCATCGTCACCTGCCCCTGTGCGCTGTCGCTGGCGACCCCGGTGGCGATGCTGACGGCCGCTGGCACGCTGGCACGCCACGGCGTGTTGGTGCGCAACCTGCAAGGGCTGGAGGCGCTGGCCCGCGTGGACACCGTGGTGTTCGACAAGACCGGGACGCTCACGCGGGACGGCATGGCGCTGCGGGCCGTGCGCACGGCCAGTGGGTGGAACGCCGAGGAAACGCTGTCCCTGGCTGCTTCCCTGGCGCGCCACTCGATGCACCCGGCATCGCGCGCGGTGGTGGCGGCCGCTACGGCGAGTGATGGTCGCTGGGGGGTGGCTGGTTTGCAGGAGGACGCGGGGTTGGGTTTGGTAGCCATGGTGTGCGACACCAGGAACGCAGTCCAGCCCGCGCGCAAGGTCCGACTCGGATCTGCGCACCACGCAGGCGTGGCGGCGGACGATGCCAGTACCGCGCTGCAGGTGGTGCTGTCGGAACAACATGCCGATGGCACGGTGTCAGAGCTGGCCCGTTTCGACCTGGTGGAAGACCTGCGCCTTGAGGCACCTGCCGTGGTGGCTGCGCTGGAGCAGGGTGGCGTGGCGGTGCAATTGCTGTCGGGCGACCGCATGGGCGCGGTGCAGCGTGTGGCGGCACAGGCAGGCATTGCGCAGGCGGCGGGCGAGTGCACGCCGCAGGGCAAGCTGGCTGCATTGCAGGCGCTGCAGGCTGCTGGCCACCAGGTGGCCATGGTGGGCGACGGTTTGAACGATGGCCCGGTGCTGGCCGGTGCGCACGTGTCCTTTGCGTTTGGCCGCGCAGTGCCGCTGGCGCAGTCGCAGGCCGATTTTGTGGTGCTGGGCGACAGCCTGGCTTTGGTGCCACAGACCGTGCTGCTGGCGCGCCGCACCTTGCGCGTGGTGCGCCAGAACCTGTGGTGGGCGGCGGGCTACAACGCGTTGTGCGTTCCGCTGGCGGTGGTGGGCTGGATGCCTGCCTGGCTGGCCGGGCTGGGCATGGCGCTGAGCTCATTGTTGGTGGTGCTCAATGCGGCACGTCTCGCACGTGACCTGCCTCCGCTGCCCGGGATGCAGGAGATGCTGCGGAAGGAGGAGGGGGCTCTGTCTCCTTCCTCAGTCCTTTCTGCCAGCAGTGCATTGCAGCCGTCCCTGGATCTTTCGAAGACAACCCTGGAGCCTGTCTGATGGACATCCTTTATCTCCTGATTCCGCTGTCCGTAATGCTGGTTCTTTTGATTCTGGGAGGGCTGTGGTGGGCGGTGTACCACGGCCAGTTCGAGAGCGTGGAACAAGAGGGCGAGCGCATTCTCCGAGACGGTTGACTTGTGTCAATGCCCGATAGCCCCGACTGCAACAAACTCTTACTGCATTACAAAGAGGTGCCCGATGGATTCTCCAAAAACAAGTGCTGCGCACTACAACGATACGGTGGTGCGGCAGTTTTCTATCATGGCCGTGGTTTGGGGGGTGGTTGGCATGCTGGTGGGCGTCATCATTGCCGCCCAACTTGCCTGGCCTGAGCTCAACTTCGGCATTCCGTGGCTCAGCTATGGGCGCTTGCGCCCGCTGCACACCAACGCGGTGATCTTCGCGTTCGGCGGCTGCGCGCTGTTCGCCACCAGCTATTACGTCGTGCAGCGCACGAGCCAGGTCCGCCTGTTCGCCGGGCCGCTTGCGGCGTTCACGTTTTGGGGTTGGCAGCTGGTCATCGTGGCCGCAGCCATCAGCCTGCCGCTGGGCTACACGTCCGGCAAGGAATACGCAGAACTTGAATGGCCCATCGACATCCTGATCACGCTGGTCTGGGTGTCCTACGCCATCGTGTTCTTTGGCACGATCGGCGTGCGCAAGGTCAAACATATCTACGTGGCCAATTGGTTCTTCGGCGCGTTCATCCTGGCCGTGGCGTTGCTTCATGTGGTCAACAGCGCTGCGATTCCTGCGGGCTTCATGAAGAGCTACTCGGCCTATGCCGGCGTGCAGGACGCCATGGTGCAGTGGTGGTATGGCCACAATGCGGTGGGCTTTTTCCTGACCGCTGGTTTCCTCGGGATGATGTACTACTTCATTCCCAAGCAGGCAGGCCGTCCGGTGTACAGCTACCGCCTGTCCATCGTGCACTTCTGGGCGCTGATCTTCACGTACATGTGGGCTGGCCCCCATCACCTGCACTACACCGCGCTGCCCGACTGGACGCAATCGGTGGGCATGGTGTTCTCGCTGATCCTGCTGGCCCCCAGCTGGGGCGGGATGATCAACGGCGTGATGACGCTGTCGGGCGCCTGGCACAAGCTGCGCGACGACCCCATCCTGCGCTTCCTGATCGTGTCGCTGTCGTTCTACGGCATGTCCACGTTCGAAGGTCCGATGATGTCCATCAAGACCGTCAACGCCCTCAGTCACTACACCGACTGGACCGTGGGCCACGTCCACTCGGGCGCGCTGGGCTGGGTGGGCCTCATCTCCATGGGCTCGCTGTACTACTTGGTGCCCCGCCTGTTCGGCCGCGAAAAAATGCACTCCATCAAGGCAATCGAGCTGCACTTCTGGATGGCCACCATCGGCATCGTGCTGTACATCGCCGCGATGTGGATCGCTGGTGTGATGCAGGGCCTGATGTGGCGCGCCATCAACCCCGACGGCACGCTCACCTACACCTTTGTGGAAAGCGTGAAGGCGACCTATCCGTTCTATGTGATCCGTGTGGCCGGTGGTCTGCTGTACCTGGGCGGCATGGTAGTGATGGCCTGGAACGTGTGGGTGACTGCGATCTCCGGCCGTTCGGTCAAGGTGGCGATCCCTGCCGTGAATGCGGCCCACGCCTGAGCCGAAGGAGATAACTCATGTCTAACAACAACCCATCGAATTCGACCGGCTTCTCCCATGAAAAGGTGGAGACCAACAACTTCCTGATGATCGTGCTGATCCTACTGGTGATCGCCATTGGTGGCCTCGTAGAGATCGTCCCGCTGTTCTTCCAGAAGTCTACGACCGAAGCGGTCAAGGGTGTCGAGCCCTACAACGCCATGCAACTGGTGGGCCGTGACATCTACATCCGTGAAGGTTGCTACAACTGCCACTCGCAGATGATCCGCCCCTTCCGCGCTGAAACGCTGCGCTACGGGCATTACTCGGTGGCGGGTGAGTTTGTGTATGACCACCCCTTCCAATGGGGCAGCAAGCGCACGGGCCCCGACCTGCACCGCGTAGGGGGCAAGTACAGCGATGAATGGCATCGCATCCACCTGAACAATCCGCGCGACGTGGTGCCCGAGTCGAACATGCCCGCCTACCCCTGGTTGGAAAAAAATGCCGTGGAACCCGCCAGTGTGGCCCCCCGCATGAAGGCCTTGCGCACGGTGGGGGTGCCTTACACCGACGAGCAGATCGCTGCATCTGCCGCCGACGTCAAGGGCAAGACCGAGATGGAAGCGCTGATCGCGTATCTGCAAGTCATGGGCCGCGCGCTCAAGTAAAGGAGATTCGCCATGGACATCACCACCATGCGCATCGTTGCCACGCTGGCATCGATGGCCTGCTTTGTCGGCATTTGGGTCTGGGCCTATCGGGGCCGCAACAAGGCCCGGTTTGACGAGGCCGCGCGGCTGCCCTTTGAACAAGATTGATCCCACCAGAACGAGAACACCCCATGAGTGACTTCACCAGCAATTTCTGGTCGGTCTTTGTGACCACACTGACCCTGGTCGGCATCATCGCCTGCGGCATCCTGCTGTGGATGGCGGGCCGCAAGAAGGTGATGGCCACCGCTGACAACACCACTGGCCACGTCTGGGACGAGGACCTGGTCGAGATGAACAACCCCCTGCCGCGCTGGTGGGTGTGGTTGTTCGTCATCACCATCGTCTTCGGCTTTGGCTATTTGGCGGCCTACCCAGGTCTCGGCAGCTTTACCGGCAAGCTCAACTGGACGCAAAAGGGCGAATACGAAGCCGAGATGGCCAAAGCCAAGACCGAACTGGAGCCGCTGTATGCCCGCTTTACTTCGATGAAGCCGGAAGACATTGCCAAGGACCCACAGGCACAGGCCATTGGCGAGCGCCTGTTCATGAACAACTGTGCGCAATGCCATGGCTCGGATGCCCGGGGTAGCAAGGGCTTCCCCAATCTGGCCGATGGCGATTGGCTTCATGGCGGCGCGCCCGAGAAGATCCGGGAAACGATCGAGAAAGGTCGCGTCGGCAACATGCCTCCCATGGCTGCGGCAGTGGGTTCCCCTGAAGATGTGCGCAATCTCTCACACTACGTGCTGAGTCTGTCTGGTAGCCCCCACGATTCGCTGCGTGCTTCACTGGGCAAGTCCAAGTTCACGGCATGCGCAGCCTGCCACGGTATGGACGGCAAGGGCAATCAGGCACTGGGTGCCCCGAATCTCACAGATGACATCTGGCTGCATGGCTGGGGCGAGGCGGCCATTACTGCCATGGTCAACAACGGCAAGGTCAACCAGATGCCCGCTCAGGCGGACAAGCTCACAGAAGCTCAGATCGGTGTACTGTCGGCCTACGTCTGGGGCCTGTCGAACGGCAAGTAGGTGCCCTGCACGTTAAACCTTGGAGGGTACTTTGGTGCCACTCCAAGGATTGTTTGAACTGAGTACTTCGAAGCAAACGGATCGACACCACCATGAAGCCACCCAGCGAGCCCGCTCGCAAGGTCATCCCGATTTCACCGATTGCATCCGATGGCTCGTCGCAGGGCGAGATTGTGTCTCTCTACGAGGCGCAAAAGAAAATCTATCCACGCTCCATCAGTGGCGTGTTTGCACGCTGGCGCTGGGGCATGGTGTTTCTCACGCAGCTCGTTTTTTACGGGCTGCCGTGGTTTGAATGGGGGCAGCGCCAGATGGTGCTGTTTGACCTGGGGGCTCGGCGGTTTTACATCTTCGGCCTGGTTCTGTACCCCCAGGATTTCATCTACCTCACGGGCCTGCTCATCATTTCTGCGCTGTCGCTGTTCCTGTTTACGGCGGTGGCGGGGCGGTTGTGGTGCGGATTTGCGTGCCCGCAAACGGTCTATACCGAAATGTTCATGTGGATCGAGCACAAGATCGAAGGTGATCGCAGTGCCCGACTACGGCTGGACAACGGCCCATGGACCTTCGAGAAAGTCCGCAAGAAGTTCTTCAAGCAGGTGATCTGGATCGCGGTGGCGCTGTGGACTGGGTTTACGTTCGTGGGCTATTTTGTGCCCATCCGTGAGCTTGGTGCGGAGTTGCTGGTGATGCAGGGGGGCTGGCAGATATTCTGGGTGCTGTTCTACGGCTTTGCCACGTATGGCAATGCGGGCTACATGCGCGAGCAGGTGTGCAAATACATGTGCCCCTATGCGCGCTTTCAGAGCGCCATGTTCGACAAGGACACGCTGATCGTCAGCTATGACGTGGAGCGGGGCGAACCGCGCGGCCCGCGAAACAAGAACATCGATCACAAGGCCAAAGGTCTGGGCGACTGTATTGACTGCACGCTGTGCGTGCAGGTATGTCCCGTGGGCATCGACATCCGCAAGGGGCTGCAGTATGAGTGCATTGGTTGCGGGTTGTGCGTGGATGCTTGCAACACGGTCATGGACAAGATGCACTACCCAAAGGGGCTTATCCGGTTTTCCACACAGAACGGCGTGGCGCAGCGGTGGAGCCAGTCGCAGATCCTGCGCCGGGTACTCCGGCCGCGTGTGCTGATCTACAGCGCAGTGCTGGTAGCCCTGTGCGTGGGCATGATGGCGAGCCTTGTCACGCGCACGCCGCTCAAGGTCGATGTTGTGCGTGACCGCGCTGCGCTCTCTCGCATCGTCGCCGGTGGCAAGCTGGAGAACATCTACCGCCTGCAGATCATGAATGCAACCGAAGGACCCCAACGCTATCGCATCGGTGCGCGTGGCCTTGAAGGGCTGGAAGTGGCGTCCGATGCTGAGGTGGAAATCGGAGCGGCGGAGTCCCGGTGGGTGGCTGTCCGACTGCAGATACCGTATGGTTCGGCGCCTTCAGGATCGCACGCTGTGCAGTTCGACGTGCAGGCACTCGGCGGGGCCGCCCATGTGACTGAGAAATCCGTGTTTCTGGTGCCGCGGTAACGCGCGTGCACACTGGTGCAAGGTCTTGGTGGGCCTTGCTTTGACGAAGAATATTTTTGAGGAGTCATCACATGCCATCCAGTTCAGCCCTCGGCACTGCCCCTTCCGCTACGGCGCCATGGTGGAAGTTCGGCCATGTCTGGTTGATCATCGCCGGTCCTGTGATCGTGATCATTGCGGGTTTTGTCACCCTCTGGCTGGCGATTTCGCGTCCCGACCCCGTGATCGCCGAGGACTATTACCGCCAGGGCATCGAGATCAACAAGACGCTGGAGGCTCCACACAAGAGCCTGGCTCCCGCGATGAAAGGCCGCAACCATGCGGCCACTCCGGTCCAGGACCAGCCGCGCTGAACACCCCCTGGCCGTGCGGTTTGTCTGCGCGGCCTTACCAGGAGAAAAATCAATGTGGACGCAACGCCTGATGTGGATTGCATGGCCCGCCTTCTTGATGGCAGGCGTCATGGAGGTGCTGGTTTTTGCGATGGTGGATCCGCAGGACTTGCACTGGTTTGGGCAGCCGTTGGCGTTGTCGCGTCAGGGCGTCTACACGCTTGCTTTTTTCGCGTTCTGGATGATCACCATGGCGTCCAGCGCATTGACGACATTGTTGGCGATGTCGCCCTTTGAACTCAACCGCTGCCCGGTCCCCGAAGGGGATCGCCCCGATGACTGTCGAAAGACTTCATCTTGCCCTTGATGGGCTGCGATAGCTGGCCGGTAGATCTGGAGAGAGGCCGCCGCCAACGCATCGCCTTGGTCAGTGGCAGGCCTGCTGGTTGTTCACGATGCGCTTGAGCGCATCGGTTTCCAGGATGCGCACATGGCGCTGCTTGACCTCGACAATACCTTCTTCCACAAACTTGGAAAATGTGCGGCTCACGGTTTCGAGCTTGAGCCCCAGGTAGCTGCCAATTTCCTCACGCGTCATGCGCAGTACGAGTTCGGACTGTGAAAACCCACGGGCATGCAAGCGCTGCACAAGGTTCAGCAGAAACGCTGCCAGGCGTTCCTCGGC
Source organism: Acidovorax sp. Root267 (assembly GCF_001429215.1). NCBI lineage: Bacteria > Pseudomonadati > Pseudomonadota > Betaproteobacteria > Burkholderiales > Comamonadaceae > Acidovorax > Acidovorax sp. Root267. The sequence goes on from NZ_LMJC01000031.1 coordinate 266,996, forward strand.
GCGCATGCTGCCCAAGAGCAGCATCACCCCATGCTCACGCACGATCTCGCGGCTCATGATCTTGTGCACATGGTGTTGCAGCGCGGTGACCTCGCGGGACAGTTCTTCGATGCGGTCAAAGGGCATGACACAGACTTCTGCGTCTTCCAGGGCCACTGCGTCGCAGGTATGGTGATCGTTCACGATGCCATCCAGGCCGATAATCTCGCCCGCCATCTGGAAACCAGTGACCTGGTCGCGTCCGTCTTCGGTGGCTACACAGGTCTTGAAGAAGCCGGTGCGGATGGCATAGAGCGATGTGAAGGCTTCGCCGTTGCGAAACAGCGTTCCGCCCCGTTTGATCTTGCGGCGGACGGCAACGACTTCGTCAATGCGTTGCAGTTGGTCTTCGCTCAGGCCAACCGGCATGCACAGCTCGCGCAGGTTGCAGTTAGAGCAGGCGACTTTGATGGTGAGCGGGTTCATAGGCACAGGGGCTGGGTTAGGTTTGAGCATATCGCCTCATCTGCCTGTAAGACAGGCTTGTGGGTACGGATGGGCGAATGACATGCATCAAATTGTCGCTGTTCGGCCCCGTGCATCACTTGATTCAGGTCAAGGACATGAGGGTCAGCTTACGGCACAGTCAAAGTGTACGCAAGGAATTTGCCCATGACTGCTGTTTCGCCTGATCTTCTGCGCCGTTTCGACGTGCCAGGGCCCCGCTATACCTCTTACCCAACCGCCGACCGTTTCGTCGAGGCGTTTGGGCAGGACGACTATGCGCTTGCACTGGAGCAGCGCAGGCTGGGCTCCATGACGAAGGCGTTGCCGTTGTCACTGTATGTGCACATCCCATTTTGCGAGTCGCTGTGTTACTACTGTGCGTGCAACAAGATCATCACCAAACACCATGATCGGGCAGATACCTACCTGCGGTACCTGAGCCGCGAAATCGATCTGCACACAGCGCACTGCGGCACGGGGCAGGTGGTGAGCCAGCTGCACCTGGGTGGTGGTACGCCTACTTTTTTGTCCGACGACGGCTTGCGTGAACTCATGGCCATGCTCAAGCGCAGCTTCTCGCTGGCGCCGGGCGGAGAGTATTCGATTGAAGTAGATCCCCGCACCGTCAATGCCGACCGCCTTGCCGTGCTTGCGGAACTCGGGTTCAATCGACTGAGTTTTGGAGTGCAGGATTTTGATCCTGAGGTTCAAAAGGCTGTTCATCGCATACAGCCTGCCGAGCAGGTGTTTTCGCTGGTGGAGTCCGCACGTTCGCTGGGTTTTGAATCCATCAATGTGGACTTGATCTACGGCCTGCCGCGCCAGACGCCCGAGTCGTTTGATCGCACGCTGACCCAGGTTGTGCAGCTGCGGCCTGACCGCATCGCCCTGTATGCCTATGCCCACCTGCCGGAGCGCTTCAAGCCCCAGCGCCGCATTGTTTCTGCCGAGTTGCCCACGGGGGCGGGCAAGGTGTCGATGCTGTCCCGTTCGCTGGCTGCCTTCATGGACGCTGGGTACGTGTATGTGGGCATGGACCACTTTGCGTTGCCGGCCGACGCATTGGCGGTTGCCAAGCGCCAGGGCCGTCTGCACCGCAACTTCCAGGGCTACAGCACACAGCCCGATTGCGATCTGATTGGCCTGGGCGTGTCGGCGATTGGCCGGGTGGGGGCGACCTACAGCCAGAACGCAAAAACTCTGGACGAGTACTACGATTTTCTGGACCAGGGGCGCTTGCCAGTGGTGCGTGGGCTCGCCCTGACCCGCGATGACCTGGTACGCCGCGCCGTCATCATGGCGTTGATGTGCCAGGGCGAGTTGTTGTTTGAGCCCATGGAGCAGGCCTGGTTGATCGACTTTCGGGCTTACTTCTCTGCCGAGCTGGAGCAACTGGAAACCATGGCTGAGCAGGGACTCGTCGTGGTGAGACCCGACGGGGTCGAGGTGACGGCCATGGGCTGGTTCTTCGTGCGCGGCATCGCCATGGTTTTTGACCGTTACCTGCAGGCAGATCGCAACCGAGCCCGTTTTTCGCGCATCATCTGACTCTCATGATTGCAACGGTTGCCTCGACCGCCTTGCTGATGGGACTGGTTGGCGGGTCCCATTGCTTAGCCATGTGCTCCGCGCCCTGCGCAGCGTTGGTGGGGCAGGGAGAGTCGCGGAGTTTGCACAAGACGGGTGGGGATTTGGAGGCACAGGCTTCCTCGCAGACGGTCCAAACTGTGCAATGGATGCCTCGGGGTGGTGTCATTCGGCGCACGGCTGCTTTCCATGTCGGTCGGCTGGCTGGGTATGCCGTGGCGGGCGGTTTGGCCGCGCTCGCCATGGACAGTCTGGCATGGTTGACCCAACAGACGGCGGCGCTGCGCCCGGCGTGGACCCTGGTCCATGTCGCGGTGATGGCCTGGGGGTTGATGATGATGGTCCAGGCCCGCCAGCCTCAATGGGTGGAGCAGGCGGGTCGCACTGTGTGGTCACATGTCAAGCCGCTTGTCAGCGCCCCTGGCGGGGTTCTCGCTGCAGGGGGACTCTGGGCGCTAATGCCCTGTGGATTGCTCTATTCGGCCCTGTTGGTAGCCGCCCTGAGCGGCGGACCCTTGGAGGGGGCGTTGACCATGGCGTTGTTTGGCCTGGGCAGCGGTGTGTGGCTGGTGGGCGGGCCGTGGGCATGGGCACGGCTGAAAACACGGATCAATACAGCGCGTGCGGACTGGGGGACCCGTATCGCGGGGGGCTTGCTCTGCGCAGTCGCCAGCTGGGCACTGTGGATGGACTTGGTCTACAAACCATCGCTGTGGTGCCGTTAGCTTGTTTCCAACCGGAAGTTGCAGAGCAAAGGGGTTGACGGGGGGCTTTAAACCCATGTCTATACAAGGGTGATCTGGGGTGGGCTTCGCGGACGCATCCAAGTGTTGCCGCGCCGCTGCGGTGCAGGCGCAGTCCTTCGACAAGGCCCCCGAACTGGCGATAATCTATGTAACCATTGGTGGCATTGAAGTCGCCATGTTTCACACGCCCCGAAGTGAACTCTTCCATCCTCATCGACATCAGCCAACTGCGTGTCGGCATGTACATCCAGCTCGACTTGGGCTGGATGCATCATCCGTTCCCGGTGAGCAGTTTTCGCGTGGCGTCGGCGGAACAGATTGCCACCCTGCGTGAACTGGGGCTCACCGAGGTACGTTATCTCCCCAAGAAGAGTGATCCAGAACTGAGGGAACTTGTCCCCGCCGCCTGGAGCGTCCCGGAAATGAAGGCACCGTCCTTGAACGGACTGGATGCGGCAGGCTCCGCCGCGACCGTGGACCCGGAGGCGCTGCGCAGGCGTGAACTGCTGGAAGCTCAGAACCGGACTCTGGCAGTCTGTGACCAGCGATTTGGAGAGGCCACCCGCCAATACCAGGCGCTGGAGCGTGTGGTCTCCGAACACCCCGACCAGGCGCGTGCCAAAGGCGATACGCTGGTGTCCGGATGTGTGGCCGAGCTCCTCGAAAACGGGGATTCCGTCATCCGGCTGCTGTCAGAAGGTGTCGGCGAGCGCAATGCCCTGCATCCGATCAACGTGATGGTGATCTCTCTGTTGCTGGGCCGCGCACTGGGTATGAAAAGTGCCGAGCTGCACGACCTTGGCATCGCGGCGTTGATTCATGACCTGGGCAAGCTCAAGCTGCCACCGAATCTCAGGCAACCTACGCCCTCGATGATTCCGATGGAGCGCACGCGCTACGAGACCCATGTGGGTGAGTCTGTGGCGCTGGCCACGCGCATGGGCTTGCCCGAAACCGTGCTTACCGCCGTTGCCAGGCACCATGAGATGGCCGATGGCAGCGGGTTTCCATTGCGGCTGTCAGGGCCCGACTTGGGGCGTGCGAGCCAGGTGCTTGCGTTGGTCAATCGGTATGACCGCATGTGCAACCCTGCCAACGGAGTGGATGCGCTCACGCCCCACGAGGCGCTGTCAGTCATCTTTGCGCAGCTCAAGGCGCGGTTTGATTCTGTGGTCCTGGGTGCATTCATCCGCATGATGGGGGTGTACCCACCGGGCTCCATCGTCCAGCTGGTCAACGACCGTTATGCGATCGTCGCTTCAGTCAATTCTTCGCGACCCCTGCGGCCCAAGGTCATTGTTCATGACTCCCGGGTCCCCAAGGATGAGGCGCCCATATTGGATCTGGAAACCGTGCCAGAGCTGGGCATCCGGCGCAGTCTCAAGCCCGCGCAATTGCCACGCGATGCCCTGGACTACCTTTCCCCCCGTCAGCGTATCTGCTACTTTTTCGAGCGTGCAGTCAGCCCCGGCCCCGAAGAGGCTGGTTCGTGACCGTTGTGCAGTCCCACGGCTGGCTCGACGGTTTGCAGGAAGCTGTCTGGTTGGTCGATGAGGCCAGCCTGCTCATCCTTCATGCGAATGCCGCAGCGCAGCGGCTGGTGGGTTTGCCTGCGGCCTCTATGGTTGGCACGCCAGTGCTGCGTCTGGCTTCCACACCACAGGATGTTGCGTTCTGGGGGGAGTCAGCGCAGGTGGTTGCAGACGGCATCCATTCCCACACCAGCCTTTTGCGCGCAGATGGAGCTCTGGTGCCGGTTGACCGGCGGGTGACACGCGTTCCGGGAGAAGGGGCTTCGGGCACCGTTTTCATGCTGACGATGCTGGACCGGAGTGTCCAGGATGCCACCGAGCGCGAGCTGGAAACCTTGTTGTCTGAACTGCGCGCGACGCTGGATTCCGCCGCCGATGGCATGCTCGTCTGCAGCCTTGATGGCCGGGTGAGGGCCTTCAACCAGCGGCTTGCGCAGTTGTGGAATATTCCCCGTGATTTGCTGGTGCAGCGCAACGATGCGGCGGTGTATGCGCACATGGCGGCCCAAGTGGAAGACGCACGTTCCTACTCGGAGCGCCTGGCGGCCATTGCACGTGAGCCGATGCAGGACAGTACAGACATACTGGTGTTGAAGAGTGGCCTGGTGCTGGAGTTGCGGACCGTGCCCCAGTTTGGCCAGGGGCTGCCCGTGGGGCGCGTGTATTCCTACCGGGACATTACTCGCCAGACGGAGATACAGGTCAGCCTCAGGCTCGCAGCCCGGGTGTTTGAGTCCAGTCTCGACGCCATCTTCATCGCCGACAGCCATCACCGGGTCCTGCGCATGAACCCGGGTTGCGAGCGCCTGGTAGGGCCTTCCGCCAAATCGTTCGAAGGATGCATGGCCGCTTCTTTGTTCGGAGGGGGTTCGGATGCGGCTTTCATGGAGCAGGTGCTGCAGGGTTGGGCGGAGGATGGTTTCTGGGAGGGCGAGCTGTGGCTCCCCAGGGACAATGGCACCTATTGCGCGGTGCAGCTGTCATGGGTGGCGCTGCGCGACGATGAAGGGCGCCTGGTGCAGAGCATCGGCTTCATGCGTGACCTGACGCTGCAGCATGCGGCCCAGAAGCGCATCGAGGAGCTGGCCTACAGCGACGTGCTCACCGGCCTGCCCAACCGCCTGCTGTTGTCGCAGCGGGTGGACACGGCCATTCAGGGGGCGCGCCAGAGCGACACGGGTTTTGCGATCCTGTTCCTGGACCTCGACCGTTTCAAGATCATCAATGACTCCCTGGGCCATCCTTTTGGGGACCGTGTGCTGCAACTGGTCGCCGAGCGCCTGCAGGCCTGCCTGCGCCAGACGGACATGTTGTGCCGATTGGGCGGCGACGAGTTTGTCATCTACCTGCATGGTGGAGATGCCGTAGTGGCAGAGAGTGTGGCGCGCCGTATCCTGGAAGACATGCTCAACCCTTTCATGCTCGACAGCATGGGTTTCTCCATTCAGTGCAGCATTGGTATTGCGTTGTATCCGCAGGATGGTGCAACGCTGGACGACCTCATCAAGCAGGCCGATACGGCCATGTACCGGGTCAAGGAACGGGGGCGTGGCAGCTATGGCTTTTACCAGCCGCAGATGAACGCCAATCTGCTTTCCCGCATGCAGATGGAGCATGCGATGCGCCAGGCGCTGGGGTTGGACCGCATGGCGGTGCACTACCAGCCGCAGGTCAACATGGCCACCGGGCGCATCACGGGGGCGGAGGCCCTGATCCGCTGGACCGACCCCGAGTTCGGCGCCGTATCGCCGGGGCAGTTCATTCCCCTGGCGGAGGAGTCAGGCTACATCGTCACTCTGGGCGCGTGGGTCATGGAGCAGGCTGTGCGCGAGGCGGCGGTGTGGATGCACAGTGGCATGCCAATCATGATCTCCGTGAACGTGTCGGCGCTGGAGTTCCGGCAGCCGGATTTCGTGGACCGTATCACCCGGCTGCTGGCCGTGCACCAGCTGCCGCCCACGTTGCTGGAGCTGGAGCTGACCGAAACCATCCTGCTGCAGGATGCGCAGGAAATGGAGCAGCGTCTGCGTGTCCTCGCCGGCCTTGGGATTGGCTTGGCCATCGATGATTTTGGTACGGGATATTCCAGCCTCGCGTATCTCAAGAAGCTGCCGATCAGCAAGCTCAAGATCGACCAGTCGTTTGTGCGCGGCCTGCCCGACGATGATGGTGACCGGGCCATCGTGAGCGCAATCATCAGCATGGGGCGTGCCATGCACATTGAGGTGGTGGCAGAGGGGGTGGAAACAGAAACCCAACAGGCGGTGCTGCTGCAGATGCAGTGCGACCACTACCAGGGGTTTCTCTGTGCACCTGGCCTTCCCGCCCAAGAGTTTCGAGCCCTGCTCAGCAAACCATTGCCCTTGAAGGCGCAGGGCCGGCGCAGTCCAGTCCAGAACTGAGGCCATCCTGCTGCTGCGCCACCCCGGCTGCCCCGGGGGCGTTCGCAAGGCTTAAAACGCCGCGATGCCCTTCCAAAGCATGTAGGCCGCCAATCCGAACAACAAGGACGCGAACACGCGCTTGAGCTGCTTGACTGGCAGGCTGTGCGCGGCCTTGGCGCCCAATGGGGCGGTGAGGACGCTGCAGGTCGCGATCACTGCCAGCGCGGGCAGCCAGATGTAGCCCAGCGAAGCCGCAGGCAATCCGCTCACGTTCTGCCCGCCGATCACATAGCCCACCACATTCGCCAGCGCAATTGGAAACCCGAGCGCAGCGCTGGTGGCCACGGCATTGTGGATGGGCACGTTGCACCAGGTCATGAATGGCACGCTCACGAACCCGCCACCGGCACCTACCAGGCCCGACAGGAACCCGATCACGCCACCTGCAGCCACCTGGCCAGCGCCACCGGGCATCTGGCGCGTGGGGGCAGGTTTTTTGTCCAGGAACATCTGTGTGGCGGAGAAGCTGACGAACAAGGCGAAGAAGATGGCCAGGAAGGAGCCCTTGAGCAGGGCGAACACGCCCAGGCTGGCCACAAACCCGCCCAGCACGATGCCGGGTGCCAGGCGTTTCACGATGTCCCATCGCACCGCGCCACGCTGGTGGTGAGCCCGCACGCTGGAGATCGATGTGAACATGATGGTGGCCATCGATGTGGCAATCGCCATCTTCACTGCGAGATCGGGAGCCACCTTCTGCGCGCCCAGGATGTAGGTCAAGAAAGGCACTAGCAGCATGCCACCGCCAATGCCCAGCAGCCCCGCCAGAAAACCTGTAGCCAGACCAAGTACACCGAGTTCAACAATCAGCAAGGGATCGAGCATGGCGCACAGTCAGGCAAGGGTGGAACGAGGGCGGGGACGCGCGGAGAAATGCCCTGTCGGAGGTGCTGCAGCGTTTGGTTGCGGTGACAGGAGCATGCGGAATAAGGTGTCTGCGAATGCCACCGGACTCTCATCCTGAACCGGGGGTTCAGGTGGGCGAGGGCAGCCAAGCGTTGGGTTCATCTGACGCGAGATGATCACGCTCACCGGGCAATGTACCAAGCCCGAGCTCGTTGAGCATTGGTTCAAGGAAATATAAAGCCCGGCGGCTTCGCAGACATCGTCATTGTAGGCGCTGGCGCCTTGCACCGCAGATATGGGGCCATGTAAAGCCCGTAAGCTTTTGGGACGTGCAGCAAGGGGTCGGTTCTGCATGCGCCACCGCCGACCTGGATGCGATGTCCGGCAGGCAGGGCCTTGTCAAAGAAGGCGGCCGTCGTCGCCCAGCGCCTGGTCCAGCCGCTGCACCAGGCCATGAAGGCGCTGCTGGTCTTCGTCGGGCAAGAGGGTTTCCTGCTGACCCGTGCTACCGGTTGCGATGGCCGGGCTGGCTGCTTTGGCAGCGGCGCCTGCTGCCAGATCGGCTGCCTCGCGGTCGGCGATCTCGAAGGCCAGATTCAAGGCCGCCAGCACGGCGATGCGTTCGCGGGCGCGGACCTTGCCCGCGTCGCGGATGCGTGTCATGGCGGTATCGACACGCTCCACGGCATCCAGCAGGCGGCTTTCGTGGCCCTCGGGGCAGGTCAGCAAGTAGCTTTGCTGCAGGATCTGCACCTCGATTTGCTTCATTCGGCTTCCTTCGTGACGACGGGGGCTGCTGCGGGCAGGCGCTCCAGCAGTGCATCGACGCGGGCGCGCGCAGCACTGAGGCGTGATTTGAGGGAGTCCCGCTCCTGCGTCAGCGCAGCCACCTGGTCAGTCAGCAACGCGTTGGTGCGTTGCAGTTCTGCGTGGCGCAAAAGCAGGCGGTCAACGCGCTCGGCGATCTGGTCGGTGGGGGACGGTGTTGCCATACAGCCCTCGATTGTAGGGTTGCGGGTTGTAAACGGTCGTAAAATCCCGCTGTTGGTGCTCGCGGTGTGGTTCACATGCCGCAGTTCAACGGGAAGCAGGGAGGAGGCGCCAAACCTGGCGCGCCCAGCCTGCGCTGCCCCCGCAACGGTCAGCGGACGAATCACCCGATTCTCTCTCCATCCATAAGCCACTGTGTGCCTTGAACAAGCGCATGGGAAGGCATTGGGGGGTGTTCCGCCAGCCCGGATACCGGCCAACACGGTGGCTGCGTGCGCCCGCTTGGACGCTTCGCGGCTGTATCACCCATATGCTGGCGGGAGGCCGGCCCGGGTTGTTTGTTGACGATGATCCCCATGAAAATCCGTACCCTCCGTGCGCGCCCTGTGGCGTTGCTGCGCCTGCCTGTTCACCGTATTGCCGCAGTGACCCTGGCTGTCGGCACTGCCTGCACTGCCATGGCGCAAACCGCCTCCGCAAACGGCGAACTGCTGGCCCAGAATCTGCGCACGCCGTCGCTTTCCGAAACTGTGGTGGCTGCCACGCGCACGCCCCAGCCGCTCGCTGACCTGGTGGCCGACATCTCTATCGTGGACCGTGAAACGATCGAAAACAGTGGCGCCACCGGCCTGGCCGACCTGCTGGGCCGCCTGCCTGGCGTAGAGTTCTCGCGCAATGGTGGCCCGGGCACTACCACGGGTGTGTTCCTGCGCGGTGCCGAATCGCGCTTCACCGCGGTGTACATCGACGGGGTGCGCATCGATTCGCAGTCCACCGGCGGCGCGCCGTGGGAGAGCATTCCGCTGGGTCTCATCGACCGCATCGAAGTGCTGCGCGGCCCGGCTGGCGCCGTGTATGGCTCGGATGCCATGGGTGGCGTGGTGCAGATTTTCACCAAGCGCGGCGAGAACGGCGTGGCGCCCTATGTGGGCGTGGGCATCGGCAACCACAACACCACCAAGGTGGAAGCCGGCATCAGCGGTGCCAGTGGCACCGTGGACTACGCGCTGGGCTTTGCGCGCGATGACAGCAAAGGCTTCAACGCCCGCACGCTGGCCACCCAGAACCCCGACCGCGACGGCTACCGCACCACGGCGGGCCATGCCCGCGTGGGCCTGCAGGTCGATGCGGCGCACCGTCTGGAAGGTACGCTGATGGTCAATGATTCCAACAGCGGCTATGACAGCGGGCTGGGCAAGGACGACCGCAACCTGCACACCATGCACGCCCTGGGCCTCAACTGGATCGCGCAGTGGAGCAGCGCCTACAAGACGCGCCTGTCCATCACCGACTCCCGCGATGAATACGAAACCCGCCCCTCGCCCTATCTGAGTGACACGCGCTTGCGTGGCTATTACTTCCAGAATGAATGGCGCCAGGGTGCGCACCTGGTCACGGCCGCGCTGGAGCGCCGCGAAGACCGCCTGGAAAACGCTCCCATCGATGCCAAACGCTCGCAGGACGCGCTGGCCCTGGGCTATGGCTACAACGCTGCAGGTCACACCGTGCAGCTCAATCTGCGCCACGATTCCGACAGCGAGTTTGGCGGCAAGAGCACCGGCAGCGTGGCCTACGGCTATGCCATCACCCCGCAGTGGCGCGCCACGGCGTCGGTGGGCACGGCCTTCCGCGCGCCCACGCTGTACCACCGCTTCAGCGAATACGGCGTGGCCACGCTGCGCCCCGAAAGCAGCCGCAATGCCGAAGTGGCGCTGCGCTACGCCCACGGCAATAGCACGTTCTCCACCACGCTGTTCCGCAACCGCGTGAGCAACCTGATCTCGTTCTCCGGCCCCGGTACCTGCCTGTCGGACTTTGGCTGCTACGCCAACACGGCGCGGGCCGAATACAAGGGCGTGACGTTTGCCGGCTCGCACCGCGTGGGCGACGTGCAGTTGCATGGATCCATCGATCTGCAACGCCCGCGTGACCTGGACACCGGCAAGCAGCTCGCGCGCCGCGCCAAGCAGCACGCCACCTTCGGCGCCGACACGCGCCTGGCGGGCTGGACCGTGGGCGCCGAAGTGCAGGCATCAGGCCGCCGCTTCGACACCGTGGCCAACACCAACGTGTTGGGCGGCTACGCGCTGTTCAACCTGTACGCCAGCACCCGCATTGCGCGTGACTACACGCTGCTGGCCCGCATCGACAACCTGGCCGACAAGGACTACCAGCTGGCCCGCACCTACGCCACCGCAGGCCGCACGGTGTACGTCGGTGTGAAGTGGGCGCCGCAGTGAAGCCCCCCCTGAGGCGCTGCGCGCCTTCCCCCCACGGGGGGACGCCACCCGTGGCCTGGCGGAGCCAGTTCCACGGTGGCACTGGCTTCGCGCGTGCCAGTTTCATAGGCATGCCGGGCATGTGTCCCACAGGGTTGCTGAAATGACCTGGTGCCCCGCGCTGCTGATTGCAGCCCCGGCTTCCGGCCAGGGCAAGACCACCGTCACCGCCGCCCTGGCGCGCCTGCATGCGCGCCATGGGCGGCGGGTGCGGGTGTTCAAGTGCGGGCCGGATTTTCTTGACCCGCACTGGCACCAGCTGGCCAGCGGGGCGCCGGTGCACCAGCTCGACCTCTGGATGAATGGCGAGGCGGACTGCGCGCAGCGCCTGCATGACGCGGCGCGCGAGTCGGACCTGGTCCTGATCGAAGGCGTGATGGGGCTCTTTGACGGCACGCCCAGCGCGGCCGACCTGGCCCGGCACTTTGGTGTGCCCGTACTGGCCGTGGTCGATGCCTCGGCCATGGCCGGCACGTTTGGCGCGCTGGCTTTTGGCCTGCGCCACTATCGCCCGGGCCTGCCCTGGGCCGGCGTGCTGGCCAACCGCGTGGGCAGCACGCGCCACGCCGACATGCTGCAGGGGGGCTTGCACGACGCCGACGACTGGATGGGGGCGCTGATGCGGGTGCAGTCCGGCACCGCGCCCGCTGCGGGCAAGGCCGGTTCGGCGCTGCTGCCCGAACGCCACCTGGGTCTGGTCGCGGCGCATGAGCTGCCCGACAGTCTGCAGCGGCTGGACGCCGCCGCCGATGCCCTGGCGGCGACACCCCTGGGCCAGATGACGCTGGAGGACCTGCAGCGCTGGGCCGTGGAGTTTCCGGCTCCCTCAGTGGGAGCCGCCGTGCCGCCGCTGTTGGCAGGCCGCACCGTGGCCGTGGGGCGCGATGCGGCGTTCTGCTTCATCTATGCCGCCAATGTGGAGTGCCTCACGCAAATGGGTGCACGCGTGGAGTTCTTTTCGCCCCTGCACGACGCGGCGCTGCCCGACTGCGATGCCGTGTGGCTGCCCGGCGGCTACCCCGAGCTGCACACCGCGCAGATCGCCGCCAACACCGGCATGCAAGCCAGCCTGCGCGCCCATGGGGCCGCAGGAAAACCCTTGTGGGCCGAGTGCGGCGGCATGATGGCGCTGTTTGAATCCATCACGCTGGCCGACGGCAGCACGGCCCCGCTGTGGGGTCTGCTGCCCGGCCGCGTGGCCATGCAAAAACGCCTGGCGGCGCTCGGGCCGCAGCAACTGACCGTGGCGGGGAACACCCTGCGCGGCCATACGTTCCATTACTCCACCAGCAACAGCAATGCGCCTGTGGTGGCCCGCACGGCCCGCCCGAACGAGGCGGTTGCACCGGATGCGGGTGAAGCGCTGTACCAGCAGGGCAGCCTCCACGCCAGCTATTTCCATGCGTGGTTCCCGTCCAGCCCTGAGGCGGTGGCGCATCTGCTGGGAGGCGTTTCGTCATGACCCCCACCCCGCACCCCATCACCACCGAGCTCATTCTGGGTGGCCAGAAAAGCGGCAAGTCGCGCCGCGCCGAGCTGCTGGCGCGCGACTGGCTGGCGCAATCCAGCGACCACCGCGCGGTGTTGATTGCCACGGGGCAAGCCTGGGACGACGAAATGCGCGAGCGCATCGCCCGCCACCAGCGCGACCGCGCCGAGCGCGTGCCCGGCCTGCAGACGGTGGAAGAGCCGCACGACGTGGCCGCGGCCGTGGCGTTGCACAGCACGCCGCAGACCCTGCTGGTGGTGGACTGCCTCACGCTGTGGCTCACCCACTGGACCATGCCCATGGGTGTGGAAACCATGAATTTTGAACAAAAACAGGCTCTAGCGCTTGATTGGAAAGCGCAAGAAGCTATGTTTTTGATAGCGATTCGGAAATCCCCCGGCCCCGTTGTTCTGGTGGGCAACGAAATTGGCCTGGGGGTCATCCCGATGGGGCGCGAGGTGCGCGCCTTTGTGGATGCGCTGGGTACGCTCAACCAGCAGGTGGCCCAGGCCTGCCCCCGCGTCACGCTGATGGCCGCCGGGCTGCCCCTCACTTTGAAAGAACCTTGCTGATGAAACCCACCCCCGTGCGCCGCATCCTGTGGGTCATCGCCATCCTGTTGTTGCTGGGCCTGCTCATGGCCGGGCTGGCGCAGGCGCAGCCGGTGCACATCAAGGACGACAAGGGCCGCGAGGTCTCACTGCCCCGCCCCCCGCAGCGCATCGTGAGCCTGCTGCCCTCGTTGACGGAAAGCGTGTGCGAGCTGGAGCAATGCCACCGGCTGGTGGGGGTGGACCGCTATTCCAACTGGCCCGAGGCCGTGATTGGCAAGCTGCCCAAGGTGGGAGGCGGTATCGACCCGAGCATCGAGGCCATCGTGGCGCTCAAGCCGGACCTGGTGCTCATGTCCGTCAGCTCGCGCGCCAGCGACCGGCTGGAGGCGCTGGGCCTCACGGTGGTGCAACTGGAGCCCAAGACCCATGCCGATGTGCGCCGCGTGCTGGGCACCGTGAGCGACCTGCTGGGCGTGCCCCGTGCGCAGGGCTCCGACCGCCTCTGGCGCGTGATCGATGCGGGTGTGTTGGCGGCGGCACAGTCCCTGCCACCCAAGGCCAAAAATGCGCGCGTGTACTTCGAGGTGAGCCGGGGGCCTTACGCGGCGGGCGAGGCGTCGTTCATCGGCGAATCGCTCACCCGGCTGGGGGTGCGCAACGTGGTGCCGGCGTCGCTGGGCCCGTTTCCGCGCCTGAACCCCGAGTTCGTGGTGCGCGCCAACCCCGACATCATCATGATCGGCAACCGCAGCATGCAGGCCATGGTGCCGTACCCCGGCTGGGCCAGCATGCGCGCCATCCGCGACAACCGGCTGTGCGTGTTCGGCCCCGGCGATTCCGACGTGGTGGTGCGCCCCGGCCCCCGCATGGCCGAAGCCGCCCGCATCATGGCGCGCTGCCTGGTGGAGAAAGCTCCATGAAGCAACCTGAGTCGCATGGCGCCTCCGTGCAGCCGCCGCAGACGGCAGCTCTTCGGGCCGTCCAAGCCTGCGCGGGCAGGCTTGGAGCCGCGGCCCTCAGCCCCTCTCCCTGCGGGAGGGGGACGCACCCAGTGGCCTGGCAAAGCCAGTTCCCCGGGTGCCCTGGCCTCGGCCGTGCCTGTCGCAGCCGCTGCCAACGTTGGAAATAGCGGCAAGTGAATTCATCCACCAATTACGTCGAGCAAAGCCGCCGCGCGGCATGGTGTGCCGCCTGGCTACTGCTTGCGAGTGTGATCCTGGCCGTGTGTGGCGCCAGCGTGGGCAGCACGGGTTTTGACAGCGTGCTGCGCATGCACGGCGACCCTGTCGCCTGGCAGATCGTATGGGACATCCGCCTGCCGCGCACGCTGGGTGCGTGGCTGGCGGGCGCGCTGCTGGGCCTGTCAGGCGCGGTGGCACAGGGGCTGTTTCGCAACCCGCTGGCCGATCCGTACCTGCTGGGCAGCGCCTCGGGCGCAGCGCTGGGCGGGGCTGTCGCCATGGCGCTGTTCGGGGTGTCGCCGGTGGCGGCGCAGTGGCTGGCCCGCATCGGCATCACGGGCATGGCTTTTCTGGGCGCGGCGGGGGCGGTGGTGCTCACGCTGCTGCTCGCCAAGGGCGTGCAGCACACGCTGCGCCTGCTGCTGGCGGGGGTGATTGTGGGCGTGGTGCTGGGCGCGCTGCGCGACCTGGTGGAGCTGGCGTCACCCGACATCCTGCAGGCCATGCAGGCGTTCACGCTGGGCAGCACGGCCTTCGTGGGCTGGATGGCGTGTGTGCTCATGGCCGTGGCCTGGGGGCTGTGCTCGGTGGTCGCCTGGATGCTGGCACGCGCGCTGGACGGCCTCACGCTGGGCGAGGCTACGGCTGCCAGCCTGGGCCTGCCGCTCATGCCCATGCGCGTCGGTCTGGTGGCCGCCATGGCGCTGGCCACGGGCACGGCCGTGGCGCAAACGGGGCTCATCGCGTTTGTGGGGCTTGCCGCGCCGCACCTGGTGCGCTCTATCGTGCGCGTGACGCACGAGCGGCACATCGTGCTCGCAAGCCTGATGGGCGCCGTGCTGCTGCTGGCGGCCGACATCCTGGCGCGCTGGCTGCTGGCGCCGCAGGAGCTGCCCGTGGGCGTGCTCACGGCGGCGCTGGGTGGGACCTACCTGCTGTGGCTCATGCACCGGCGTACGTCTCAAGGCGGTGCGCTATGAATTCAATAGCTATCAGCGCTTGCCAGGTAAGCGCCAGCATCGGAAATCACTTGATATTGCAGGGCATTGACCTGCAGTTGCCCGCCGGGCGCTGGACCAGCATCGTCGGCCCCAACGGTGCGGGCAAGTCCACTTTGCTCAAGGTGTTGGCCGGCCTGCTGCCGCGCGCTGCGGTGCAGGGCGATGTGTTGCTGCTGGGCCGCCCGCTGGCGCAAATCCCGGCGCGCGAACGCGCCCGGCAACTCGCCTGGCTGGGCCAGAACGAAGGCTCGGCCGACGACCTCACAAGCTACGACGTGGCCATGCTGGGCCGCCTGCCGCACCAGGCCTGGATGGCGCCGCCGGGCGCTGCCGACCACGCGGCGGTCGAGCAGGCGCTGCGCACCACGCAGGCCTGGGACTGGCGCCACCGCCCGCTGTCGCAGCTGTCGGGTGGCGAGCGCCAGCGCGTGCTGCTGGCCCGCGCCCTGGCCGTGCAGGCGCAGGTGCTGCTGATGGACGAGCCCCTGGCCAACCTCGACCCGCCCCACCAGACCGACTGGCTGCACACCATGCGCGCGCTGGTGGACGCGGGCGGCACGGTGGTCAGCGTGCTGCACGAGGTGTCGCTGGCGCTGCAGGCCGACGACATGGTGGTGATGGCACAGGGCCGCGTGCTGCACCAGGGCGCTTGTGATGCGCCCGATACCCACGCCGCGCTGGAAAGCGTGTTTGACCACCGCATCCATGTGCGGCATCTGGACGGCATGTGGATGGCGCTGCCGTCGCTGCAACGCAAGAACAACCACCAAGGAATGAAGGAAGTGCAAGCATGAACATCGAATCGGGTTTTTCGCAGGTCGCGCAGTCGTTGCTGTGGCCGGTGCTGGTGCTGGTGGGGCTGGCGTTTGTCTACGCGCTGTGGTCGGGCGGCGCCACGCTCATGGAGGCGTGGCAACGCTGGCGCCAGCCGCAGTACCGCTCGCTGCGCGTGGCCCCTGGCTTGTCGATGGAAGAGCTGGAGCTGCAACTGGTGCGCCAGGTGGAGCCCGTGCGCCTGCTCAGCCGCCTGTCGCCCATGCTGGGGCTGATCGCCACGATGATCCCGCTCGGCCCCGCGCTGCAGAGCGTGGCCGCGGGCAACGGCCAGCAGGCCCTCGCCGTTTTCAGCGGCGCGTTTGCAGGCGTGGTGCTGGCGCTGGCCGCCGCATCGGTGGGTCTGGTGGTGTACTCGGTGCGCCGCCGCTGGCTGCTGGCCGAGCTGCTGGTGGTTCGCAAGGAGCGCGGGGTGGCGCAATGAGCTTGAAGCACCTGAATGTGCTGGCCGAGGACGACGACGATCCGATGCTGTCGGCCGTGAACCTGGTGGATGTGTTCCTGGTGCTCGTGGTGGCGCTGCTCACGGCCGTGGCCGTGCAGACCCAGACCAGTGCTCATGAGAGCGTCACCATCATCCGCAACCCCGGCCAGCCTGACATGGAGGTGGTGGTGCGCGAGCAGGGCAAGGAAGTGCGCTTCAAAGGCGCTGGCAGCGCAGCGCAAGGGCAGGGCGTGCGTGCGGGCGTTGCCTACAAGCTCGAAGACGGCAATATCGTCTACATCCCTGAAACGGGCGCTGCTCCAGCTGGCGCTTCGGCCGGTGGCGCGGGTGGCGCAGCCACACCGGTACCTGCCAAGCCATGAAGGCGCTGATCCTGCGTGCGGCACTGTGGTGCCTGCTGCTGGCTGCGCCGCTGGTGCATGCCGTCCAGGCTGAGAAGACCCAAACAGCGGGCGGCGCCGATAAAACAGCGCCCGTGCTGCTGTGGCTCACCTCCGATATCACCACGGCCACACGCACGGCCATGGTGCAGCGCCTGGCCACCGAGGCGGGCCTGGGCTTTGCGCACATCGACTATCCGCTCGCCGGGCCGGCGGTGCTCGACACAGCACAGGCCCAGAAGCTGGAGCGCGCGCTGGCGGGCGCTGCGCTGGTGTGGGTGGATGCGCCGCATGCCAGCGTGGAGGCTCGCCTGCGCCGCATGGCGGGGGCGCAGCTCGATGCCCGTGCCACACGTTTCCCCGGCCGCGTGGTCTGGGTGCCTGCGGGCACCCCCGCCGCCGACCTGACCGCGCTCGATGCGCCCGCCCGCATGGTGGCCTACCTGCAGGCCGGCGGCCCGCGCAATCTGAAGAGCGCCATCGCCCTGGCGCGTGCCACCGTGGCGGGTGTTGCCATGCCCGTTTTGCCCGCGCCGGAGATCCTGCCCACCCGGGGTATCTACCACCCCGACGCGCCCCGCCTGCTGCCCAACGCCGCAGCGCTGGAGGCCTGGCGCCAGGGCCAGCCCGCGCTGCGGAGCCTGCCCGCAGTGGCCGTGCTGGTGCACCGCCACCATTTTGTCGATGGCAGCACCGAATGGCTCGATGCCTGGCTGCGCACCTTCCGCCAGCAAGGCCTGTTCGCCTATGCGGCCTTTGGCCAGCAGGTCACGGCGCAGACGCTGGCCGAGGTGCTGGAGCTGCCCCCCGAGAGCGGCACCGGACCCGGCCGCCTGCACGCCTCTGTCCTGGTGCTGCACCAGCTTGTGCCCCAGGCCGCTGCGCTGCAGCCGCTGCTGGCCCGCTGGGGCGCACCCTTGCTGGGCACGCAGCCTTACCGTGCGGGCGATGTCGCCGCGTGGGAGGCCAGCGACACGGGCTTGTCGCTGTCCGATGTGCCGTTCTATCTGGCGCAGCCTGAGGCGGCGGGTGCCATCGACCCGGTCCTGGTCGCGGCCCACGGCGCCGAGGGCCGGGACTTTCGCCTCATCGAGCGCCAGGCCCAGGCCGTGGCGGCCAAGGCGCGGCGCCTGATCGCGCTGCAGACGAAGCCTGCTGCCGACAAGCGCCTAGTGGCCATGGTCTACAACTACCCGCCGGGCGGCACCAACTTCGGCGCCTCGTTCCTCAACGTGCCGCGCAGCCTGGAGCAGGTCTCTGGCGGCCTGGCCCAGGCGGGCTACCGTACCGAGCGTGTGCCCGAGCAGGGCTGGATCGATGGGCTCAAACCGCTGCTGGCCGCCTACTACCCCGGCGCCGATGTGCGCGCGCTGCTGCAAAACGGCCAAGCCGCCGCGCTGCCGCTGGCGCGCTACGAGCAGCACCTGGCCACGCTGCCGAAGGCCGTGCGCGAGCGCATGAACGCGCACTGGGGCGCGCCCGAAAAGAGTCGCTACGTGGTCGAATGGCAGGGCGAAAAAGTGTTCGCCATCCCGCGTCTGCAGGTGGGCAAGCTCTCGGTATTGCCCCAGCCCCCGCGCGAAGAAACGCTGCGCCTGGGCCAGAACCCGTTCATGCACAAGTCCAAGGCGCCGCTGTCGCACCATTACCTGGCCGTGTACCTGTGGGCGCAGCTGGAGGCCGATGCGCTCATCCACTTCGGCACCCACGGCACGCAGGAATGGGCCGGTGGCAAGGCGCGTGCGCTGGATGTGCACGACGACGCGCTGCTGCCCCTGGGCGACCTGCCCGTGGTCTATCCCTACATCGTGGACAACCTGGGCGAGGCCCTCACGGCCAAGCGCCGGGGCCGCGCCGTGCTGGTGAGCCACCGCACGCCGGTGTTTGCCCCGGCGGGCTTCGAGGCGCGCATGGCCCACATGCACGAGGTGATGCACGAATGGGAAACCGTGGACGAAGGCCCCACGCGCCGCGCGCTCGAAAAGCAGCTGGTGGCGCAGTTTGTGGAGCACCAGCTGCACCGCGACCTGGGCTGGAGCGCCGCGCGCATTGCGGCCGACTTCAGCGGATTTCTTGAAATCCTGCACCCCTACCTGGACCAGCTCGCGCAAAGCTCGCAGCCCAAGGGCCTGGCCGTGTTCGGCCGCGTGCCCGCGCCCGAGCAGCGGCGCGAGACCATTCTGCAGGCGCTGCGCAAGCCGCTGATCGAGGCGCTGGGCGAGGACATCGATGAGGCTTTTCTCATCAAGCACGATGCGGTGCTGGCAGCGCGCCCCGCGCGCTGGCTGGAAGTGGCGCTGACCGACGCGCAGGCCGCCAGCGTGTTGGACCTGCGCCCCGTGCTGCCAGCGCAGGCTGCAACGCCGGGTGCAGCGGGTGCCTCCGACGTGGTGCGCGCCGAAGACCATGTGCCCAACCGCGCCGCGCGCAAACCCATCGACACGCCCGCGCTGCTGCAGCTGGCCCAGCGCGCGCAGGAGCTAGAGCGCCTCTTGGCCACCGAAGGCGAAATGCCCGGCCTGCTCGCGGGGCTGGAGGGCCGGTTTCTCACCGCTGCGTACGGTGGCGACCCCATCCGCAACCCCGAGAGCCTGCCCACGGGCCGCAACCTCACGGGGCTGGACCCGAGCCGCCTGCCCACGCGCCAGGCCTATGCCGTGGCACAGACGCTGTTCAACGACTGGTTCAAGGACTATCAGGCGCGCCATGGCGGCCAGGCGCCGCAGCGCATGGCGCTGTCGTTGTGGGCGGGCGAAACGCTGCGCCACCAGGGCATCATGGAAGCGCAGGCGCTCGTGGCGCTGGGCATGCGCCCGGTGTGGGACGACTCGGGCCGCCCGGTGCGCGTGGAGACCATTGCCGCCGATGAGCTCAAGCGCCCACGCGTCGATGTGCTCATGAGCATCACTGGCTCGTACCGCGACCAGTTCCCCGCGCTGATGGCGCTGCTCGACCGCGCGGTGGCCCAGGCCGCCACGGCCGAGTCCGGCAATGTGATTGCGCGCAATACCGAGCAGATCGGCCAGGAGCTGCGCAAGCAGGGCGTGCCCCGCGCACAGGCTGAGCAACTGGCACGCGTGCGCGCGTTCGGCAATGCGGTGGGCGACTACGGCACTGGCCTGTCCGACGCGGTGCAAAGCGACGGCCTGCAAACCAACGATGCGCGCCTGGGCCAGATGTTCCTCGAGCGGATGAGCCAGCCTTATCTGGAGGGCGAGCCGGTGACGGGGGTTGCGGGCGGCACGGCGGCGAAGGCGCTGGGAGCGCACCTGCGCCGCACCGACGCAGCCATCCTGTCGCGCAGCTCGAACCTGTACGCCATGGTCAGCTCGGACGACCCGTTCCAGTACCTGGGTGGCCTGTCGGCCGCAGCCCGTGTGGCCGGCCGGCCGCAGGGGCTGGAGCTGCATGTGGCCCAGCTGCAGGATGTGAGCGAGCCCACCACCGAAACTGCACAGCGCGCCATTGCGCTGGAGATGCAGTCGCGCTACCTGCACCCGGGCTGGCTCAAGGCGCAGAAGGCCGAGGGCTATTCGGGCACGCTGCAGGTGCTCAAGGCCGTGCAGTTCGCCTGGGGCTGGCAGGCCGTGGCGCCCGACACGGTGCGCAGCGACCATTGGCAAAGCTTTTATGACGTGCTGGTGCGCGACAAGCACCAGCTGGGCCTGCCCGAGTGGCTCAAAGAGCATCCGCAGGCCTATGCCCAGTCGCTGGAGCGCCTGGTGCAGGCGCAGCGCCAGGGTTATTGGCAGGCCGACGCCGATACGCAAAAACAGCTCGCGCAGATGTACCAGGAGCTCACGCGCGCCGCGCCGCTGGCGGCCGAGCTGCCCAGCGTACGCCGCTGGGTGGAGCAGGCTGCGCAGGGCACCGCCCCTGCGTCTACCGGCATGGCCGTGGCCACGCCACAGTTGACAGCGGCCCCGGCGCCGCAGCCCGCACCGCCTGCTGCCGACCTGCCTGCACCGCCCGCCCAAGCGGAGGCACCGCCCGCCGCACCCACTGTGCCCGCCATGGGCGTGCTGCTGGAGCGCCAGCCCGAGCGCGAAGCCCCTGACACCGCCCAAGAGCCCAGCCCCGTGGAGCGCATGGCCGGCATCGTGGCCCTGCTAGTGATGGCCCTGGTGGTGCTGGCGGGCGCTGCGTGGCAGGCGCGTCGTCCGTTCTCAATCTCCGCTGCGCCCGGCCTGGCCCGCGCGTGAACCGACCCTTCTTGAAAGCACCCACACCATGCAGATCGAAACCCCACCCACCGAGAAGCGCTACGAAAAGCCCGAGGGCGAGCGCCGCGGCATCGTCATCGTCAACACCGGCGACGGCAAGGGCAAGAGCACGGCGGCCTTTGGGCTGGCGCTGCGCGCCCACGGCCGGGGCAAGGCCGTCAAGATTTACCAGTTCATGAAGGTGCCCACCGCGCGTTTTGGCGAGCACCGCATGTTCGAGCAGATCGGCCTGCCCATCGAGGGCCTGGGCGATGGCTTCAGCTGGAAGAGCAAGGACCTGGAGCACTCGGCGCAGCTGGCGCGCGACGGCTGGGAGAAGGCGCGCGCTGCCATCCTGTCGGGCGAACATTTTCTGGTGGTGCTCGACGAGATCACCTATCCGCTGATCTACGGCTGGCTCCCGCTGGAGGGCGTGCTGCAGACACTGCGCGACCGTCCCAAGGAGGTGCATGTGTGCCTCACCGGCCGCCGCTGCCCGCCAGAAATCATCGAGCTGGCCGACACGGTGACCGAGATGCAGATGGTCAAGCACGCGTTCAAGGCGGGCATTCCCGCGCAGCGCGGCATCGAGGACTGAAACCTGTAATTCCCGCAGCTGCTTTGGGGGCCCATCCCTTCCGCCCCTGTTTTTCTTTCGTTCGTCCTCTTCATGCGCAAACACCTCACCCCCCTGTCGCTGGCCGTGCTCGCCTGCACCACGCAGACCGCCATGGCCCAGGCCACCGCCGAGTTGCCGGCCGTCCAGGTCACGGACACGTTGTCCGCGCCCGGCAGCACGCTCTCGCTTGATGCGCCCAGCGCCACGGGCTCGCGCCTGGGCCTCACCGCGCGGGAGACCCCGGCCAGCGTCAGCAGCCTGGGTGCGGGCGACATCGCAGAGCGCAGCCTGACCCGCGCGCAGGACGTGGCGGTGCGCATGCCTGGCGTCACCGAGGCTCCGGCCCCTGGCAATGGCGGCACCAGTCTGGTGGCACGCGGCTTTGCGGGCCACAACTCGGTGGCGCAGATGGTCGATGGCACGCGCCTCATCGTCGCTTCGGGCACCATCACCTACCCGTTCTCGACCTGGCCCATGGAGTCGGTCGAGGTGCTGCGCGGCCCGGCTTCGGTGCTCTATGGTGATGGCGCCATTGGCGCGGCCGTGAACTATGTGACCAAACGCCCGATCTTCGGTGCCCCGCAGCGCGAAGCGTTTTTGAGCGTGGGCTCCTTCGGCACGGTGCAGGGCGGCGTGGGCCTGCGCGGCCCCATCAATGACGTGCTGGCCTACTCGGTCTATCTCGATGCGGAAAAAAGCGACGGCTACCGCCAGTTCATGGATACGCAGCGCCACAACTACGCACTGGCCCTGGCCGTGCGGCCGGGCCGCGACCTGAACATCACCCTGTCGCTCGACGGCGGCGTGAACGACGACGCGCGTTACTTTGGCACGCCGCTGCGCAATGGGATGCTGGACGACCGCCTGCGCCGCACCAACTTCAACGTGGCCGACTCGGTGGTCAAGTACGACGACCGCATCCTGCGCGCCAAGGTCGACTGGCAGGCTGCTGCGGGCGTGCACCTGCGCAACGAGACCTACCACCTGACCACCGACCGCCATTGGCGCAATGCAGAGGCCTACAGCTTCAACGCCGCCGGCACGGCCGTGAACCGCAGCGATTACCTGGAGATCCTGCACGACCAGGCGCAGACCGGCAACCGCTTCGACGCCACGTTCGACGGCCACCTCTCCGGCATGAAGAACCGCTTCATCGTGGGCCTGGACTGGTACCGCACAGAGCTGGTGCACACCAACAATTCGCCCTACGGCGGCGCGAGCACGGTGGACCCGTTCAACTTCACGCCCGGCGGCTTCATCAGCCCTGTGCCCACCATCCCTGGCCGGCGCTCCAGGCTGCAGGCCACGGCCCTGTTTGCTGAGAACGCCCTCGACATCACGCCGGAGTGGAAGCTGGTGGCGGGCCTGCGCAGCGACCGCATGGAGCTGGACAACACCGACCTGCGCACTGGCGTGAACCTGGTCAAGCAATATTCACCCGTCACCGGCCGCCTGGGCGCCGTGTGGTCGCCCAGCGATGCGCTGTCGCTCTATGGCCAGTTCGGCACCGGCACCGATCCGCTGAGTGGTGCGCTGTCGCTGCCCGGCGGCGGCAACACCCTCGATTTGACCAAGGGCCGGCAGGTGGAAATCGGCGCCAAGGGCGCCGTGCCTGCAGTGCGCGGCGAGTGGACGGTGGCGCTGTACCAGATCGAAAAGCGCAACCTGCTCTCGCGCGATGCCAGCAACCCCAACATCACCCAGCAGATCGGCAGGCAATCGTCTACCGGCATCGAGCTGGCCTTTGCGGCCGAGCCCGTGCGCGGCTGGACCATCGACGCCAACGCTGCTTTCCTGCAGGCGCGCTACGACGATTTCAAGGAACTGGTCTCGGGCAGCGTGGTCTCGCGTGACGGCAACACGCCCACGGGCGTGCCCCAGCGCACGGCCAGTGTCTGGACGGCCTACCGTTTCCTGCCCCAATGGCAGGCTGGTTTTGGCGCACGCTATGTGGGAGAGCGCCAGGGCAACACGGCCAACACCGCTCAGCTGCCGTCGTATGTGGTGCTGGATGCCTCGCTGGCCTACGACTATTCGCGCAACCTCAAGCTCGGCTTGGCCCTGAAGAACCTGGCCGACCGCGACTACGCACTGGCCGGCACGGCCAACGTGCGCTGGCTGCTGGGCGCGCCGCGCACCGTGCAGCTGACCGCGCGCGCCACGTTCTGATCTGGTGAATCGAGCGAGGAACGGCGCATGGTGAAGAAGCTCGTCATCTTTGTGCACAAGTGGCTGGGCGTGGTGCTGGCGCTGTTCTTCCTCATGTGGTTCGTGAGCGGGGTGGTGCTGTATTTCGTGCCGTTCCCCAGCCTGACGCAGGCCGAGCGGCTGGCGGCCTTGCCGCCGCTTCAGCTGCCTGCCGATTGCTGTCTGGCCGCGCCCGATGCCGCTCAGCGCGCGGGCTTGCGCCCGACTGGTGGCGGCGAGGCGCGGCTGGGCATGCTGGCCGATGCGCCTGTGTGGCGGATGCTGGCGGCGTCAGAGGCGGGCGCGGCCCCGCGCTGGCACACGGTGGACGCCCGCACCGGGGCCGTGGTGCCACCACTCAGCGATGCGCAGGCCGCCACCGTGGCCGAGGCCTTCAGCGGGCGCCGTGCCATGGGCACCGACTGGGTGGAGCGGGATCAGTGGACGGTGCCCCAGGGCCTGGATGTGCACCGTCCCCTGGTCAAGGTGCTGCTCGACGGCGACGACGGGCTGGAGCTGTATGTGTCGCCCGGCGCGGCCGAGGTGGTGCGCGACACGCACCGCGCCGAACGCTTCTGGAACTGGCTGGGCGCTGTGCCGCACTGGATCTACCCCACGGTGCTGCGCCAGTTCCCCAAGGCCTGGCACCACGTGGTGGTATGGCTCTCGATCCCCGGTGTGCTGCTGGCCGCGACGGGCATTGCGCTGGGTATCTGGCAGCTGTTCCTGAACCGGCGGCGCTGGATTCCCTATCAGAAGTTCTGGATGCGCTGGCACCACATCCTGGGCCTGGTGGCAGCGGTGTTCACGCTCACCTGGATGTTCTCGGGGCTGATGTCGATGAACCCGTTTGGCGTGTTTACCGGCCGCGCGGTCGACCCACAGGCGCGCACGCAATGGGCGGGGGAGGCTCCGCGCATGGTGCGCGGCCCGGCCGAGGCCGTGGCGCTGGCGGCGGCCGAGGGGGTGGTGCCGCTGGAGGTGGACACCTTGCGCATTGCCGGCCAGGCCTGGTACCGGGTGCGCGGCCACGGGGAGGGCGTGGTGCAACGCCTGGTGCGTGCCGACGGGCCCGAGGCCACCGTGGCGCAGGCCGTGCCCGATGCAGCGGTACTGGCTGCCCTGCAGGGCCTGCGCCCGGGCATGCAAGCGCCGAGCATTGAACAAGTCACCCAGTACGACGGCCTGTACTATGCGCGCCACCATGACGCATCCACTTCCTTCCACCGTCCGCTGCCCGTCTGGCGTGCCCACTGGGCTGAGGACGAAGTGACGGTGTACGCCGACGCTGCCTCCGCCCGCATCGTGATGCGTGCCGACGCCTCCACGCCCTGGCAGCGGTTGCTCTACAACGGACTGCACAGTCTCGACTTCGCGCCGCTGCTGGCGCGCCCGGCACTGCGTACCGGGCTGATCGTGGGGCTGTCGCTGCTGGGGGTGGCGCTGTGTATCACCTCCTGTGTGGTGGCCTGGCGTGTGCTGGTGCCGCGTCAGCGGCGGGCTGCACGGTCGTCATCGGCCACCATGCGGACGGCGGAGGGCGCATGGACAGCCTGAGGTCCGTGCTTCTCCCCGGCACAGGTGCGGCGCTGTTCCACGTGCTCCTGTGGTGCCCGTTGCTGGCGCTGGCGGTGGACTGGTGGCTGGGCGAACCACCGGCAGCTTGGCACCCCGTGGTGTGGATGGGCAAGGCGCTGCAGTGGTGGGGTGACCGGCTGGCGCCCACGGCGCCTGTGGCCCGTGATATCAAGCTTTTTTGGCGCTCAGCGCTTATCTGGTGTGCGTTAGCAGCTATTGTTTTGATAGTTTCGTGGGTGGCGCAGCATCTGGTGCTGATGTTCCACGAGTTCCTGGCAGTGGCATTGCTGGCGTTGCTCCTCAAGCCGCTGCTGGCCTGGCGAATGTTGCACGACGAGGTGCTGGCGGTGGAGGTGGCACTGGGCCAGTCGCTGCCCGCCGGGCGCGCGCAGCTGGCCCGCTTGGTGAGCCGTGATGTGAGTGCCCTCACCGCCGTTCAGGTGCGCGAGTCGGCCATCGAGTCGCTGGCCGAGAACCTCAACGATTCGGTGGTGGCGCCGCTGTTCTGGTTTGCGCTGCTGGGTCTTCCGGGCGCCGCGCTGTACCGGTTTGCCAACACGGCCGATGCCATGTGGGGCTACCCCGGCATGCGCGGTGGGCGCTATTGGCAATGGGCGGGCAAGTGGGCTGCGCGGGCGGACGATGTGTTGTCATGGGTGCCCGCGCGCATCACGGCCTTGCTGCTGGCGGTGGTGGCCCAGGGCCTGCCGTTTTCAGCACTGGCGCGACAGGCGCGCAAGACGCCATCCCCCAACAGCGGCTGGCCCATGGCGGCCATGGCACTGGCGTTGGGCGTGCGCCTGGCCAAGCCGGGTGTGTACACGCTGCACAGCAACGGCCGCCGGGCCGGGCCGCTCGATACGCGGCGCGCGGCGCGCCTGGGCACCCAGGTGGTTCTGGCCATGGTGCCGGTGGTGGTGGCCATCCAGCTCCTGGTGCTGGTGGCTTTTGCATGGGTGCACGCATGACATCCCCGGGTTCTTTTCCCGTGTCGGTGCCTTTGCACGGTGGGCCGGACGCTGCAGGCATCCCGGTGTTTGATTTTTCGACCAACAGCAATGCGTGCGGGCCCTGCCCTGAGGCACTGCAGGCCGTGCAGGTGGCCGACGCCACGCGGTACCCCGACCCGGCTTATACGGCGCTGCGCGAGGCCCTGGGTGCTTTTCACGGCGTGGCGCCGGGCCGCATCGTGCTGGCGGCCAGTGCCAGCGAGTTCATTCACCGCATCACCGCGCTGGCCGCACAGCAGGGCGCGGCGCAGGTGGCCGTGCCGCCGCACAGTTATGGCGACTATGCCCAGGCTGCACAGGTGCGTGGGCTGGATGTGCTGCGGGGCGGTGGCGCTGCGGTGGGGTTGCAATGGGCGTGCGAGCCGTCCAGCCCTTTGGGGCTGGAAGATCCCGCAGTACGCGGTTGGCGAGAAGGCGAAGAAGGTGAAGTTGTCAGTGCTTTGCGCGTGCTCGATTGCGCGTATGTGCCTCTGCGGCTTGACGCTGAAGGCGCGTGGACCGGTGCACCGTCTCCGCGCCTGCCATCAGTCAGCTGGCAGCTCTGGACCCCCAACAAGGCCCTGGGGCTGACGGGCGTGCGTGCGGCCTATGCCGTCGCACCGACGGGTGGTGAGGACGCAGTGCAGGCGTTGACGGCCCTGGCGCCTTCCTGGCCCGTGGGTGCCCATGGCGTAGCCTTGCTGCAGGCGTGGACAAGTCCAATGGTGCAGCAGTGGCTGGTGCACAGCCTGGGTACCCTGCGCGACTGGAAGGCAGGCCAGCAGGCCCTGTGTACCGACCTTGGCTGGGCCGTGCAGGCAGGCAGCCTGGCCAACTATTTCTGCGCGCAGCCCGCCACAGCCACACTGCAGGGCGATCTGGCGGCGCTGCGCGCCAGTGGCATCAAGCTGCGGGATGCGACCTCGTTCGGGCTGCCCGGTACCGTGCGCCTGGGGGTGCTGCCACCTGATGCACAAGATGCGCTGCAGGCCGCATGGCACGCGCTGCAGGGCCGTACCATCCCGAACGGAGTTTTAACCGGTTCAGGGGAGACCTCGTGAGAACCATCACTGTCAACCGCTACGTCACGCCGCTGCGTGAAGGTGGCTCCATGCCTGCCATCGTCGAGGGCGACGACCTGGGCACCTATGTGCTCAAGTTCCGTGGCGCAGGGCAGGGCGTGCGCGCGCTGCTGGCCGAAATCATCGCGGGCGGCATTGCCCACGCGCTGGGTCTGCCCGTGCCCGAGATCGTGCTGGCGCAGCTCGACACAGCCCTGGCGCAAACTGAGCCTGACCCCGAGATCCAGGACCTGGTCCGCGCCAGCGGTGGCCTGAACGTGGGGCTGGACTACCTCTCGGGCGCGCTCAACTTCGACCCTGCGGTGGATGTTGTGTCGGATGACTTTGCCTCGCGCCTTGTGTGGTTCGATGCGCTGGTGGGCAATGTGGACCGAACCGCGCGCAACACCAACCTGCTGATGTGGCACCGCAAACCCTGGCTCATCGACCACGGCGCTGCGCTGACCTTTCACCATGCCTGGAACGGCGTGGTGGCCCAGCCTGCAAAACCCTTCGCCCCGATTGCCGACCATGTGCTGCTGGCCCAGGCCACGGCGTTGGCGCAGGTGGATGCCGAGCTGGCGGCGCGCCTTACACCCGAGGTGGTCACGGGCATCCTGGCCGAAGTGCCTGATGAGTTTCTGGCGTTGGCCGGGGCCGAGCATGCCGAAGGCCCGCTGTCGGCGCCCGCAAGCCACCGCCAGGCCTATGTGGACTACTTCTGCGCGCGCCTGGCCGGGCGTGAAACATGGGTGAATGCGGTGAAGGGAGCCTTCGATGCATGCGCCTGAGGTGTATGACTACGCCATCGTGCGCGTGGTGCCGCGCGTGGAGCGCGAGGAGTTCATCAACGCGGGGGTGATCCTCTCGTGCCAGCGCACCGGCTTTCTGCAGGCCGCCATCGCGCTCGACGAGGCGCGCCTGCTGGCCATGGACCCGCACGCCGATATCGACACCGTGCGCCGCCATCTGGCGGCCATTGTGGCCATCTGCGCGGGTGATGAAGGCTGTGGCCCGATTGCGCGCCTGCCGTACCGCCAGCGCTTCCACTGGCTCACCGCCCGGCGCAGCGCCATCATCCAGACATCCCCCGTGCACACCGGCCGCTGCACCGATGCGGCGGCAGCGCTCGAACACATCATGGACCGCATGGTCCGCCCACTGCCTTGACTGAATACTCTGCTTCCAAACTGGCCCGCTGCGTGATGGTGCTGGGCACCACCAGCGGAGCGGGCAAAAGCTGGCTCACCACCGCGCTGTGCCGCTACTACAGCAACCTGGGCCTCAAGGTTGCGCCGTTCAAGGCGCAGAACATGAGCAACAACGCGCGCGTGGTATCGGGCCCGGGCGGCAGTCTGGGAGAGATCGGCAGCGCCCAGTATTTCCAGGCGCTTGCGGCCCGCGCCGAGCCCGAGGTGCGCATGAACCCGCTGCTGCTCAAGCCCGAGGCCGACACCCACAGCCAGGTCGTGCTGATGGGGCAGGTGAGTGCCGAGCTGACCGCCATGCCCTGGCGCGGCCGCAGCGAAAAGGTGTGGCCGCAGATTGCCGCTGCGCTGGATGCGCTGCGCGCTGAAAACGATGTGGTCGTGATCGAAGGGGCGGGCTCGCCCGCCGAGATCAATCTGCACGCGAGCGACATCGTCAACACGCGCGTGGCCCGCCATGCCGATGCGCGCTGCCTGCTCGTGACCGACATCGACCGGGGCGGCGCGTTCGCCCACCTGTACGGGACCTGGGCGCTGTTGCCCGAGGACGAGCGCGTGCTGATCCATGGCTTTGTGCTGAATAAGTTTCGGGGCGATGCCAGCCTGCTGGCGCCTGCGCCGCAGATGCTGCAGGACCTCACCGGCGTGCCCACCGTGGCCACTATCCCCATGCAATGGCGCCATGGTCTGCCCGAAGAGGATGGCGTGTTTGACGACCGCACGCTGTCGGTGGGCGCGGTGCACACCACGGTGGCCGTGGTGGCCTACCCGCGCATCAGCAACCTCGACGAATTCCAGCCCCTCAAGAACGTGCCCGGCGTGCGCCTGCTGTGGGCGCGCAGCGCGGCCGACCTGGGGGGGCTGAAACCCTCCGACTGGGTGGTGCTGCCGGGCTCCAAATCCACCGCCGCCGACCTGGCCTGGCTGCGCGCGCAAGGGCTGGACCAGGCCATTGCCCAGCACGCGGGGCAGGGTGGCACGGTGCTGGGCGTGTGTGGCGGCCTGCAGATGCTGGGCGAGGCGCTCATCGACACCGCAGGCATCGACGGCAATGCGCCGGGCCTGGGCCTGTTGCCCCTGGTCACCACCTTCGAGGTCGCCAAGACCGTGCAGCGCACCCAGGCGCAGTTTGGTGGGGTGCAAGGGGCCTGGGCCGCGCTGGCGGGTGTGCCTGTCACCGGTTACGAAATCCACCACGGCCAGACGGCCCAGCACCCGGCCATGGCCGCCAAGGGTGATGTGGCGCGCGAGGTCATCCCCAGCATTGCGTGGCAAAACCCGGCTGGCAATGTGCTGGGCGTGTATCTGCATGGCCTGCTCGAAGACCCCGCCGCGTTGCAGGCCCTGTTTGGCCGTGCGGGCGCGGCGCCCGTGCCCACGCTCGATGTGGTGTTTGAAGGCCTGGCCCGCATGGCGGAAGCCAGCTTTGCCCCCGGTGCGCTGCAGGCGTTGATCGCGCCAGGTCCGGCCACTGCCTGAGCGCTGGTGCCTTCGGCCTTCAGTCCTTCCCGTTTCTTTTTTCTTTTCGCTATCTCACACACCATGCAATCACTGGCCCAGTTCACCGTCCCCGCCATCGCTGACATCACCGATGCTCCCCTGACCGCCCGTTTGCAGCACCTGCTGGACAACAAGACCAAACCACTCGGTTCGCTGGGGCGGCTGGAAGCGCTGGCCCTGCGCATCGGCCAAGTGCTGGGCACTGAGGCCCCCGTGCTCACGCAACCGCAGATGCTGGTGTGTGCGGGCGACCACGGCCTGGCGGCCAAGGGTGTCTCGGCCTTCCCCAGCGACGTGACCTGGCAGATGGTGGAGAACTTTCTGGCCGGTGGTGCCGCAGTGAGCGTGCTGGCCCGCCAGCACGGGCTGCAGCTCACGGTGGTGGACTGTGGTGTGGCGCGCACCATTGCCGCGCGCGATACGGCACCCGGCGCCCCGCGCCTGCTGGTGCGCAATGTGGCGCCAGGCACCCAGGATGCTTCGGTCGGCCCTGCCATGGCGCCTGAGCAATGTGCACAGGCCTTGCTCAACGGCATGGAGGTGGTGCGCGGCCTGCCGGGCAATGCGCTACTGCTGGGCGAGATGGGCATTGGCAACACCTCGGTGGCCTCGCTGTTGCTGGCGCGGTTGGCCGGGCTGCCCCTGGCCGAGGTGACCGGTGCCGGCACGGGCCTGGATGCGGCCGGTATCGAGCGCAAACGCGCCGTGCTGCAGCAGGCGCTGGACGCGAATGCCGACGCCACCACACCGCTGGCCGCACTGGCCGCGTTGGGTGGCTATGAGGTGGCGACCTTGGTGGGCGCGGTGCTGCAGGCTGCCACGGAGCGCCGTGTGATTGTGGTGGACGGCTTCATCACCAGCGCCGCCGTGCTGGTGGCCAGCCGCTTGCAGCCTGCGGTGCTGCAGCGCTGCGTGTTTGCCCACCGCTCGGGCGAGCGGGGGCACACCCTGATGCTGGCACAGCTGCAAGCCGAACCACTGCTGGACCTGGGGCTGCGCCTGGGTGAAGGCTCGGGTGCTGCGCTGGCTTGGCCGCTGCTGCAATCGGCCTGTGCGGTGCTGGCCGAGATGGCGAGTTTTGAATCGGCTGGTGTGGCCACTCAGACAGTCTGACCCTACCGGGCATCGCCGCGCTTTTAGGCCACGCTGGTTTGGTTGCGGCCCTGTGCCTTGGCGCGGTACAGCGCCGCATCGGCACGCGACAGCATGGCATCCAGCGTTTCGTGCGATCCCGTCCAGCTGGTGAGCCCAATGCTCACCTGGCAGTCCAGCGCATGTCCGGTGGCCAGCGTGGCGTGGATGCGCTGGGCCACGCCCATGGCAGCTGCCGTGTCCGCGCCTGGCAGCAGCACCAGAAACTCCTCACCCCCGTACCGCCCCAGCCGGTCTGCGCGGCGCAGCACCTGCCGGGTGCACTCTGCAAAGTGCACCAGCACGGCGTCACCGTGCTGGTGGCCTCGGGTGTCGTTCACGGCCTTGAAGTTGTCCAGGTCCACCATCATGAGGGACGGGCCATTGCCGTAGCGCTGCGCCCGCTCCAGCTCGTCCTCGCAGCGTTGCAGCAGGGCACGGCGGTTCAGCGTGTTGGTCAGGGAGTCGTGGGTGGCCAGGTGTTCAAGCTCGGTGCGCAGGCGGTCGGTGGCCATGAGCACCGCCCCGATGGACAGCATGAGCACTGTGATCACATAGGCCCCGATATACAGCGTCTGGAACAGTGAGGGCTCCATCAGGTCTGCGCCGGCATTCCCGGTCACGATCGAGACCAGCCGCATGGCCAGCACCACCATGTGCAAGGCCAGCACCACCTCCACCAGCCGCACCGGAAAGTTGCGCCCCCCGTGGCGCAGCATGAAGCGCATCTGTGCGAAGTAGATCATCCCCATGACCACCGTGAAGAAACCGACCCGCAGCGCATAGTGGGGCACCCAGTAGGTGAGCACAATGAACACAAGGGTGGTGCCCACCATCAGCCAGTTCCAGTGGCGCCACGTGGTTGGCTGCCCCATGAAGCTTCGCGTGCCCATGTAGTAGGTCACCGTGCCCAACACCAACAACTGGTTGGCCAGCACCAGGCTGAGCCAGTCCGGGATGGCGCCACGTGCACCGAACAACACGGTGGACGCGAGCCACAGCAGCGGCGCTGCAGCCCAAGCCCCCACGCCCCGGATCGACGGCGGGTAATAGCGCCGCATGAAAAGCAGCACGATGGCCATGATGGCGGACATGAAGCCCGCCATGGCGATCATGGAGCGTGGGTCGAGGTTCATGCGGCGGAAAAGGGGGGTGGCGCGCCTACGTAAGAAATTGTTTCTTGGGCCCAAGGCCAGTATAGCCACGCACCTGCTCCCGGCGGTACGGTGATTTACTGCACCACAAAGACTGCTGTGCGGACCCTTGGGGCGCAGGCGCATCGTCCTGTTGGTGCAGTCGTGCACGGTACTGGTGCATTTTGTATGCAAATCGGTAAATACATTGTGTACAAAATTGGCATGGGGTTTGCGTACATCCTCCCCATGCAAGCCCCAACCCCTGCGCAGACCCCTGCCGCCATCGAGATCATTGCGCTGACCAAACGCTATGCCCACGGCAAACCGGCGGTCGATGCCATCAACCTGCGCATTGCCAGCGGCAGCTACTGCTGCCTGCTGGGCCCTTCGGGCTGCGGCAAGAGCACGACCTTGCGCATGATCGCCGGGCACGAGTCGGTGACCAGCGGCGACGTCCTGCTGGAGAACCGCAACATCACCGACCTGCCCGCCGCGGCGCGCGGCACGGCCATGATGTTCCAGAGCTTCGCGCTGTTCCCGCACCTCTCGGCCCTGGACAACGTGGCCTTCAGCCTGAAGATGAAGGGCGTGGCCAAGGCCGAGCGCCAGGCCAAGGCCCGGGATCTGCTCGAGCGCGTGGCCATGGGCCACCTGGCCGAGCGCAAGCCGGCCGAGCTGTCGGGCGGGCAGCAGCAGCGCGTGGCGCTGGCGCGCGCCCTGATCACCCAGCCGCGCGTGCTGCTTCTCGACGAACCCCTTTCGGCGCTCGATCCGTTCCTGCGCATCCAGATGCGCGCCGAGCTGCGCCGCTGGCAAAAGGAGCTGGGCCTGACTTTCATCCACGTGACCCACTCGCAGGAGGAGGCCATGGCCCTGGCCGACACCATGGTGGTGATGAACCACGGCGTGATCGAGCAGGTGGGTTCGCCGCACGAGATCTACAACCGCCCGGCCAGCGAATTCGTGGCGCGCTTCATGGGCGGCCACAACGTGATCGACACGCCCGAAGGCAAGGTCGGCGTGCGCACCGACCACCTGCAGGTGCTGCCGCAGGGCGCGCCTTTGCCCTGGGGGGCCCAGCACATGCAGGCCGTGGTGACTGACGTGGAGTACCAGGGCACCTATGTGCTGCTGGGCCTGCAAAAGCAGGGCGTGGCACTGTCGGCCAATGCCACGGCAGCCTACTCGGTGATGGTCTCCGAAGCCGCCTTTGCTGCGCAGCCCTACACGGTGGGCCAGGGTGTGCAGCTGCACTGGACGCCGGAGCAGGCCCATCCTCTCTCCCTGCAGGCGGTACCTGTGTCCGCGCCCATGGCGACGGCCACTGCCCAGGCCGTGCCGGCCTGAGTTTTCCTCTTTCTTTCGTTGTCCGCTGTCTGTTTCCACCCCTCCACTTTGCAAACCAAGGAGCTTTCCCATGTCCGACGACTCTCGTGCCGATTCCCCCGCTGTTGCCTCTGACACCACCGGCGTGCAGCGCCGCTCGCTGCTCAAGGGCACGGCGGGTATCCTGGCCGCCGGCGTGTTCCCGGCCGTGCACTCGCAGGAAAAGATCGTGCTGCGCTACCTGGGCACGGCAGTGAACCAGGACAAGGCGATTGCCGAGAAGTTCAAGGCCGACACCGGCATCGAGATCCAGTACGTGGCCGTGACCACCGACGACGTGACCAAGCGCGCCGTGACCGCGCCCAACAGCTTCGATCTGATCGACACGGAGTACTTCTCGCTCAAGAAGATCGTGCCCACGGGCAACCTCAAGGGCATCGACACCAAGCGCATCAAGAACGCCGACAAGATCACCACGCTGTTCACCAACGGCATGGTGGCCGGCAAGGCCGTGGGCGACCAGGGCACCGCGCCCAAGAAGGTGATCTACCTGGAAGGCGAGAAGTCCAAGAAGTTCGCGACCGCGCCCACGCAGTTCATGTCGCTGATCCCCACCGTGTACAACGCCGACACACTGGGCATCCGCCCCGACCTGATCAAGCGCCCCATCAACTCCTGGGCCGAGTTGCTCAACCCCGAGTTCAAGGGCAAGACCGCGATCCTGAACATCCCCTCCATCGGCATCATGGACGCCGCCATGGTGGTCGAGGCCATGGGCATCTACAAGTACCCCGACAAGGGCAACATGACCAAGAAGGAGATCGACCTCACGATCAAGACCCTGATCGAAGCCAAGAAGCAGGGCCAGTTCCGCGCGCTGTGGAAGGACTTCAACGAGTCGGTCAACCTGATGGCGTCGGGCGAAGTGGTGATCCAGTCGATGTGGAGCCCGGCCGTGACCGCCGTGCGCACCAAGGGCATCGCCTGCAACTTCCAGCCCCTGAAGGAAGGCTACCGCGCCTGGGCTGCCGGCTTTGGCCTGCCGGCCACCCTGTCGGGCAGGAAGCTCGATGGTGCCTATGAGTTCATCAACTGGTTCCTGGACGGCTGGGCCGGTGCCTACCTGAACCGCCAGGGCTACTACAGCGCCGTGCTGGAGACCGCCAAGTCCAAGATGGAAGCCTACGAGTGGGCCTACTGGATGGAAGGCAAGCCCGCCACGCAGGACATCAAGAGCCCCAATGGCGACGTGCTGGCCAAGTCCGGCGCGGTGCGCGACGGCGGCAGCTACGAGTCACGCATGGGCGGCATCGCCTGCTGGAACGCGCTGATGGACGAGAACAACTACATGGTCCAGAAGTGGAACGAGTTCGTCGCGGCATAGGAAGCACCCCCTGAGGCGCTGCGCGCCTTCACCCCTCTCTCGAACCGCTGCGCAGTTCGGGAGGGGGACGCTCCCAGCGCACGCAAGCGAAGCGCTGCATTCGCAGCTTGGCGGCCCTTGCGCGGGAGCACTGGTCTTCGGCAGCGCCAGTTTCGACGGCCGTTGACCGATGCGATGGATATCTGATTTGCAAACACCATGAGCACTACCCACACATCGACCTTGCCTGCAGCTGCCGTTCCCGGGCGCGGCATTGCCGCCTGGTGGCAGGCCGCGCCGTTCACGCTGGTGTTCGCGCTGTTCTTCCTGGTTCCACTGGCGCTGATCGTGATGGTCAGCTTCTGGGACTTCAACGAGTACGAGCTGCTGCCGGGCTTCACGTTCAAGAACTACGTGTCGATCTTCGCGGGCTGTGGCGATGCGTCGGAGGGGCTGTGCGTCACGCTCAAGACCTACTACTCGACGCTCAAGTTCAGTTTTCTCGTGTGGCTGATCACGCTGGTGATCGGCTTCACCGTGGCCTATTTCCTGGCCTTCCACGTGCGCTCCTCGGGCATGCAGACGCTGCTGTTCGTGCTGTGCACCATCCCCTTCTGGACCTCCAACGTGATCCGCATGATCTCCTGGGTGCCGCTGCTGGGGCGCAACGGCCTGGTGAACCAGAGCCTGGTGGGCATGGGGATGGTCGAGCAGCCGGTGGAGTGGCTGCTGTTCTCGGACTTCTCGGTGGTGCTGGCCTTCGTGCACCTGTACACCATGTTCATGATCGTGCCCATCTTCAACAGCATGATGCGCATCGACCGCAGCCTCATCGAGGCCGCCAGCGACAGCGGTGCCAGCGGCTGGCAGACGCTGTGGAACGTGATCATCCCGCTGTCGCGTACCGGCATCATCATCGGCTCCATCTTCGTGATCACCATCGTCATGGGCGACTTCGTGACCATCGGAGTGATGGGCGGGCAGCAGATCGCCTCCATCGGCAAGATCATCCAGGTGCAGACCTCGTACCTGCAGTTCCCGCTGGCGGCGGCCAATGCCGTGATCCTGCTCGCGGTGGTGCTGATGATCATCTGGGGACTCACACGCCTGGTCGACATCCGCAAAGAGCTGTGAACCGCGCCACCAACACCGACAGGACACCCGCATGAAAGCCCGCATCCGCGAATCCCGCCCGGCCAGCTTCTGGCTGCTGGCCATCGTGTTCAGCCTGTTCGTGCTGTTCATGTACGGGCCCATGTTCGTCATCTTCATCCTGAGCTTCCAGGGCCCCGAGGGCGGGCTCACTTTCCCCATGCGCGGTGTATCGCTGCACTGGTTCTACGAGCTGGCCGAAGGCCTGGGCGTGGTGGACATCGGCGCGGCACTGTGGCGCTCGCTCGGCCTGGGCCTGGCGGTGATGCTGTGCACGGTGCTGCTGTCGGTGCTGGCCGGCCTGGCCTTTCGCAAGCGGCTGGCAGGCGGCAACACGCTGTTCTTCATCGTCGTGGCCAGCCTGATCATGCCGTCGATCATCGTCTCGCTGGGCATCGGGCTGGAGTTCCGGCTCATCGACAACGGCATCAAGGCGGCCCTCGAATGGCTGGGCATGGAGAGCACGCTCGAGGGCTACGGCACCTCGCTGGGCCTGTTCACCTCGGCCCTGGGCGCGCACCTGACCTGGACGCTGCCATTCGGCCTGCTGATCATGTTCGCGGTGTTCAACCGCTTCAACCCCGCGTACGAAGAGGCGGCGCGCGACCTGGGCGCCACGCCCTGGCAGGGCTTTGCCCATGTCGTGCTGCCGCTGATCGCGCCCTCGGTCGTGGGCATCGGCATGTTCGGTTTCACGCTCAGCTGGGACGAGATCGCCCGCACCTCGCAGGCCATTGGCGACGTGAACACGCTGCCGCTGGAGCTGCAGGGCCTGACCAGCACGGTGACCACGCCGTCTATCTACGCACTGGGCACGCTGACCACGGTGGTGTCGTTCATCGTTATGGGCATCACGCTGGCGCTGGTGTGGGCTTTGGGCCGCAGGCGCAAAGGTCGTTCGGGGTAAAAACGGCACCCCTATGACGACCACCATTCCCAAGCCCCGGCGCGCACGCGCTGCGGCTGCCGAACCGACCGCCCAGCCCGAGGCCCCAGGCCAGCTCAGCGACAACGATATGTACGACCGCATGGTGTCGGCCATCCTCGACCACCGGCTACCCCCCGGCACCAAGCTGGTGGAGGACAAGCTGGCGGCGGCCTTTGGCGTGTCGCGCACGCGCGTACGGCCCGTGCTGGTGCGGCTGGCCAATGAGCAAGTGGTCACGCTCACGCCCAACCGGGGCGCATCCATTGCCCAGCCTACGCCGCAGGAGGCGCTGGAAGTGTTCGAGGCCCGCCGCCTGCTGGAGCCGCGCCTGGTGGAGCTGTTCATCGCCAACGCCACCGATGCTGATATCGCCGCGCTGCGCACCTGCATCGACGACGAAGAGGCCGCGCGCGCCAGTGGCGACATGCGGCGTGCCATCCGCCTGTCGGGCGACTTTCACCTACACATCGCGCAGGCCGCCGGGCACCAGACGCTCGGGCGCATCCTGCGCGAGCTGGTGTCGCGCACCTCGCTCATCCTCATGACCTACAGCCCCAGCCACGCACAGACCCGCGAAGAGGCCACGGCCTGCGGCTGCCGCGAGCACCGCGCGCTGATCGACGCCATCCGCCTGCGCGACGCGCGCGAGGCGCCCCGCCTCATGCTGGCGCATCTGGCGCGCATCGAAACGCAGCTGGAGTTCACCCCGCCGGCCAGCGATGTGCCCGATCTCGCGCAACTGCTGGGCGCCTGAATCCCGACACGTCGCCATGCGCCAGCTGCTCGTCATCAACCCCAACACCTCGGCCAGCGTCAGCGCCTTGCTCCAGCGGCATGTGCAGGCAGCCGCAGGCTCGCATGTGGCGGTGCGCACGG
Organism: Acidovorax sp. Root267; assembly: GCF_001429215.1. NCBI lineage: Bacteria > Pseudomonadati > Pseudomonadota > Betaproteobacteria > Burkholderiales > Comamonadaceae > Acidovorax > Acidovorax sp. Root267. The sequence goes on from NZ_LMJC01000031.1 coordinate 305,046, forward strand.
CCACGGCGCGTTTTGGCGCCCCCTACATCGCGTGCGAGGCCAGCTACGCGGTGGCGGCGCATGCGGCGCTCGATGCCTGGGCGCACGACCTGGCGCAGCCCCATTCCCGGCCCGATGCGGTGCTGATCGGCTGCTTTGGCGACCCGGGCCTGATGGCGCTGCGTGAAAGCAGCCCGGTGCTCGTGACCGGCCTGGCCGAAGCGTCTTTTATCGAAGCGGCGCGCCATGGCCGCTTTGCCATCGTGACCGGCGGCGAGCGCTGGGGGCCCATGCTGCAGCGCCTCGCGCAGGCGCTGGGCCACGCGCATGGGCTCGCGGGCATCCACACGGTGGCCCCGACAGGCGCCCAGCTGGCTGCAGACCCAGAGGCCGCGCGCGCGTTGCTGACCCAGGCCTGCCGCGACGTGGTGCGGCAGATGGGCGTGCAGGCTGTCATCCTGGGCGGGGCAGGACTTGCCGGCATGGCTGCTGCGGTGCAGCCCCAGGTGGCCGTGCCGGTGATCGACAGTGTGGTGGCCGGTGCCACCTGGGCCCTGCGGGCTCACCCCGTCCCGCCAGAGCGCAAAGTGCCCGGCTTCGATGTGGCATGGGCGGGGGTGTCGGGGGAGATGGCGGCCTTGGGCACAGCCGGGGTTGTTTGACACTGCTGGGCAGACCACTTGGTCTACGACGGCGCTGGGAGGGCCGTTGGCTCTCAAGTTATACGTATTTTTGGCATCTGGCGCTTATCCAGTAAGCGCGAGTAGCTATAAAAATAGAAGCAGCCTGCGTTCAAGGCGCCAGCGTCTTCGGCTGGTAGTCGCAATACTCACTCACCACACACTCCCAGCAACGCGGCTTGCGTGCCTGGCACACATAGCGGCCCTGCAGGATGAGCCAGTGGTGCGAATCCACTGCGTAGGCTGCAGGCACGCGCTTCATCAGCTGCATCTCCACCGCCAGCGGGTTCTTGCCCGGCGCCAGGCCTGTGCGGTTGCTCACGCGGAAGATGTGAGTGTCCACCGCCATGGTGGGCTCGCCGAAGGCCACATTCAGCACCACATTGGCCGTCTTGCGGCCCACGCCGGGCAGGGCCTCCAGCGCCTCGCGCGTGCGGGGCACCACACTGCCGTGCTGCTCCACCAGGATGCGGCAGGTCTCCATCAGGTTCTTGGCCTTGGTGCGGTACAGGCCGATGGTTTTGATGTAGCCCTCCAGCCCGTCAATCCCCAGGTCCAGGATGGCCTGCGGCGTGCCCGCTACGGGGAAGAGTTTGCGTGTGGCCTTGTTCACGCCCACGTCGGTGGCTTGGGCCGACAGCAGCACGGCGGCCAGCAGTTCGAACGGGGTGGTGTACTCCAGCTCCGTGTTGGGCAGGGGGTTGGCCGCCTTGAGGGTGGCGAAGAAGGGCTCGATGTCGGAGGTCTTCATCTGGATTTGGGTGGGGATGTCTTTTTTCTGGAAGGCACGGGTGGTGCCGCTGCATTGTCCCGCAGCTGGCCGCGCAGGAATTCGAGGAACATGCGCACGGCGGCCGGCAGGGTGCGGCCGTGCAAGGTCTGCAGCTCGGTATAGCGCGCGCCCATGCCGGGCTCGCGGATCTGTGCGGCGTGCAGTTCGCCGCGCTGCACGCGGTCGCGCACCGTGACCTCGCCCGAGATGGACAGCCCCCCGCCGTGCAGCACGAAGTGCATCAGGGTCTCGAAGTGGTTGCACACCAGCGCGGGCTCGAACACCAGGCCGCGCTGGCTGCAGCCGATGTCGAACAGCTGTCGCACGGTGTTGTCGCGCTCGGGCAGGGCGATGGGGTAGCCATGCATCTGCGCCAGCGTGACCGACGCGAAACGCGCCAGCGTGTGGTCCTTGCGCATGATGGCGATGACGGGTGATGCCTGCCGGTGCTGCACGGTGATGTCGCGCTCGGCCGAGCGGCTGTAGGTCAGCCCGATGTCGGCATCGCCGTTGAGCACGGCGGTGGTCACGGCCGCCGGGCTGACCACCCGCAGGTGGAACTGGATGCCCGGGTACTGCGTGCGGAAATGCGCCATCACCCGCGGCAAAAATTCGATGGCAAAGCCGGCCGAGCTGCACACGCGCACCAGCCCGGTGTGCAGGCCCTGCAGCGCCTGAATATCCGAGACCACGCGGTCCGCCTCCAGCGCGCCGCGCCGGGCGTAGGCCGCCAGCAGCTCGCCGGCGGCGCTGGGCGCCATGCCGCGCGGGCGCCGCTCGAACAGCGGCACGGAGAGCAGGTCTTCGAGCGCGGCCACCTGCCGGCTCACGGCCGAGGGCGACACGTTCAGGCGCGTGGCGGCCTCGCTGACCGAGCCGCTGCGCACGACCTCCAGAAAGTAGCGCAGTGCCGTGTCCTGAAGCCGGGTCGAAAGCATGGGGCCGCCTTGGGGTGTGGGTTGCATAAAACGCAACGATAACCTCAGAAATCGTCGATTGTCGAAACGCAAGGGGCTGCTTATGCTGACTTGCAAATGACACAATCCTCCAGCTCCGCCACATCGACCACGCCCGCGCAGCCTGCCCAGGGCAGGACACCGGGCGGCATCGTCGGCCACACGGCCACCAGCCTGTCGCGCGCCATCCACGCCCGCGACGTGTCGTGCGCCGAGGTGCTCGACGCCTACCTGGCCCAGGTCGACCGGCTGAACCCCGTGGTCAATGCGCTGGTGGCCCTGGCAGACCGTGACGTGCTGCGTGCGCAGGCCGCCGAGCGCGATGCGCAGCTGGCGCGCGGCGAGAGCCTGGGGCCGCTGCACGGCTTTCCGCAGGCACCCAAGGACATCATGCCCGCGGCCGGCATGGTCACCACGCGCGGCTCACCCATCTTTGCGGGGCAGGTGTCCACCACCGACGCCGTGGTGTTCGAGCGCATGCGCGCGGGCGGCGCGCTGTTCATCGGCCGCAGCAACTCGCCCGAGTTCGGCCTGGGCGGGCACACCTACAACCCGGTGTACGGCACCACGCGCAATGCGTTCGACCCGGCTGTGTCGGCCGGTGGCAGCAGCGGCGGGGCAGCGGTGGCCGTGGCGCTGCACATGCTGCCGGTGGCCGACGGCTCGGACATGATGGGGTCGCTGCGCACGCCGGCGGCGTTCAACAACGTGTACGGGCTGCGCACCTCGTTCGGCCTGGTGCCGCACGGGCCGACCGAAGAGGTGTTCTTCCAGCAGTTCAGCGTGGCCGGGCCCATGGCGCGCAACATCCCGGACCTGGCACTGCTGCTGTCGGTGCAGGCGGGCTTCGATGCTCGGCTGCCGCTCACGCGCCGGCACGAGGACGTGGCCTTGCTGGGGCAGCCGCTGGAGCGCGACTTCCGCGGTGCGCGCATCGGCTGGCTGGGCGACCTGGGAGGGCACCTGCCCACCGAGCCCGGCGTGCTGGCCACCTGTGAGCGGGCGCTCGCGCACTTTCGCACGGTGGGCTGCACGGTGGAATCCGTGGTGCCTGCGTTCGACATGGCCCAGCTGTGGAACGCCTGGATCGACCTGCGCAGCTTCAGCGTGGCGGGGGCCAATGCGGCCCTGTACCGCAACCCCGACACACACGCACTGCTGAAGGCCGAGGCGGTGTGGGAGATCGAGCGCGGCATGCGCCTGTCGGCCCTGCAGATATACGACGCGGCCCGTGTGCGCAGTGCCTGGTACCAGGTGCTGCGCGGCCTGTTCGAGCAGTTCGACTTTTTGGTGCTGCCGGCCGCGCAGGTCTTCCCGTTCAATGCCGACCTGGACTGGCCGCATGCGGTGGGTGGCCGCACCATGGACACCTACCACCGCTGGATGGAGGCCGTGGTGCCTGCCACCATGGCCGGCCTGCCCGCACTGGCTGCGCCTGCGGGCTTCGGGCCCGGGGGCTTGCCTGCAGGGCTGCAGATCATCGGTCCGGCGCAGTCCGATGCGGCCGTGCTGCAGGTCGGGCACGCGTACGACCAGGCCAGCGGCCATGCCCGTGTGCCGAGCCCGTTGCTGGGTTGATGCGCGCTGTTTTCCCCACCGTTTCGCCATCCCGCCCTTACCGCACTTTTTGACCGGAGAACTCCCCATGTCCTTGCCGCGCTCCCGCTTCGTATCGTGTCTCCTGGCCAGCGCATTCGTGCTGGCAGCGCCCGCCGTGTCCTGGGCGCAGCAGATCTATCCCGACCGGCCGGTGAAGCTGGTCGTCCCGTTCGCGCCCGGCGGCGCCACGGACATCCTGGGGCGCCTGCTGGCCACGGCGATGGGCGAGCGGCTGGGCCAGCCGATGGTGGTCGAAAACAGGCCGGGCGCGGGCACGGTGGTGGCCGCATCGCTGGTGGCCAAGGCACCGGCCGACGGCTACACCCTGCTGCTGGGCGCCAACACCACGCTCACCATGAACCCCGCCATCCGCACCAACCTGCCGTACGACCCGGTGCGCAGCTTCACGCCCATTGGCATGGTGGCCGACATGGGGCTGCTGCTGGTGGCCCACAACGATGTGCAGGGCAGCACGCTCAAGGACATCGTGGCGCAGGCCAAGGCCGCGCCGGACAAGTTCTCGTACGGGTCCTACGGGACCGGCTCGTCGGTGCACTTCGGCGCCGAGATGCTCAAGGCCACCGCGGGCTTTCCGATGCTGCACGTGCCCTTCAACGGCAGCTCTCCCAACCTGACTGCGCTGATGGGCGGGCAGGTGCAGCTGGCGGTGGACACGGTGGTGGCCTCCACCCCGCTCATCAAGGCCGGCAAGATCAAGCCCATCGCCGTGCTGAGCCCGCAGCGCCTGGCGTTGTTGCCCAACGTGCCCACGGTGGCCGAGAGCGGCTACCCGGGCTTCGACATGGGCTCGTGGTTTGCGTTCGTCGCACCCGCAGGCCTGCCCGCACCGGTGCAGAAAAAGCTGGAGAAGACCCTGGCCGACACCATGGCGTCCGCCGAATTCAAGAAGAAGCTGGTGGACATTGGCATGACCCCGGCCTGGGGCAACGGCGACGCGCTGCGCGCCCGCATCGAGCGTGAGCTGCCGCTGATGCGCGCCGTGGCGGCGCGGGCGGACATCCGCGTCGATTGATCAAGAAGGCAGCGCGGGGCTCGCTCAGGCCGTGCGCTGCACCGCCAGGCACAGCCAGCAGGCAAACGCGCCCGTGCGGTTGCTCACGCGGAAGATGTGCGTGTCCACAGCCATGGCGGGCTCGCCGAAGGCCACATTCAGCACCACATTGGCTGTCTTACGGCCCACGCCGGGCAGGGCTTCAGTGTCTCGCGGGTGCGCGGCACCACGCTGCCGTGCTGCTCCACCAGGATCTGGCAGGTCTGCAAAAGGTGCCTGGCCTTGCTTTTGTACAAACCAATCGTCTTGATGTAGCGCTCCAGCCCCTCAAGCCCCAAGTCGAGGATGGCCTGCGGCGTGCCCGCCACGGGAAAGAGCTTGCGCGTGGCCTTGTTCACGCCCACATCTGTGGCCTGGGCAGACAGCAGCACGGCGGCCAGCAGCTCGAACGGGGTGGTGTACTCCAGCTCCGTGTTGGGCATGGGGTTGGCCGCCTTGAGGGTGGCAAAGAAGGGCTCGATCTGCGCGGCTTGCATGGGGCGGGGTATTTTTGCGGGTAGGTGCCGCATTGTCCCGCAGTGGGGCTGTGTCTCTGCGGAGTTGGATCTTCGTGGCTACCATTGCGCAGACATTGTTCAGGCCATGCCCGTTTTAGCGGAGGGTGGATTCGTTGGCCGCAAGGCGAGCCGGGGTACCGTGCCAAACGCGCTGATGACGCCTCTGGCACGGCAGCCAACCCCATTGGCTCACGGATTGCGTTAGCTACATGCGTAGTTCGACGCCAGTTTTGCCGCGTTCGCGTCGTTGGCGGGACCGGTGTAGCGCGGGTACTTCGGGTACTGGCAAAGCGGTCTTTCGAACTGCACCGCCCCATTTGCCGGGTCCAGTTTTTGAGCGGTCAGGGTGCCAGGCGCAGCTTTGTCGGTGACCCAATTGTCGAGCGCGGTCAGCAGGTCGGCCGTGTCGGCACCGGGGCCGCCAGCGCAGTGATCAACACCCGGCGCAATGTAAAAACGCATGAAGGCGTCTGCGGCACTTTGCCCTCCTACTTTGGAAACCACATTGTTGTAGTACTGGGCAGTGTTGTTCTTGCTCAATGCGGCATCATTGCCCCCGTGCCACAGAATCAACTTCGCACCGCGGTCAACGAATGGCTGGATGTTGCTGTTCGTTGCGTCATTCAGGGCAGCCATCGCACTGAGCGCGCTCTGGTTCTGATCCCACGGTGAGTAGGCTAAGGAGTTGGCGCTGGGATCGCGCGCCAAATAGTTCTTCACGGTTGTGTCCTGGAAGAGGTATTGCAACGCGGTGGTCACGTTGCCGTTGCCCGTGACCCAGAGGCCCATGGCTGTGGGGCTGTCCTCGTTCCCGGTAAGGCTCCAGCCGGCGTTGCGGAACGTAGGGCTGCCGGCAAACACGGCGTCGGTGGTCCACGAGGAGACCACGGCCAGCTGCGCATCGGACAAACAGGTGTCGCCCGTATCTGCGCCCCCAGCGCAGCGCAAGCTGGCAGGGTTGAATGCGGCAGAAGTGCAGGCTGACTGATTGGAAACAACGCCGTCGACCACACCATCCAGGCCGTCGCACGCGTCGCGCACGGACTTTGCCAGCAACGAAGTCTTGGCGGAAGTGAACGCGCCACCGGGCGCCGCCAGCGCCTTGGCGGTGCGATTGAAGGCCCCCATGAAACCAACCCAGTTGTATGCAGGCGCACGTGCAATCACGCCGTCAAACAGTTTGGGATAGCGCTGCACGTTCATCAACCCTTCCCGGCCACCGTTTGAGCACCCTTCGTAGTACGACTTCGATGGCAACTGCCCGTACGCTGCCGTGACAGCTTCGATGGCTGTTGCCATGACCGTGGGGACCGACAGGCTCCCGAATAGTTGTGCCGCAGTAGGGTCTGTGAGTGCGAAAGACGCATCGAGCAAGCTGCCTTGATGGCCGGAATCGCTGGAAGCGGTGGCATAGCCTTGCTTGAGGGCGGACGCTGACAGCGCAACGTCCGGGATGGCGCCGTTGTAGCCTCCTCCGCCCGCGTAGTGGAGTTTTCCGTTCCACGAATCCGGCAGGCGAATCTCGAAATTGAGTTTGGGGGCCAGCGTGCCGTTGACCTTGCAATAGGTCGGAGCCGGACCGCTGGCGGGGACCACTGCCGCCGTGAGCGCCGCGCCGCCGATTGTCTTGCCCGAGAGTGTTGCGCACGCCTGCTGCGCGGTAGAGGATGCCCTGACAGCGTCGTTGTCGTTGCTGCCGCCACAAGCGGACAGGGAAATTATGGAGGCCGTGACTACGGCAGATCCGACGCTGGCTGAACGAGAGCGAGTGGGTTTCATGTCCTATTTCCTTGTTGAGAAAACAAGGCGATTTGATTCCTACAGCCAGTTCGACACTGTCCCTGGGCGTACATTTGTGATAGGGGGTTACGCTAATGCGGCGGGGGAATTTCGCTGCGTTGGGCGCCTCTCTTACGAGCGATATCAAGGGCTCCGCGTCTGGTGAAAGAGGTGCTTTTGAAGCCTCGGGCGTATGCAATATTTCTTGATTTGGGGCTGCGGTAGTGGTGAAAGCACCTCCGCAGTGGGTGGGCAGAATGCCTCGCCCTTGAGGCTTGGCGACCTGCACGGCTGCAAGCCGGCACGTTCCGGCCGTGGCCAGAGCCTTATCCGGCGTTGCGCGCGAAACTGCCGAGTGCTTTCAAATCCAAAATCTGCAAGTTACCGTAGTTGGCGCGCACGAGCCCTGCGGTTTCCAACGCCTTGATCGCGGCATTGGTGCGCTGGCGTGACAGGCCAGCAAGCTCGCCCAACTCTTCTTGCGAAACGAAGAGCGCAGAACCCATCCCGGGGTACAGCACCGGGTTGAACAGGCTCAGGATTGCGCGCGCCAGCTTGAGCATCGGATCGTCGATGCGGTCGGTTTCCACCATACCCATGAACTGGCCGAGCCGCTCGTTAAGGTGGTCCAGCACAAAATGGTTGAAGGAGAGACTGGTGTCCAACAACCAGCGGAATGTCGCCCGCGGAATGTGCACTGTCATGCTTTGCTGCATGGCCACGATGTCGTAGTGCCGGGGCGCAAATTTCATTACCGAGCCCTCGCCGATCCAGCTCCCCGCAGGAATTCCGCTATAGATCAGCGATTTTCCGCTGCGAAAGTCTTCGCTTGCCTTGAGCAGCCCCTCCACCACACCAATCCAGGAATTCGCGGGTTCGCCTTTGCGGGCTACGAATGCCTTGTCCGCGTGCCGTTCTGCGTACGCGTCCTCCAGCACGCGGTGGCGGGCTTCTGACGACAGCAACTGCATCCACTTGGTTTCTTCAAGCCACGCGGCGATGGGTTTTGATGATCCGGATTTGCGCATTCAGGGATCTCCGAGGGCAGGCATTCGCAACTATTTTCACGCGGCGTGATGCGTCTTCAGTCGCTAGGCGCTTGCGTATGCACCGCAAACGCCTTGTATGCGTGCGAGTTCTGCGGTCCAGAGCTTGTGCGAAAAAAAGTCCGATTGAAGCCGTGACCGTGACCGTGGCTGCGGCCCCTTGCTCCTTGCTGATGTGGGTGCTCAGGGCGCACGCTGCACCGCCAGGCACAGCCAGCACGGAAAGGCGCCGGTGAGCGGGTTCACCGCGAAGTGCTCGTCATACACCTCGATCGCAGGTCGCGCGGCCAGTTCCCAGCCCGCAGGGATTTGTCCCGGTGCGGTCATGCCAGCCCAGGCCACGCCCATCTCGGGCCCGGTGCCTGTGAATTGGATGCAAGCGTAGTCGCCCCCCGCAAAGTCCTGCACCAGGGCCTCGGTGCCCGTGCGCAGCCCGACGCCCACCTGCACGCAGGCGTCATAGCGGCATTGCTCGGGCGGCGTGCACGCGGGGTTGTCGTGGCTGATGCCGTAGTACTTGGGGCGTGGCTCGCTTAGGCCGCGATCACTGCACCACTGGCCAAAGCGCTCCCAAAGCTGCGTGAGGGCCGGGCCGTAAGGACCGGTCTGGCGCATGTAGGCGAGGCGCATGGCGGGCAACTGGCGGATTTCTAGGGGCATGGTGGTTTGCCTGAGAAGGATTGGGGGACGGTGGGGACAGGGCTACAAGTCTAAGCCGCAGGAAACCTGCACGCCAATTAGCGACAATGCGAAATTCCTAGTCTGCCAACCACACCGCCGCCATGCAATTTGCCGACCGCCTGAACAACGTAGAAACCTCCGCCATCCGTGAGCTCTTCAAACTGCTGGGCAAGCCCGGCATCATCAGCTTTGCGGGCGGCTTTCCGGACAGCGCCATGTTCGATGTGGAAGGCATCCGTGCCGCCAGCAACGCAGCGCTGGATGAAGAACCCGGCGGCGCGCTGCAATACGGAGCGACCGAGGGCTACAACCCGTTGCGTGAGCAACTTGCCGCCTTCATGGCCAGCAAGGGCGCGCAAGATGTGGCGGCCGACAACCTCATCGTGACCACCGGCAGCCAGCAGGCGCTGGATCTTTTGGGCAAGACGCTCATCAGCCCCGGCGACAAGGTCATCGTGGAAGGCCCGACCTTCCTGGCCACCATCCAGTGTTTCCGCCTGTATGGCGCAGAACTGATCAGCGCCCCCATCGACGGCAACGGCGTGAAGACCGACGAGCTGGAAAAGCTGATCGTCGAGCACAAGCCCAAATTCGTCTACCTGATCCCCACCTTCGGCAACCCCAGTGGCGCCATGCTGAGCGCCGAGCGCCGAAAGGCCGTGCTGGAGATGGCCGTCAAGCACAACACCCTGATCGTCGAGGACGACCCCTACGGCGACCTGTACTTCGGTGACGCGCCACCCCCCAGCCTGCTCAACCTGTCGGCCAGTGTGCCCGGCAGCCGCGAGCTGCTGGTGCACTGCGGCAGTTTGAGCAAGGTGCTGTCGCCCGGCCTGCGCGTGGGCTGGATGATTGCCCCGGCCGAACTGCTGGGCAAGGCCACCATGTGCAAGCAGTTCAGCGACGCGCACACCAGCACCTTTGCCCAGGCCACGGCGGCGCAGTACCTCAAGGCCGGCCGCATGCCAGCCACGCTGGCACGGGTGCGCAAGGTGTACGGTGAACGCGCCCAGACCATGGGCGACGCGCTGCGCAAGGAGCTGGGCGATGCCGTCGACTTTGTGCAGCCCCAGGGCGGCCTCTTTGTGTGGGCGCGCCTGACCGGCGCAAGCGGCAAGGTGGCCGACGGCAACGTGCTGGCCAAGCGCGCGATTGAAAAGGGCGTGGCCTTCGTGCCCGGCACGCCGTTCTTCTGCGCCAACCCCGACCACGCCACCTTCCGCCTGTCGTTTGCAACGGCCGATGTGGACAAGATCCGCGAAGGCGTGGCGCGGCTGGGCCAGGCGATCTGACGCATCAATGTCTGATACAAACGATCTTGCCAACGTTCTCCAGCGCCTCGAAAGCCTGGAGATCAAGGCCAGCTACACCGAAGACCTGCTGGACCAGCTCAACATGACGATCTACCAGCAGCAGCAACTGATCGACCGGTTGACGCACGAGGTCATCCAGCTGCGCCAGCAGGCGCCCGAAGGTGGCTCGAACGGCCCGCGCAATCTGCGCGACGAGCTACCGCCGCATTACTGATCTGATTTTTCGATCTAGGCCGTCACGGCCCGCCACGCCGCGTCCGCCAGCTCTGCGCGGTACGTGGTGGGCGAGGGTAGGCCACCACCCAGACCTGAACGTTCGGACAGCCACGCCCTGCAATAACTCTGCACCGGCCCCATCACCAGCGATGGCATCAGCTCGCAAGGCAGGTCACGCAGCGCGCCCGACTGGCGGTGGGGCTCGAACCAGGCCACCAGTGCCTGGTTGCGGCGCCGTGCCGCCTCGGCCAGGTCGGGCGTGCGTTGGCCGGCCGCCACGGCGCCGCGCGCCTGGAACAGAAAACGCGCCCGCTCAGGCTGCGCCACCACCCAGTCCAGATAGCCCGTAACCAGGGCCTGTACGCCCGCTTCGACGCCCTGGGCTGCGTCCAGCTGTGCCTGCACGCTGCGCGACTGGTCGTGAAAGATGTCGAAGAACAGCGCGGCCACGATGCCGTCGCGGTTGCCAAAGTGGTGATAAATGCTGCCAACGCTGGCCCCACAGCGGGCGCGCACACCGTCGATGGAAACGGCATCCACACCACCTTCGGCCGCGCAGGCGAGGGCGGCGTTCAGGATGTCCTGGCGGCGGTCGGTGCTGGCTTCGGCGGGAACGGCGGAGGGGCTGGGGGTGATTCGGCTTGCCATGGAACGGGATTCTAGAATAAAGTTCTAGAAAAACCTTCTACTCCCCACGCAACACCATGTATTCCTCCGCCACCACTGCGCCCGCACCTTCTGCACCCATGCCGCCCGCCCCGGGCGCCGCCTTGTATCCGCACCTGCTTGCCCCTTTGGACCTGGGCTTCACCACGATCAAGAACCGCGTGCTCATGGGCTCCATGCACACGGGGCTGGAGGACGGGCGCGACCTTTCGCGCATGGCGGCGTACTTCCGCGAGCGGGCCGAGGGCGATGTGGGATTGATCGTGACGGGCGGCTTTGCACCCAACATCGCGGGCTGGGCCAAGCCGTTTGCGGGCACCTTGTCCACCTCGGGCGCCGCCCGGCGCCACCGGGTGGTGACCGATGCGGTACACGGCGCGGGCGGCAAGATTGCGCTGCAGATCCTGCACACCGGCCGCTACGCCTACCACCCGCTGGCCGTGGCGCCCTCGCGCCTGCAGTCGCCCATCTCGCCCTTCACACCCTTTGCGCTGTCGGCACGTGGGGTGGAGCGCCAGATCCGCGCGTTCGTGAACTGCGCCGTGAAGGCGCGCGAGGCCGGCTACGACGGTGTGGAGGTGATGGGCTCGGAGGGCTATTTCATCAACCAGTTCCTGTCGCAAACCACCAACCTGCGCACCGACGCCTGGGGCGGCGACTACAGCCAGCGCATGCGGCTGCCAGTAGAGATCCTGGCGCGCATGCGCGAGGCCGTGGGGCCGGACTTCATCATCATCTACCGCCTGTCGATGATCGACCTGGTCCCCGGCGGCAGCGCCTGGGACGAGATCGTCACCCTGGGCAAGGCCGTGGCCACCGGTGGGGCCAACATCGTCAACACCGGCATCGGCTGGCATGAGGCGCGGGTGCCCACCATTGCCACCAGCGTGCCGCGCGCAGCGTTTGCCTGGGTCACGCAGAAGATGAAGGCCGAGTTCGCGGCCGCAGGCATTGCCACGCCGCTGGTCACGTCCAACCGCATCAACACGCCCGAGGTGGCCGAGCAGGTGCTGGCGGATGGCTGCGCCGACATGGTATCGATGGCGCGGCCGCTGCTGGCCGATGCTGCGTTTGTGAAGAAGGCTGTAGAGGGCCGGGCCGACCGCATCAATACCTGCATTGCTTGCAACCAGGCCTGCCTAGACCATGTGTTCCAGAACAAGACCAGCAGTTGCCTGGTGAACCCGCGTGCCTGCCATGAGACGGAGCTGGTCTACCGCCCGGTGTCGTCGCGCAAACGTGTGGCGGTGGTGGGCGCGGGGCCTGCGGGATTGACCGCTGCCACGGTCGCCGCCGAGCGCGGGCACGAGGTGCATCTGTTCGACGCGGCCCCGGCCATCGGCGGCCAGCTCAACATGGCCAAGGTGGTGCCGGGCAAGGAAGAGTTCCACGAAATGCTGCGCTACCTGGCCACGCGGGTGGAGGACACGGGCGTGCAACTGCACCTGAACCAGCGCGTGCAAGCCGCCGACCTGGCGGGCTTTGACGAGGTCATCGTCGCTACCGGCGTGGAGCCACGTGACCCGAAGATCCCTGGCCAGGACCACCCCAAGGTGCTGAGCTACATCGACGTGCTGCGCCACGGCAGGCCGGTGGGCGAGCGCGTGGCCATCATCGGCGCAGGTGGCATTGGCTTTGACGTGGCCGAATTCTTGACGCATGGTGACCATCCTTCCACCACGCTGGACCTCCCGGCCTGGAAGGCCGAATGGGGCATCACCGACCCGGCTGCGGCGCGCGGCGGCCTGGTACCCACGGGGCCACGCGCTACGCCACCCGCACGGCAGGTGACGCTGCTGCAGCGCAAGAAGGGCAAGCTTGGCGCGGGCCTGGGCAAGACCACGGGCTGGATCCACCGGACCACGCTGAAGATGAAAGAAGTGCAGATGGTGAGTGGCGTGAACTACGAGCGCATCGCCGACGAGGGGCTGCTGGTGTCATACGGCGACAAGCGCGAGGACCCCACCTGGATCGCTTGCGACACCGTGGTGTTGTGCGCTGGGCAGGTGCCCCTCTTCAGCCTGGCGCAGGATCTGGAGGCTGCGGGCCACAAGCCCCATCGGATTGGCGGCGCGCTGGAGGCCGGGGAGCTGGATGCCAAGCGCGCCATCGACCAGGCGGCGCGGTTGGCGGCGCGCCTGTGAGGTGAGTGCAGCGGGATCTGAAGAAAAATACGCCGCTAGCGCCTGATGGGTAAGCGCTAGTAGCTATTATTTTGATAGTGGGTAACTGGGGGCCACCGCACCCTGCTGCGGGGCAGAACTCTCCAGCGCGTTGAACACCCGCAGCGCCGCCCAGGCATCGTTGGCGGCGTAGACCAGCTGGGCTTCGGTCAGTCGGGCGTTGGCCCAGTTGGAGGTGGCGGCCTTTTTGGATTTGATGAAGCGCCTGTTGAACAGCACGGCCACCGCGCCCTTCACGCCCATGTCCTTGCGGTAGCCGCGTTGGCGGAACACGGTGTTGAGCTCCAGCACGTCGGCCGGTTGCACGCCCAGTTTGTGTTGGATGCGCTTGGTGTCATCCCCCAGGCCAAAGCCCGCCTTGGTCACGCCGTGCAAAGCCAGCAACTCGGCCACGCGGGCGCGGCAGCCGGGGTCGTGCAGCTGGAATACCCAGGCCGTGTCGAGCGTGGCCAACTGCACGATGTGGGGTCCATCGGACTCCTCGCCCTGCACGAAGGTGGGTTTGGATTCGGTATCAAATCCCCAGGCGCTGGCCGCCGCCAGGGCGTTGCAGGCCTTGTCGGCCTGCTCCGGGGTCGAGACGAGGGTGATGCGGTCCGTGCCCAGCCGCTCGAAAGGGTCCAGCAGGGCGATCTGGTCTTTGTCGGGGGTGGCGTGGTGGGCGGTGCGCGAAGGCGGGTGGGGGCGCCGGGGAGGGGGTGATGCCGTCATGGGCCCATTGTGCCGTCCCCGCTTGGGAGCCCTGCCGTGCCCCACGCCGGGGCAGGGGCGCATCCGCCTCTGTGGCAGCGCTCTCAACGCTGGGCGGTCTTGTGCAGGTGGGGCATGTCGGCAATGTGACCCAGGGCCTCTTGGCAGGCTGCTATGGTCAATGCCTGCCGTGCAGCCAGCCAGCCTACGCCAAACCAAGCCCTTGGGTCGGTGGCGGCAACCTGGCCATACAGCGTACAGGCCACACGTTCGTCGCCCAGCCGGCCCATGGCCGCCAATGCGGGCTGCAGGCTGGCGAGGAAAGCGTGCCCCTCTGCGTCCAGCGCAGGCTCCACAAATTCCGTGAGGTAGCGCAAACGCTTGAGTCGTTTGCGCAGGCGGTGTTGTTCCTCCGCCGGCAGCGCTTCAAAGCCCTGGGCGCCTTCGCGCACCTTGGCATGCAGGCTGTGCATTCTTTTTTGCAGCAGGCGGCGGGCGTCCTTGGCATCCAGGGCCTCTCCCCCGGTCGCGGACGGGGCATCGAGGCCCTGGGCTGTGAACGCCATGAGGGCGATCAACGCCGCTTGGAACGCTGGCGTGCGCACGATGGCAGCGGCGCAGGGGCCGGGGGCTTCTTTCATCGCCGCACGCACCTCCAGCGCGGGCGCGCCAGCATCGCGCATCTCGGCAACGATGGGCTGCAGGGCCTGGCCCCGATCGCGCAGCTGGCCCAGGCGCTGGAACACCTCCACCAGCGTCGGCTCCCAGGCGGGGTCGAGCGCGCCGGGGGCCAAAGGCGCCAACTCGCGCAAGGCCGTGCGCAGCCGGCGGATGCCGATGCGCAACTGGTGCACGTGCTCTTCATCGCCCCCGCCTTCCACGATCTCGCTGGCATTGCCCAATATTTGCTGGAGGCAGTGCGCCACCACAGTGCGCTGCAGTTCGCGCCCCTGCAGAAAGTGCTTTTGGGGTGCGCTGGCCTTCATCGGGGCGGCCTTGGTGGCGGGCCGGGCCCATTGCGGGGCCAGCAAGCGTTCGCCACGCTCTGCCTTGGACACCGTGCTCAGAAACAGCCCATGCCGTGTGGTCCACCGGGTGGCGAGGGCCGCCAGGCCTGCCAGCGGCCCGGCTTTGAGCTCCAGCTCCAGCTCGCAAATGCGCGCCTCTTTCTGCTGCGGTTTGCCGCGATGGGCAATAACCCGTCCGGTGTCCAGGGCCAGCTCCACCACCCCGCCCTTGAAGGCGATGTCCCGCCTCACGCGGTCCATCTCGGTGCCATAGGTTTCGGTCAGCGGGCCGGCGGCTGCCTGCAGCGCGTGAAGCAGCCGAGTGCCTGCCACGGTGCCGGCGTGGAGTTCAGGCTGCGGCTCCGGGGCAGGGCCGGTGGCGTGGGCTTGGCCCCGGTCCACGTTGTGCTCCTCGCGGTCCAGCGGGCCGTCGCCCAGGGCCTTGACGGTCTGCACCCACTGGTTGCCTTCGCGGCGCAGCCGAAAGGCAATGCCGCGCGACGACAGCGCTGCATCGGGCGTGTCGAAGTAGCGGGCCTCCATGCGGATTTGCGCATGTGTGCCCCGGCGCGCTGCGGCCTGCACTGCCGCCAGGCGCTCAGGGGGGATGCAGAACTTGAACTCGATTTCCATGAAGAATGCGCGCTGTGAGGGGGAGGGCAGAACCGGCCAGTGAAGGATTATAAATATTTCAAATGAATGGCCGGAATGGCGATATTCATGGGTATTGAATTATTGCTGCGAAGGTGCGGACGATGAAATCAGGCTCATCCCCAGCGGAGTGCCATTTTTATCGCGAACGGAGGTAATCGCCTTGAACGCCGATGCCTGAACCCGGTCTGGTAAGCGCACAAAGTTGTTTTCATGGACGAGGGTGTCGCCATTGAGAAACGACCAGATAATGAATTTGAGGGCCTGCGTGGTTTGCTCCGGGTTCTGGGTGATCTTGGGGAACACCACAAACGTGCCCATGGTGATGGGCCACACGGATTTGCCGGGCTTTTGCGTCAAGGTGTTGTTGAAGGTGCCAGTGGCCGGCCATTCGCTGTTGGCCAGCGCGGATTTGAACGCATCGATGGAGGGTTTCACAAAAACCCCCTCGGCATTCTTCATCTGCACCGATGCCAGGCCGTATTCGGCCACATACCCAAAATCCACATAGCCAATGGCGCCCACCGTGTCGCGCACGCCCTTGGCCACACCCTCACTGCCTTTGAACGCCAGAAATCCTTCGGGCCACTTGATGCTGGTTTTGGCCCCGTGGGCTGCCTTCCATTTCGGGCTGACCTTGCCCAGGTAATCGGTGAAGTTGTAGGTGGTGCCCGAGCCGTCGGCGCGCACCACCACCTTGATGGGCATGTCGGGCAGTGGCGTCTCGGGATTCAGCGCGGTGATCTCCGGGGCATTCCAGCGGCTGATCTCGCCCATAAAGATGCGGCTCAGCACTTCGCCAGTCAGTCGCAGCTGCGTGTTGTGCACCTTGGGCAGGTTGACGATGGGGCTGATACCGGTGATGGCCACGGGCAGGGCGAGCAAACCATGTTCGATGAGGTCCTTTTCGGGCGGGTAGACATCGGTGGCGCCGAAGCCCACGGCCTGCTGTTGGATTTTTTTCATGCCTGCGCTGGAGCCCACTGGGTCGTAGTCCACGCTGGAACCCGTGGCCTTGGCGTAGGCCTTGGCCCAGCTGCGGTAGATGGGCGCTGCGGCCGATGAGCCAGCGCCTGTCACGGCCTGTGCGCTGGCCTGGCCCAGTTGTAAAAGCGAAAGAGCCAGGGTGAATATGGCATAAATATATTTCATGTTTTTGGTGTATTGATTTTTATGAATAAAGATATATCAAGGAAGTTTCAATCCCGGGCTGGTGCCGGTCAGAGCCAATCTGGGCGATTTCCGGTGCGAAGCATATCAAAGCGGAGGTGATTTTAACTATGGCAATACGGGGGCAAGGTTTCTGCAATCGTCATTATTTTGTCATTTGAAACAATTAGTATCTTTCGTGGTGGGGGTAGAACCTGGCGGGCAAGGCACAACCACCAACCCTTGTTGTGGCGTAGGCCCCAGTCGCCCACCCTGTGGACCTTCACGAGAGATTCAGATGCTTCAAAAAATCAAGATTGGCACCCGGCTTTTCCTGGCGTTTGCAGTGCTTTTGCTGCTGATTTCTGCCTTGGCCGCCGGGGGCATCAGCGGCGCCAAGCGCCTCACGGAGCGCAGTGCGGCGCTGTATGGCGACCGGACGGTGCCCTTGGGCGTGTTGGCGGAGATCAGCCACCTCACGCAGCGCAACCGGGTTCTGGTGATGGACATGCTGATGGACCCGGGCACCAGCAACCTGCAGGCCAGCCACGCCGCGTTGACCGCCAACGTTGAGCGCATCCACACGCTGTGGACGGCCTACTCCGGCAAGGCGCTGGGCACCGAGGAGCAAGGCCTGGCGCAGGCCTTTGCCGATGCCAATGCCAACTACCTGGACAAGGGGTTGATCCCTGCGGCCTCCGCACTGCTGGCCGGCAAGTACGACGATGGCTCGGAGCTCTACATCAACCAGATTCGGCCCAATGCGGCCAAGGTGCAGGACGCGATCGAGCAACTGGTGGCACTGCAGATCAACGTGGCGGCGGCGGAGTTTGCGGGCGCGCGGGAGATGAGCAACACCATTCACTGGTGGATGCTGGCGGCCACCGGCCTGGCCCTGGTGGTGGGGGCTGCGATGGCCTGGGTCATCACCCGCTCTATCTCGCGCCCCTTGCGCCAGGCGGTGGTGCTGGCCCGCACCGTGGCGGGCGGAGATCTGAGCGCGCAGATCGATGTGCGCGGCACGGATGAAACTGCGGAATTGCTGGGCGCCCTGCGGGAGATGAACCACCAGCTGGTGCGTGTGATCACCGAGGTGCGGACCAGCACCGAGACGGTGGCGCAGGATGCTGTGCTGATTGCGGGGGGCACGGAAGACCTTGCGCGCCGCACCGAGGTGCAGGCGGCCAACTTGCAGGAGACGGCGGCTTCGATGGAGCAGCTCACCATCACCGTGCAGCACAACACCGACAATGCCCACCGCGCCACCGAGCTGGCCCAAGAGGCTGCCAAGGTGGCGAATGAGGGTGGCAGCGTGATGCGCGACGTGATTGCGACCATGCAGGAGATCAGCATGCAGTCGCAGAAGATCACGGACATCATCAAGGTGATCGACGACATCGCGTTCCAGACGAACCTGCTGGCCCTCAATGCGGCGGTGGAGGCGGCCCGTGCGGGCGAGCAAGGGCGCGGCTTTGCCGTGGTGGCGGGGGAGGTTCGTGGGCTGTCCCAGCGCAGCAGCACAGCCGCCCGTGAGATCCGGGGCCTGATTGGCGCCAGTGCGCGCGGTGTCGAGCGCGGGTCCCTCTTGGTAGGCCAGGCCGGCGAACGTGTAGCCCGCACCGTGCAACGGGTGGACCAGGTGATGGAGCTGATCAGCGAGATCAAGGATGCAGGGCAGGAGCAGGCCCGTGGCATCGCGCAGATCGGCGAGGCCGTGCGGCAACTGGACGCCGCCACGCAGAAAAATGCCGTGTTGGTGGATGACAGCTCGTCGGCATCCGCTGGCATGAAGAACCAGGTCCGGCGCCTGCTGGAAGTGATCCACCAGTTCAGGTTGGCGCCCGACGGCTCTGGGGGGGCCGCGGCATTGCCGCACCGGAGTGGGCGGCAACTGCCTGCTCTGCAAGCGGGGGTGACATCCCCGAAGCAACTTTCCATGGCTGCGCGTTAGCGTGAAACACTGCACTGGCACGGCGCAGGTCACCAGACGTCTTCGTGGTGGAGCCACCATCCCATGAACCGCACGGATGTACTGATCGCCATTGCCGAGGTAGCGCGGACGGGTGGTGCTTCCGCGCCCGAAGACGCCATCTCGCAACTGGCCGTGATCATCGATGGCCTGGAGCTGTCGAGCCGTGGCTCCGAACAGGTGATGGAGATGCTGCTGCGAATTGGTGCCTGCCTGTGGAACCTTCAGCAGGACCGCATGCGCTTGTGACACGCCACCGCTATTCGCCCAGGGGTTCCAGCGAAGCGATCTGGTTGCGCCCCTGGTGCTTGGCCAGGTACAGCGCCTGGTCAGCGCGGTCGAGCATGTCGCGCAGGCTGCGGTCCGCCTGGCGGAAGGTGCTCAGGCCCAGGCTGGCCGTGATGCCGTAGGTGTGGCCTGTGTCATCGCCGAGCTGCAGGGCGCGAACGCCGAGCAGGATGCGCCTTGCCACTTCCAGGCCCTCGTCCATGCTGGTCAGCGGCAGCAACACGCCAAACTCTTCGCCGCCCAGGCGCCCCACGGCGTCGCTGGCGCGCAGCTGGCTTTTGACGGCATGGGAAAAGGCCACCAGGGCGCGGTCGCCTTCCAGATGGCCAAAGCGGTCGTTGATGGATTTGAAGTGGTCAAGGTCCATCATCAGCAGCGCGAGTGGCTCGCCATTGCTGCGTGAGTGTTCATACACCGACTCGGCGCATTCCAGAAACGCGCGGCGGTTGGCCATGCCGGTGAGCATGTCGGTCGTGGCCAGGCGGTGCAGCTCGCGCTCCAGGTTCTTGCGCTGCGTCACGTCACGGTAGATGCCCTCGACCCCCGCAAAATTTCCGGTATGGTCGTACAGGGCATGGCTGCTGATGGAGATATCGATCACGGTGCCGTCACGCCGCACCATCTGGCCCGGAAAGTCCGATACCTCGCCGTTTTCCAGGATGGCGGCCTTGAAGGCGTCGCGGTCGGAGCTCTGCGGGTAATAGGACTCGGCCGTGCGGCCTTCGATCTCGTGGGGCTCGTAGCCCAGTACCCGCCGCACGCCAGGGCCTACATGCTGCACCACGCCTTGGGCATTGGTGCGGTAGTAGACGTCCTGCAGGTTCTCGAACAGGCGGCGGAAGTTCTGCTCGCTCTCACGCAGCTGGGCCTCGATCTCGCTCTGGTGGGTCATGTCCAGGCCGCACATCAGCACGGCGGGGGCTCCCTCCCACTCAATGGCCACGCTGGTGATCAGCACCATGCGCAGATTGCCATGCACCGTGCGAATGCGGAACTCCGACGGCTTGTTGGGCTGGCCGGCCTGCGGGGGCTCGGCCACCTGCTGAACGCGGTTGCTGGAGCGTTGCAAGTCCACGGGGTGTACGAATTCGCCATACGGTCGCCCGATGAGGATGTCGGTGCTGTGGGCCTCCAGCAGCTGCGCACTGGCCACATTGGCAAAGCGGATGGTGCCCTCCTGCGTGACAAGCACAGCCGCTGGCAGCATTTGCAGCAGACGGAGGTCGTGGAACATCGGGCTTGGCGGTAACCAAAAGTAATGCTCCATTGTGGCACTTGGGTGCCTGGATTGGAATCCATGTCTGCGGCAGGCGGTACCATCGCCCATGAGAAAAACTTTCCAACTCCACGTTGAAGGCAAGAACCGCGACCGCGTTCTGGATGCCGTCAAGCACGAAATCCGCAAGTACATCAAGCGCGAACGGCGCCGCGACCTCCCCGAAGGCGCCGACTTCTGGGACTTTGACTGCCAGTTTGGCCGCACCAAAGAAGAGGCTGTGGTGGCACACCTGTCGGCCCTCACCGGCCTCATCAATGAGGTGGCGGCCGAAGGCGGTGCTCAGTTCTATGTCGAAGTCCTGGCCAAGCCCGCCAAGCGCAAGCCACGGCTGCCGGGCGAGGCGCAAGGCGCTGAGGGGGATGGCATGGACGAAGGCGACGAAGCGGCCTGAACCTGCCGGCACCTTGGCGGCCGCCCTGCACCGTTCTTCCAAAGGCTCCTTTCAGGAGCCTTTTTTGTGGGCGGTGGGGGCGGATTCCGCCGTGGCTGCTGCTGCGGCCGTTGCGGCGCGCAGCTTGTCTTTCTTGCTGGGCCGTTTGCCTTTGATGCCGCCGGTGCCCTGGGGATCGGTGGCCGATGCGGGCGGAGGGGCCTCGGTGGGTTCAAAGCCTGCAATCTGTTCGCGCGGCAGGCTCAGATGCTGGCGCTTTTCGATCAGGCGGAAATGCGCTTCGGCATCGGCCGTCACAAAGCTCACGGCCATACCACTCTCACCCGCGCGGCCCGTGCGGCCGATGCGGTGCACGTAGTCCACTGCCGAACGGGGCAGGTCGTAGTTGACCACGGCAGGCAGCTGCGCAATGTCGATGCCGCGTGCCGCCAGGTCGGTGGTCACCACCACCTGCCAGCGTTCGTCCTTGAACTCCTGCAGCACCTGTTTGCGCGCGCCCTGGCTCAGGCCTCCGTGAAAAGGCGTGGCAAAGATGCCCGCCTTGTAGAGCTTTTCGGCCACGTGCTCGGCCGCGTATTGCGTGGCCACAAACACCAGCACGCGCGACCAGCTGTGTTCCTTGACCAGGTGCCGCAGCAGCTGGGTGCGGCGCACCGCGTCCACCGCAATGGCGCGTTGCTCGATGGCGGGCTCGTTGCCTGGGGTGTGGGGCACCTCCACGCGCACCGGGTTTTTCAGCAGGCCATCCGCCAGCGCCTGCACTGCGGCGGGAAAGGTGGCTGAAAAGAACAGGTTCTGCCGCTGGGCGGGCAGTAGCGCCAGCACACGCGTCAACTCTTCGGCGAAGCCCAGGTCCAGCAGGCGGTCGGCTTCGTCGAGCACCAGGTGTGCCACTGCGGACAGCCGCAGCGCGTTGTGCTCCACCAGGTCCAACAGGCGGCCGGGGGTGGCCACCACGATGTCGGCGCCGCCGCGCAGGCCGAGCATCTGCGGGTTGATCGACACCCCGCCGAACACGATGGCCACCTTCAGCGGCTGCTGCAGGTGCTGGGCCAGGCTTCGCAGCACCTCGCCCACCTGGGCGGCCAGTTCGCGCGTGGGCACCAGCACCAGGGAGCGCACGCGGCGCGGGCCGCTGGTGGCGCCCAGCTGTAGTTGCTGCAGAAGGGGCAGCGCGAAAGCGGCGGTTTTGCCCGAACCCGTTTGTGCTGCGCCCAGCAGGTCAGCCCCTTGCAGGATGGCCGGGATGGCCCCCGCCTGGATGGGCGTGGGCGCTAAAAAGCCCGCTTTTTCGGCAGCGTGGACAAGGGCAGGGGACAGACCGAGGGAGGCAAAGGGCATGGGGGCGGCGCTGGAGCGGCGTTGAAAAGGCAACGCACGACAGCGCGAACGGGAAAAGATGGAGAGATTGTCGCCGCAGTTGCCACTGTGGCCTGCGCATGGGGCCAGCAGTTGCCGCGCCGCTGGCGCATCGCGGGGCGTTGGGCTCACTGGGATTGGTTTTCGTCCTGTGCGGTCGCCACCGATAATCGAGCCACCGGCGGTTCGCCGACCTTTCCCCATTTTTCTACACCCATGGCTCTGACCCTCGACTCCTCTGCCATCACCCACGGCATCCAGCTGGCGGTGGCCCCTGTGTTTTTGCTCACGGCCGTGTCCGGCATGATCGGTGCCGTTGCGGGCCGGCTGGCCCGCATCATCGACCGGGCCCGCGTGGTGGAAGACCGCGCCCGCGCCAACACCGAGCCCGAGTTTCTGGCCCGCGCCTACAACGAGCTGGCCGACCTGCGGCTGCGCGGGCGGTTGGCAAACGGCTGTATCGGGTTGCTCACGTTCTGCGCGTTCCTGATTGGCACCACCATCATCCTGCTGTTTCTGGGGGAAACGACCGACTTTCAGTCCAGCCGGTTCGCCGTGGGGGGCTTTCTGGCAGGCGTAGCGTCGTTTTTGCTGGCGCTGGTGTGTTTTCTGACCGAGACGCTGCTGGCCACCCGGTTGCTCAACTTTCACATGTTGCAGCAAGAGGTGGAAGGGAAAAAGCCATGAAGTCGTTTGCCGACCTGGGCGGCCTGGTGTATTCCACCGAGTCGGGCCGCATGTGCCCAGGCTGCCGCCAACCCGTGGCGCAGTGCACCTGCCAGCAGAACCAACCCCTGCCCACGGGCGATGGCATTGTGCGTATCTCGCGCGAAACCAAGGGCCGTGGCGGCAAGGCCGTGACCTTGGTCAAGGGCGTGCTGGTGGACGGGGCCGCGCTGGAGCAACTGGGCAAGCAGCTCAAGGCCGCCTGTGGCAGCGGCGGCACGGTGAAGGACGGCGTGATCGAAGTCCAGGGCGACCATGTGGAGCGCGTGATGGCCGCCCTGCAGAAGCTGGGCCACAAGGTCAAGCGCGCGGGCGGCTGATGCGCGGGCTGCGTGAGAAGGCCCGCAAGGAGGCACCGTGATGGACACCGAAAAACTCCAGCGTCTGGTCACCCTGCAGATGCCCTATGGCAAATACAAAGGCACGGTGTTGGCCGATTTGCCGGGCAACTACCTGAACTGGTTTGCGCGCGAGGGTTTTCCCAAAGGCGAGCTGGGCCAGTTGCTGGCGCTGATGCATGAGATTGACCACAATGGTTTGTCAGACCTGCTTAAACCGTTGCGTGGGGCGCGCGGGCTGGAAAATTGATCGTTGGTTGCGCGGGGCGCGCGCCTGCGTGATGCACGATGCGCATCGGCCCGTGCCTTGGCCAGGGAACGCGGAGGATCTGCCAAGCCCGTGCAGGTCCTTGCACCAGCCACAGGCACCACGCGGGATGGGGCTGCGCGCCCGTCAGCCCTTTTGTTGGCCTGTGTTGCAGTACAAGCCAGCGTAGTTGATCGCAATGAGTTGCGCGATGGCGAGAATATCGGCGCGCGAGTGGTCGGCTCCGGGAAACAGATCCTTCGCCAGGCTCTGGGCTTCTATCACCTGTTTCGTGGCGAGTTCGCTGGCGCGATAGAGCTCCCGCGCAAGGACGATGTCCGCGTTTTGGGTCATGCTGTTCTCCTGATTTTTTGAGAGCCTCAGTATGAACTCTCACCCGCGTTCGGGGCGTGGAGGCATGCCATTGGCGCCGCCGGTGGCGCGCTGCTGCCAGCTTCACGGTCTTGAGCTTTCGGGCCTCCAGTGCAGTCTGCATGCCGCCATAATCGCATTCCATACCAACTCACCACTCCGAGGGAATACACATGAAGGGCAATATTGCTGCGATCGTTCTGGTCGTGCTGGGCGTGTTTTTTCTGCTGACCAATCTCGGGCTGATCAGCATCAGCCTGCGCGAACTGCTGCGGGTGTGGTGGCCTGTGGCGCTGATTGCGGTGGGCCTGGCGTTGTTTTTCACACCGGGGACCAAGGGCAAATAGACCTTGGCACAGGCGCGAAGATGTCGACGGGGTAAAGCCCCTTTGCCTTTCAGCCGTCCCGAGGCTGCGGCCCGTGCCCGTTGTCTTCGCTGCGGGTCGGCACAAACGCTGGATCGGTGCCAAAGTAGCCCCGGAACAGGTTGCGCGCAATCCCGTGTGCTGCCACTTGCAGGTCGCGCGCCACCTCGGGGGCAAACAGGCGGCTGGTGTGCTGCTGCCAGAGTCCCACCCAGGCGGCAAAGTGGGCGGGCGTCACACCCTCCAGCACCATGTGTTTGCCAAACACATCGCCTTTGAAGCTGCGCGTGCCCAGCGCTACCGTGCTCCAGAAGTCCACCAACCGCTGCAGGTGGGTGTCCCATTGGCCGTGCAGGGCTTTTTCAAACACAGGCCCCAGCAGCGGGTCCTGGCGCACATCGCTATAAAAACCATGCACCAGCCGCGTGATGCTTTCCACGCTGGGTGGTGCGTGTGTCCCAAGACCCTCGGGTGAAGTGGTTTGCAGGTTCATACCTGCAGTGTGCCCCCACCGCTGCAGGCGCAGCCTGACGGACCACAACCCTGCGAGGGGGCCTCGCTGGCTTCAAACTGGGGGAACAGCACGTTGTTTTCGAGGTGGATGTGGTTGATGAGGTCATCGCCCAGCTGGGCAATGCCCGCATACAGCGCGCGCCAGGTATTGCAGGCGCCTTGCGGGGGCGTGGCGTCGTTGGTCAAGGCGTTGAGCTTGTCCAGTGCTTCGCCGTGGTCCACATGTTCGGCGCGCATCATGCCAATGGGTTGGCCCACAAACGGGTTGCTGCCGACCTTGAGCATGGGGAACAGCACCTCTTCTTCCTTGAGCATGTGCGACAGCAGTTCTTCGTGCATTTCTTCGAGGTGGTCGGCCAGCCCGGCGGGCACATGCGGGTTGTCGCGGTGCACGGCTTCCACGCGGCGGGCCATGCGGATCAGCTCGGGCAGCTGCTGGCGGTGCACCTCGTGGTAGCGGACCAGGATGTGGTCGATGAGCGCGCTGGGCGATGCGGCTTCGGGCACAGCATCGCTGCGTTGCAGGGCCGCCAGTTCTGCCAGCACGGCGTTGGCATCCAGCCCCTTATCGGCAGCCGCCTTGGCCAGGCTGACCTGGCCGCCGCAGCAAAAGTCGAGCTTGAGCCGCCGGAACACGGCGGTGGCGCCCGGCAGTTGCACCGCGATCTGACCGATCTGCTGCTCGGTGCTGAGGGGGGCGGGGGCGAGAGGGGCGGCTTCCAGATGATCAACGCGGGCGTTCATGGTGGTCCTTTAAAGATTCATTTGATGTGAATATTTTATCCAATAAAATTCCAACGAGATGCATCTTTTAATTGACCTGGGGCAAATTCCATGCGCCTGACCCAATGGACGGACTACACGCTGCGCGTGCTCATGTACTGCGCGGCCACCGAAGGCCGCGAGCAGCCGGTGACCATCACCGAGGTGGCCGAGGGCTACGGCATTTCGCGCAGCCACCTGATGAAAATCGTGCAGCAGTTGTCTGCACAGGGCCTGCTGGAGACCACCCGCGGGCGGGGCGGCGGCATGCGGCTGATGCTGCCCGCTTCCGCCATCAACATCGGTGCGGTGGTGCGCGCCACCGAAACCGATTTCAACCTGGTGGAGTGTTTTGACCCTGCCACCAACCAATGCCGCCTGAGCAGCCATTGCCGCCTCAAAGGCGTGCTCTGGCAGGCCATGCAGGCCTATCTGGCGGTGCTGGATGGCGTGACGCTGGAGGATCTGATGGCCCCCCCTGCTGGGCCTGCATCGGCGGGCGGGGGCGCTGTGCGTGCCCTGCTGCCCGCCGTGGCGCTGCCACGCAACGGCGCCACGCCGCGCCGGCGCTTGCCGGTGGCGGGGTTGCCATCGGCAGCATCAGAAATTGAATAAAAATGGCTGCTAGCGCTTGATGGGTATGGGTTTTTAGCTATTCAATTTGTAGTTATCCACCGCCGGACGCGATGACTCCTGCAAAGGCCTGCCGATAGCGCGCGGGTGTCAGGCCCACGTGGCGGGCGAACTCGCGCGTGAAGTGGGGCTGGTCGGCAAAGCCGCAGGCGAACCCGATTTCTGCCAGGCCATGTGGACTGTCCAGCAGCCACTGGGCCGCCAGACGCGCGCGTGCCTCGGTCACGATGTGGCGGCAGCTCAGGCCGCGTTCGGTCAGCGCCCGCTGCAGGCTGCGGCGGGCCAGGCCCGTGTGCTGGGCCAGTGCATCCACCGTGTGCTGCGCTGCCGGGTCCTGCAGCACATGGCGCGCCAGCTGGTGCGCCAGCGGCGGCCAGGGCAGGGCGTCGCACAGGTGGGTGGCGGGCTGGGGCTCCAGGGCGGGGGCGACGGGGGCCTTGCCTTCGTCTGTGTGCACTTCCCAACGCAAGGTCCAATGGCCCATCTGCCCTTGCGCGGCCAGCGGTGCCAGTTGCGCGTGCAGCTCGGTTGGCGCCGTGGCAGGGACTCCAATCCGCAGGTTCACGCGTTGAGCAGGGGCCTCGGGTGCACCGAGGTCCACTTGCAGCCCCCGGACGCCCATGGCGTGGCTGGCGCCCATCAGCACGCCGAGCACGGCGAGGCTTTCCGTGGGCAGGGGCGTTTCAAGCACGCCGGGGCGGGCATGGTGGTGCAGCGCCAGGGTGCCGGGTGCGCTGGCCAGGATGCTGACCTGGTGGCGCGAATGTACGTACCGCTCCAGCCGTTGCCAGCGTGTCAGCAGCTCGGGCACGCAGGTCGCGCCCAGCAGGGCGCGGTGCACGGGGTCGCCCGCGAGCAGGTCCACCTGCTGTGCCAGCTGCAGCAGTGTGCCCAGGCCGCCCTGGTGCAGCACGGCTTCGACCACGCTGCGTTTGTAGGCCAGGGGCACGTGGCTCGCGGCCAGCCCGTCGGCACCCGGTGGGGGCGGTGGCGGCACCAGCCCGTGCGCAGCCACGGCGCGCACCAGCAGGCGGACCATGGCGGCGCTGGCAAAGTCTTGCATGGGCGGATTGTGCCGTTGCTTGTTGGGACGTTCAGCCGTGCGCGCCCAGGGCACGGAGTACATCCGCGCTGCGCACCGGCAGGCGGACAAAACGCACGCCTGTGGCGTCGCGCAGCGCGTTGGCGATCGCTCCGGCCCCGGCCACCATGGCGGTTTCTCCGGCACCGGTGGGCGGCGCGCTGCTGTCGATCAGGTGCACATGCAGCGGCGGAATGTCGCCCATGCGTGGCAGCGGGTAGTCGGCAAAGCTGGCCGCTGCCACGCCCGAGCGGGCTATGGGCAACTTCTCGTGCAGCACCATGCCCAGGCACCACACGAGGTTGCCCTCGGTCTGTGCGCGCACGCCGTCGGGCTGCAGCACCAGGCCACAGTCGTGCGCGCACCACAGCGCCACCACGCGCACCTGGCCGGTGGCGCGTTGCACTTCCACATCGGCCACGGCGGCGGCGTAGCTCACGCCCTTGTAGATGCCGCCCGCGATGCCGCGCCCGCGCAAGGTGCTGGCGTCGCTGGCGGGGCGCTCTGGCCAGTGGGCCTCAGCGGCGGCGCGGCGCAGCACCTGGGCCAGGCGTGCATCGGTGGTGTGCTGCAGGCGCCAGTCCAATGGGTCTGCCTCTGCGTGGCGCGCGCATTCGTCCATGGCGCTTTCCACCACCAGGGTGTTGGGCCCCGTACCCAGTCCGCGCCAGGGGCCGGTGTGCACGGGCAGGCGCTGGGCGGTGAACTCGATGCGCTGCTGGGGCACGTCGTACGGTATTTGCGCGCCGCGCGCCACGCCGCTGTCGCCCGCCAGGTCGGCCAGGGTCTGCATCCACACCGGCATGGCGGCGGGTGTGAACAGGATGTGGCTGCTGGCCAGCGCATGCCACCAGTGGGTGATGCGCCCGCCCTGCACCCGCGCCCGCACACGGTGGCTGGAGGGCGGGCGCTGGAAGCCCTGGGCAAACTCCTGCGCGCGGCTCCATTGCACCTTGACGGGCGCCCCCACGGCCTGGGCGAGCACGGCGGCCTCCAGCTCCACCGTGCACAGCGTGCGGCCGCCGAAGCCGCCGCCGATGCGGCAGGCCTGGACCTCGATGCGTTCGGCATCCAGGCCCAGCTGGCGAGCGAGCACGTCGCGCATGTAGAACAGGTCTTGGGTGCCCGCCCATACCTTCAGGGCGATGCCTTGGTCTGCGGCGGCCAGCCAGTGCGCCGTGGCGCTGCGCGGCTCGATGGGGGCGTGGGCGGCCAGGGGCACGTCCATGCGCAGGTCCAGCGTCCATGCTGTGTCTGCGGGCAGGTCGTCCTTGCGCAGGCGATGCTGCAGCGCGCCCCGGCGCAGGTGGGTGTCGATGTCGATGCGCTCGTCGATGGCCGCCTGCTCGAAGGCGCTGCCATCTTCCACCTGCCACTGCACGGCCAGGGCGGCCTCGATGCGGTCGAGCGCCGAGGGCGTGCGCGCCACGATGCCCAGCCCCAGGCTGCCCATCTGTGCGAGGCGTGGGTGCTGCACCACGGCCACGCAGGCCGGGTCGGCGCGGGCCGCCGCCGCGTCCCACGCCTGTGGGCGCGAGGTGATTTCGGCCGACACCGGTGCGCGCAGCACGCGGCCATAGAGCAGGCCGGGCAGGCGCGTGTCGCCCGCAAACAGCGGCTGGCCGGTGACGAGGGCGTGCAGCTGGCCCGGTGCCGCAGGCGTTGTTTTGGCCTCCCCGGTGCGCGGTCGCAGGCTGCGCAGCGCATTGGCCGGGAGGTCACGCGCGGCCAGCGTGCCCGTGGTCTGGCCTTGCGCCAGGGCCTCGCGCAGCGTGGCGCAGGCGCGGGCCAGGGGCAGGGCAAAGTCCTGCACGCTGGCGCTGCCCACGGTGGCGCGCACGCGGGCGATGTGGCGGGTGCTGGGCAGTTGAAGGTGTACTTGTGCAGGCGGCACGCCCAGCTCGGCAGCGGCCAGGCCCTGCATGGCGGCGCTGATCTGCTGGCCCATTTCGGCGCTGGGCAGCCACAGGGTGTAGCGGCCGTTTTCGTGCCGTATCCAGCCCAGCGCGTCATTGGCGGTGGAAGTGGGGCGCTTGGGGATCACCGGCACCAGGCTGCAGCCCGCGAGCGTGACGGTGAGTACCCCGGCGCCTGCCGCTGCCAAAAACTGGCGGCGCTTCATGGCTTCGCACCCTCAGCAGCCTGGTGGATGGCGGCGCGCACCCGGTGCTGGGTGCCGCAGCGGCACAGGTGGGCCGACATGGCGACGTCGATCTGTGCATCGCTCGGGCGGGGCGTGGCGCGCAGCAAGGCCACGGCGCCCATGATCTGGCCGCTCTGGCAGTAGCCGCACTGGGGCACGCGCAGGTTCAGCCAGGCCTGTTGTACGGGGTGCAGCGTGCCGTCGGGTGCCGCCAGGCCTTCGACGGTGGTGATGGAGCGCCCTTGCAGCCCGCGCGCCGTCTGCAGGCAGGCGCGCTGCGCCACGCCGTCGATGAGGACGGTGCAGGCGCCACATTGGCCCATGCCGCAGCCAAAGCGGGTGCCCGTGAGGCCTAGGGGCTCGCGCAGCAGCCAGAGCAGGGGTTCGTCCTCCCAGCCGGGAGGCACCGGCTGGGCTTGTTGGTTCAGGGTGATGTGCATGGGGCCTCCGTGGGTGTGACGGGGCCAGTGTGCAAAGGACGGGGGTGGCTGGTCTTGAAGATTTGCGCCACATGCAGCGCGGGGCGCATCAGGGCATAGGGCGCCCGGTGGAGCAAAAAATAGTGGTCAAAATGGCCGTCTGCGCGCGTCCATCAAGCGCAATCAGCTATTGTTTTGGAAGCAATACTTTCCACTGCGGCATGGTCTGCGCCCACCACAGCCGCAGGCGCATCGCCCATTCGGGCGTGTAGCCCGAGGTGGCAAACCGCACCTGGCCGTGCGCGTCGATCACCACCAGCGCGGGCACGGAGCGCACGCCCCAGCTGCGCGACAGGGTGGCCTGCGGGTCCACCGCCGTGGGCCACGGCATGCCGCGCTGGCGTTGCACCTGGGCCACCCGCTCGGCGTTGCCCGACTGCATGGCCACGCCCAGCAGGGGCCAGTCGGAGGAGAGGCTGGCGATGCTGGGCTCTTCGAGCTTGCAGACTGCACACCATTCGGCCCAGAAGTGCACGGCCACGGCCTGGCCGGGGTGCTGGGCACGCCACTGGGCCAGGGTGGTGGGGGCGGTGGCGCCAGCGCTGGGGGCCATCACCAGCGCCACATCGGGCGCAGGGCCCTGGGGCAGGTCGCGCGTGCGCCAGGTGTCCACCGCCACGATGGCGATCCAGGCGAGTACAAGGGTGACCATGTGCTGCTTCCAGCCCTTGCGCAGGGACTGCGCAGCGCGGGTGATGCGGACTTTCAGCATGAATGGGTGAAGGGAGATACCGCGGGGGATCAGCGCAGCACTTCCAGCAGCCGGTCCAGCCCGCCCTGGTTGATGGCCACCTTGGCCTGCGCGCGCACGGCGGGCTTGGCGTGGTAGGCCACCGACAGGCCGGCCGCGCCCATCATGGGCAGGTCATTGGCGCCGTCGCCCACCGCAATCGCCTGCTGCGGCGAGATGCCCATGAGCGAAGCCACTTCCAGCAGCGTGCGGCGCTTTTCGGCGCCATCACAGATGTCGCCCCAGGCCTGGTCCACCATGCGGCCGGTGAGTTGGCCATCTTGCACTTCGAGCATGTTGGAGCGGGCGAAATCAATGCCCAGCCCGGCCTTCACGCGGTCGGCAAAAAAGGTGAAGCCGCCCGAGACCAGCAGCGTGGTCAGGCCTGCGGCCTTGGCGGCGGTGATCAGCTCCTTGGCGCCAGGGTTGAAGCGCAGGCGCTCGGTGAACACCTGTTCCATGTGCTGCACCGTCACGCCCTTGAGCAGGGCCACGCGCTGGCGCAGGCTCTCTTTGTAATCGGTGATCACGCCCTGCATGGCCGCTTCGGTGATGGCGGCCACCTCGGCCTTGCGGCCTGCGGCGTCGGCGATTTCGTCCACGCACTCAATGTTGATGAGGGTGGAGTCCATGTCAAACGCGATGAGCTTGTAGCTCGAGAGGGACAGCGGGGGCACGATGCCCTGGACAACAAGGCCGGGCGCGAATTCGGTAGCGTGGGTCATGGCAGAACGTGGGGTTCGTTTTTATCGGGGGTGCACAACCCGCAATGGTATCGCCCGCGCCGATTGCCACAGGCGGCGGCGGGCGAAGGTCGGCATCTGCGTCCGGGTGCCCGCTACCTGCCCTTCGGTCTGCAATGTGTGCCCTGCTACAGCACGCTGGGCGGGAGCTTCAGGCGCAGCTCCAGGCGCGAAGCCCGTTCGCTGATGGCGCGGATGCGCTGGGCTTTCTCGGCCTCGGACAGGTCTTTGCTGCGATTGACCTGCTGCCACGCCACGAACATGTCGATGTCGCCAGCGGTGATGAGCTGGGAGTTTCGGGATTTTCTGAAGGCTGAAAGGTTGTTGACCTGTTTCAAGACTTCCTCGTCCAGCGCGTTGTGCTTTCCGAAAGACGTAATGACCTGCTGAATCCTGCGGCGTAAATCCAGCGAAAGGGATGTCGACCAGATCAGCGGAGATTGTGGTATTACCGGCGATGTCCACAGGATATTCAGTTGACTGGCCAGGTCCGGATCTTTGGCCTTGAACATCTTGAGTTCTTCATCATTGGCGGTGGCCAGGTCCACCTTGCGTTGCGCGGCCAGGGTCAGATTGTCGATGTGGCTGCCGCGCCGCACCTCCTTGTAAAGGCTGGCCGGGTCGTTGATACCCCGCTTGACGAAGGCGTAGTACAGCGGCACCAGGTGGCCCGAGAAGCTCTTGGTCTCACCATCGGCAAAGACCAGGCCCTTGCCGGGCTGCTGGGCCGCGTCCAGGGTCTTGAGGCCGCTGTCCTTGTGCGTCACGATGATGGCGTGGTAACCGGTACTGCCGGTGTCGGTCACCATCTGGGCAAAGACCTCGCCCACACCCCGCTCCACCACCGCCAGTGCTGCGGAGTTGCCCACCCAGGCCAGGTCGATCTCGCCATTGGCAAATGCGTTCGCCAACGCGGCTGAGTCGGGCGATACCCATGCCTTGAGGGTGATGGGCTGCCCAAGCTCCTGCGACACCCTTTTCACAAAGGATGTCCAGGCCGCCACAGCGGCGTCGGAGCCTCTGGGGGTGATCACTGCAAACACGAGTGGCGATTTGCGCGTGTCGCCTGTCGCAGCGGTGGCAGATGGCGACGATGGAGCGGCGTGGCCCCAAGGCGGCACCAACGGCAACAGCCCGCCGGCAACCAGCCAGCGTCTGCGGCTCCAATGCGCGTCGACATGCACCATTGAAAATCTCCTCAAGATTATTTTCTGAAATCCGGCAAGCCGGATAATGACTGCTTTAAATCCGTTGATCAGGGTTTTGGCATTGGTGTGGAATATAGTGGCAGTGGCGCCATGCGCGCAAATCGGTGAGAACCCTTGGGTAATGGTTATCTTTCAATTGGCTTTCAATAATGCTTGGTATAAATACTGTGGTAGAGATATTGGTGAATATGGGATTAATGATTACCGCTCAATGCCGGCGGCGGGGGGCTGAGCGATTCGGCCGGGCTTGAGATCGACGCTGCAGACAGCATGTTTGTCAGGTAGCCTCCGCGGTGGTCCATGGGGGCCAGCCCCTACCAACCAACAAGCTAACAAGCCCCGATGAAGACCATTGACGAAATGCTGAACCTGGATTTGCTGACGAGCGAGCAGCACGGGGAGATCAGTGCATGGATCGCACGCTCTGCCTCGCCCGAAGAGATTCTTCAGATGCCCGCGCCGCTGTGGCAGGCCGTGGAGCGTGCCAGCCGGGTGATGGGCATCGACGAAGACCTGTTGCGCCCTCCGGCGCTGGATGCCGGCAGTCTGGCGCTGGGTTGACGCAGCCCGTCCTGTCGCCGGCGGGTTGACGCGCGCAGCGGCACCGCCTGCCGCGGGGATATTCGCCACGTGGCTGTGGCCGTTTGCGCGGTGCTTTCGGCGGCAGGGCGGAGGTTTAGGCTGCCGCCGTTTCTGCTGGGGCATCGGACGCTGCGAACACCTCGCGCGCCGCTGCCAGCCCGTTGAGTGCCGCAGGGAAGCCCGCGTAGACAGCCATCTGCATGATGACTTCCACAATTTCCTCGCGTGTGACGCCCACGTTCAGCGCCGCCTGCAGGTGCACTTTGAGTTGGGGTGCTGCGTTACCGAGCGCCGTGAGCGCGGCTACCACCGCGATCTCGCGGCTGCGCAGGTCCAGCCCGGGGCGGGAATAGATGTCGCCGAAGGGGAACTCGATCAGATAGCGGGCGAAGTCGGGGGCAATGTCGGCCAGGCTGGCAATGACGTGCTCACCGGCTTGTCCGTCGATCTCGCGCAACTTGGCGAGGCCCTGGAGATAACGTGGATTGGTTTCGGGGGACATGGGTGCTTCCTTGGCTGGGTGACGGTTGTGGCGTGTGGCGAAGGGAAGCTTCCAGATCCCGGTAGTGCGCGATCTTGGCTTGAAGCGCCTGTGCGGCCTGCTGCATGGCACTGATCGTGGCGAGCACTTGCGCGAGATGCTGCTCCAGCAGCTCGCGCCGCTCGGGGGTGGTTGTGTTCCCTTCGCTGCGCAGCCGTGCGAAGGCCTGCATCTGCCCGATGGGCATCTGGGTCTCGCGCAGGCGCAGCAGGAATCCGATCCATTCCATGTCCGAAGCCGCATAACGGCGCTGGCCACCGGGCGCACGCGCTACGGGCGCGATCAGACCTGCGCGCTCGTAGTAGCGCAGGGTGTGCGCGGTCAGGCCGGTGCGTTTTGCGACTTCGGCAATGGTGAGGAGGGATGCCATGGGAACATTCTGAAAGTTGGAGCGCACTCTAAGTCAAGCGCTCATTGACGGCTTGTCCCGTCGCTGTCGATCAGCGTTGAGGGGGCACGGGGCCAAGTCTTCGTGACGGTGCAGGCAGCTGGCACAGCCGCTGCCCGGTGATTGCCGCCGCTACAACAGGTTCTTACCGCAGCGCGGCTTCCAGGTCGCATGCCGCCCGCACACCCAGCGGCAGCACACACAGCATGACGCCGTCGAGCGTGAGCACCAGGCCCAGCTGGCCGCCCATCTGCACCATGCCGCTGGTGGTGCTGCGCGGAGCCACCGCGGCGGGCACTGCCATCGCGTGGAACCCCGCCAGCGCGCTGATCGGCGGCTGGTTGAGCATGGCCCACAGCGTTTGGGGGTCTCGCCATTGCAGTGACTGCAGGTACCGCCGCAAAACCGTCTCTTCACCGGAGTCGATCTCGGGCTGCGGTGTGTCGCCCGACTGCCGCAGCCGCAGCAAGGCCCGCCGCAGTTGTTGGCGGCTGGCGGCCTCGGTCTTGCCGCTGGCCAGGGCGATCTCTGCATGGCTGGCCTCGAACACTTCGTGCAGCAGCACGGCGGCGCCCTCGGCCGGTGCCAGGTGGGCGGCCAGGTGGCGCAGCGCTCGGGTGGCTTCTTGCGCCAACGCTGCATCCTCTTCGGCAGAGGTGTGCGCGGGTTCAACGCCGTTGCGGGCATCGTTGGCCTCCGCCAGCCAGTGCTGCATCCACTGGCGCCGCCGCAGGCGGTCGATGGCCAGGTTGCGCACCACCGTGAGCAGCCAGGCCTGTGCGGCGTTGAGTTCAGGTGTGGCGCCCACTTCCAGTGCGCGGACATAAGCGTCCTGCACGGCATCTTCTGCCTCTGCCGGGCCCAGCAGGCGGGTGGCGGCGCGCACCAGGCGGTGGCGGTTGGCTTCGATCAGGGGACGCAGGCGGTCATCGTGCATCGGCAAATCTTGCCATAGGCCAGCGGGCTGCGTGTCACGCAAGCCGCGTCTCGTTCGTCAAGGCAGTTCAACTCCCCGGACCTTTCCATGAACACCACCCCAGACACTCCCGAGCCATCCCGCAGCACCGAGCCACGCACGTCATACCTGGAAGAAAAAGCCTTCAAGGCGCGCACCCTGTTGATCTTTGGCACCGTCACCGACGCCATGGCGGCGGATGTGACGCGCCGGCTCATTGCGCTGGACGCTGAAAGCGCCGATCCCATCGATGTTTTGGTGAGTTCGCCCGGAGGCCATCTCGAATCGGGCGATGCCATTCACGACATCCTGCGCTTTATCGCTGCGCCGGTGAACATGATCGGCACTGGCTGGGTCGGCAGCGCGGCCACCCATCTTTTTCTGGCGGCGCCCCGCGAGCGGCGGTATTGCCTGCCCAACACGCGCTTCCTGATCCACCAGCCCAGTGGTGGCACGGGTGGGCCCGCCAGTGACATCGCCATCCAGGCGCAGGAGATCCTCAAGGCCCGCGAGCGCATCGCACGCACCATCGCGCGCGAGACCGGCAAGCCGCTGGAAGTGGTGCTGGTCGATATCGAGCGGGACCGCTGGCTGCCGGCCGAGGAGGCGGTGGAGTATGGGTTGATCACGCGCATCATCGAGCGCAAGACCGAGCTGCGGGGCGCTTGAGCCCTTTGCCGCGTAGGAAATCGCTTGTCGAGGGTGTCCGCCGGCACGGTGCCATGTGGGGCCATCCGCAAGTCCCGTGTCCGTCTCGGCGGGCGTGGCCCAGGGCCGGTTTTGGCCGGGGCAGGGGCCGGGCGGCTCAGTCCTGCTCGGCCGCCGCCAGCAGGGCGGCGATGCGCTGCTGCAGCGCCAGGGCCGCCACGGGCTGGGCCTGCAGCCAGGCGTGCAGGGCGTGGCCCGCGCCGGGCAACTGGACCACATCCACGCTGCGTGCGGCGGTGGCGACCTGGCCGTAGCCTTGGATGACGGCGGGCGGGATCACCACATCCTGTGCACCCCAGACCAGCAGCAATCGGCCGCGAAAACGCCGCAATGCCGTCCAGGCCAGAGCGTCGGCGAAGTCCGTGGTGGTGCGCAGGGTCTGCTGGAAAGCCGGGCCGAAGGGCTGGTGCTCGGCCACCGGCGTGTAGGCCGCGGGGCAGAACAACACCAGGGCGCGGGGCTGCAGCGCATCCAGCAGTTGGCAGGCCGTGTGGCCACCCATGCTGGAGGCGATCAGGGCCAGGGGCGGTCGTGCGGCCCCCAGGCCCAGGTGGGCCGCCACGGCCTGCGCCTGGGCCTGGCGGTCGGCCAGGCTGGAGCCCAGCAGGCTGCCGCCCGTGGCGCCATGGCCCACGAAGTCGAAGGCTGAGCCGGCCCAGCCTTGGGCGGCCAGGGGCTGGAGCAGGTAGGCCATGCGGCGGTGGTCGGTGGCCGCACCGCCGCCGTGCAGGGACACCAGGCGCGGCACCGCAGCGGCCGTGCGGCCCCAGGTGCTGCCATGCAGCCAGTGGGCGCCATAGGCCACGGTAAAAGCCGTGCGCACGGCGGCTGGCGCAGCTGCCTCCCGGGCGTCAGTTTTTTTCGCCATGGAGGTACAGATCGTCCGACCAGGTAGCCAGCCATTCGGGCTTGAACGCCACGAACACTGCGCACAGCATGCCGGTGACCACCGCGTCCCCCCAGGCCATCAGCCAGCGCGCCACGAGCGAGAGCTGGCCACCCACGCCCGGCAGCGTGTGGCCGTTCCATTGCGACAGCGTGCCTGCCACGAACAGGCACAGCGCCGTACCCAGAAAGCCCCTCCCTAGCACATAGACGAAGGCGCGCACGCCCGCAAGCGATCGTGCCCCGGCCAGGCGGCGCAGCGCCACCCCCAGCAGCAGCGCCAGCGTGGCAGGCACCACGCCCTGCCACACGGCCATGCCCAGTGCATCCCACACGCCTAGGCCGGGTGAGACCAACGCCGCGATGGCGCCCACCGCCAGCAACGTCGGCACGGCCAGCGGCCAACCCAGCATGAGCAGCACCAGGCATGCGCCCGACCACTGCAGTTGCAGCGGCATGTGGTGCAGCGTGGGCAGGGCCCACATCCAGGGCAGAAACACCAGCGTGGCCAGCAGCGGTGTCCACAACGCAGATGGCGTGCCAAAGGCCTCGGGTGCCAGGGGCTTGCGGCTGGCCAATATGCGCCAGGGCCGCGCCGCCAGGGCGGCAACCAGAGCGACGAGGGCGAGGGCGGCTTCCAGCCACATGGTTCTGTTTACTACGCTATTGATAGCTAGCAGCGCTTTATGGATAAGCGCTAGAGGCCAATTTGATCCAAAAACCTTTAGACAGCAACCACCGGCTGCCCCAGCGACCGCAGGATGTCCCGCACCATCTGCGCGCGGTCCTTAGGCTCCTTCAGCTCGCGCTCGATGCGCAGCTTTTCGTTGCCCGCCAGCTTGATGTGCTTGTTCTTCTGGATGAGCTCGATGATGCGCATCGGGTCGATGGGCGGCTGGGGCTTGAAGGTGATGTTGATCACGCCCGGAGCGGCATCCACCTTCACCACGCCATAGGGCTGGCTCAGCACGCGCAGGCGGTGCACGTCGATGAGGGTCTGGGCCTGCGGCGGCAGCTTGCCGAAACGGTCCACGATCTCTTCGAGCAGGCCGTCGATCTGGTCGGGGTTCTTGGCGGTGGCCAGCTTCTTGTAGAACGACAGGCGCAGGTGCACGTCGCCGCAGTAGTCGTCGGGCAGCAGGGCGGGGGCGTGCAGGTTGATGTCGGTGGTGACCGACAGGGGCGAGAGCAGGTCCGGCTCCTTGCCGGCCTTGAGCGCCTTGACGGCTTCGTTGAGCATCTCGTTGTACAGCTGGAAGCCCACCTCCAGCATGTTGCCGCTCTGGTTCTCGCCCAGCACCTCGCCGGCGCCGCGGATCTCCAGGTCGTGCATGGCCAGGTAGAAGCCGCTGCCCAGTTCCTCCATCTGCTGGATGGCATCGAGGCGCTGGGCGGCGTGCTTGGTCAGGCCCTCGGTGTCGGGCACCATGAGGTAGGCGTACGCCTGGTGGTGGCTGCGGCCCACGCGGCCGCGCAGCTGGTGCAGCTGCGCCAGGCCGAACTTATCGGCGCGGCTCATGATGATGGTGTTGGCCGTCGGCACGTCGATACCGGTCTCGATGATGGTCGAGCACAAGAGGATGTTGTAGCGCTGGGCCACGAAGTCGCGCATCACGCGTTCGAGCTCGCGCTCAGGCATCTGGCCGTGCGCCACGGCGATGCGGGCCTCGGGCAATATCTCTTCGAGCTTCTGGCGCCGGTTCTCGATGGTCTCCACCTCGTTGTGCAGGAAGTAGACCTGCCCGCCGCGCTTCAGTTCGCGCAGTACCGCCTCGCGGATCACGCCCGTGCCCTCGTTGCGCACGAAGGTCTTGATCGCCAGGCGCCGCTGCGGCGCGGTGGCGATGACCGACAGGTCGCGCAGGCCTTCCAGCGCCATGCCCAGCGTGCGCGGGATGGGCGTGGCCGTGAGGGTGAGCACATCCACCTCGGCGCGCAGGGCCTTCATCTGCTCCTTGTGGCGCACGCCGAAACGGTGCTCCTCGTCGATGATCAAGAGGCCCAGGTTGTGGAACTTGGTGGATTCACTGAGCAGCTTGTGCGTGCCGACCACGATGTCCACCGTGCCGTCGCCGATGCCCTTGATGGCGGCGGTGATCTCCTTGCCCGAGCGAAAGCGCGACACCTCGGCCACCTTCACCGGCCACTTGCTGAAGCGGTCCACCAGCGTCTGGTAGTGCTGCTCGGCCAGCAGGGTTGTGGGCGCGAGGAAGGCCACCTGCTTGCCGCCCGTGACGGCCACGAAGGCCGCGCGCAGGGCCACCTCGGTCTTGCCGAAGCCTACGTCGCCGCAGACTAGGCGGTCCATGGGGCGGGGGCTGATCATGTCCTGGATCACCGCGTGGATGGCGGCGTTCTGGTCGGCGGTTTCTTCGAAGCCGAAGTCGTTGGCAAAAGTCTCGTAGTCCTGCGGGCTGTAGCGGAATGCGTGGCCTTCGCGCGCCGCGCGGCGGGCATAGATGTTGAGCAACTCGGCCGCGCTGTCACGCACCTGCTCGGCGGCTTTGCGCTTTGCCTTTTCCCACTGGCCGCTGCCCAGCTTGTGCAGCGGCGCTTCGTCGGCGCTCACGCCGGTGTAGCGGCTGATGAGCTGCAGCTGGCTCACGGGCACATAGAGCACGGCCTTGTCGGCGTATTCGAGGTGCAAGAACTCCTGCATGGCGGGCGTGCCGTCGGGGTTCTTATTGCCCACGTCCATGTTGACCAGGCCGCGGTAGCGGCCGATGCCGTGGGCGCTGTGCACCACGGGGTCGCCCACGTTGAGCTCGGCCAGGTCCTTGATCAACGCCTCGACGTCGCTCACCTGCTCCTGCTTCTTGCGCCGGCGCGTGGTGGGGCCGGCAGCGAAGAGCTCGGTCTCGGTGACGAAGTCGATGCCGTCCTCGATCCAGCTGAAGCCCACGGTGAGGCCGGCAGTCGCAATGCCCACCTTTTCGTCGGCCGTGCCCTGGAACTCGGCCAGCGAGTCGAAGGCCGGCGGGTTCACCCCGCTCGCGCGCAGAAAGTCGAGCAGGCTCTCGCGCCGGCCCGCGCTTTCGGCCAGCAGCAGCACGCGGTGCGGCGTGTTGCGGATGTGGGCATGCAGGCGGGCCAGCGGGTCTTCGGCGCCACGCACCACCGACAGGTCGCCCAGCTTCTGGAAGTGCGGGTTGTCGGCGATGTCCTCCACTCCGGGGCGGATGGACAGCTGGGCATGCTCCTTGGCGCGCGTGTAGAACTGGTCGGCCGAGAGGAACAGCTCTTCGGGCGGCAGCACCGGGCGCTCGGGGTCGCCCTGCACCAGGCGAAAGCGGTCTTTCGTGTCCTGCCAGAAGCGCTGGAAGGCGGGCTCCAGGTCGCCGTGCAGCACCACGGTGGCTTCTGACCCGAGGTAGTCGAACACCGTGGCTGTTTCATCGAAGAACAGCGGCAGGTAGTACTCGATGCCCGCGGTGGCCACGCCCGCGCCCATGTCCTTGTAGATGCGGCTCTTGGTCGGGTCACCCTCGAGCATCTCGCGCCAGCGGCTCCTGAACTTGGCGCGCGCGTCGTCGTCCATGGGGAACTCGCGCCCGGGCAGCAGGCGCACTTCGGGCACGGGGTACAGGCTGCGCTGGCTGTCGGGGTCGAAGGTGCGGATGCTGTCGATCTCGTCGTCGAACAGGTCCACGCGGTACGGTACCAGCGAGCCCATGGGGAACAGGTCGATCAGCCCGCCGCGCACCGCGTATTCGCCGGGGCTGACCACCTGCGACACGTGGCTGTAGCCCGCCAGCGTGAGCTGGGCCTTGAACTTGGCTTCGTCGAGCTTTTGCTTGACCTTGAAGTGGAAGGTATACCCCGCCAAAAAGGACGGCGGCGCCAACCGGTACAGCGCCGTGGTGGCGGGCACCAGCACCACGTCGGCCCCGGTGTCCTTGTCCTTCTGGCTGATGCGCCACAGAGTGGCCAGCCGCTCACTGATCAGGTCCTGGTGCGGCGAGAAGGTGTCGTAGGGCAGTGTCTCCCAGTCCGGGAACAGCGCGCAGCGCAGCGATGGCGCGAAGAACGCCATTTCCTCGATAAGGCGCTGCGCATCCGTGGCGTCGGCCGTGACGATGGCGGTGGTGCGTCCTGCGGCCTTGTCACGTTCGGCCAGGCGGGCCAGCAGCAGGGAGTCGGCACTGCCCACGGGGCGGGGCAGGGTGAAGCGTTTTCCGGGGGAGAGTTTGGGCAGTTCCATGCGGACGGTGTGTGTCGTCTGGGCCCGCCGCATCCCCAGGGGCGCAAAACGCGCACGGGCTGGATGGGTAGGCAACGGGAGATTTTAGAATGAGCGATCCATGACTGCTCCCTTGTTGCACCCCCCGCTCGCTCCTTTGTCTGCCCACGGGCGATTTTGGGCGCTGGTGCCCTGCGCCGGCATGGGCTCGCGTGCTGTTCCGGCTGGCGCCGCTTTGATGGCCCCGGCGCCGGCTTCAGGCAATGCTGTGCCATTGACATCGACGTTGGCCGCTTTCTCGGCCGTGGACGCTGCGCCAACCACGGCCCCGGCACCCCTGCCCAAGCAGTACCACCTGGTGGCGGGGCAGCCCATGGTGCTGCACACGCTGGCGGCTTTTGCCGGCGTGGGGCGCCTGCTGGGCACCCTGGTTGCGGTGGCCCCTGGGGACCGGTTTCTGGATGCACATGCACACCCAGCGTTTTTTGTGGTGGAGTGTGGTGGTCCGACACGTGCTGACACGGTGCTGGGCGGTCTGCGGGCCCTGCTGGAGCGGGGTGCGCTGCGTGATGACTGGGTGCTGGTGCACGATGCGGCGCGCTGCCTGGTGACCGCCGACCAGATCGACAACCTCATTGACCAGTGTGCTGGCGACAGCGTGGGGGGGTTGTTGGCCCACAAGCTGGCCGACACGCTCAAGACCTCCATCGACGGCCCGGGCGGCGTGCGCGTGGCTTCCACGGTGGATCGCAGTGATAAATGGCTTGCGCAGACGCCGCAGATGTTCCGCATCGGGCCGCTCATGGATGCCATGGACAAGGTGGGTTCCAACGTGACGGACGAGGCCAGCGCCATGGAGGCGATGGGCCTGCACCCGCGTCTGGTGCAGGGAGGGGCGCAAAACTTCAAGGTCACCTACCCGGACGATTTCGCGCTGGCTGCCGCCGTGCTTGCTGCGCGTGCGCACGGAACGACGCTGGAGCGTTTTGGTGGCGACCGGGGCCAGGTGACCACCGCCCCTGGCAAGAAGAATCTGTTTTAGAACCGTTTCCTCCGGTTCATCGACCCCGGCCTCACGGCGCAGTCAGGGGCGCAAGGCAACACAACGCCGCAAGGCACGCACAAACAAAGGCAAACGGATGAATTTCAGGATTGGTGAAGGCTGGGATGTGCATGCACTGGTCCCTGGCCGCCGTCTGGTGATTGGTGGCGTGGATATTTCCCACCCCATGGGACTGCTCGGCCACTCGGACGCCGACGTGCTGTTGCATGCGATTACCGACGCGCTGCTGGGCGCAGCGGCCCTGGGCGACATTGGCAGCCATTTCCCCGACACCGACGCAGCCTTTCGTGGCGCCGATTCCGGCGTCTTGCTGGCCGAGGCCGCGCGGCGCGTGCGTGCGGCCGGGTACGAAATCGGCAATATCGACAGCACGGTGGTCGCGCAGGCACCGCGCCTGGCCGCGCACATTCCCGGCATGCGGGTTGCCATTGCACGTGCAGTGGGCATCGCCGAGGGGCAGGTCAATGTGAAAGCCAAGACGGCCGAGCGCCTGGGGCCGGTGGGGCAGGGGCTGGCGATGGAGGCACGGGCTGCGGTGCTGATCTACACCGTGTGACCGTGCTCACGCTGCCGTGACTGGCGGCGAAGATCCCATAGAGGGGTTCAGGCGCTCTCGCGCTCAATGATCGAAAAACCGATGTCCACCACAGGTTCTGCCACTGGCTTGCCTTCGGCACGATCGGCAATGAAGCCTGCCGCCGTTTGGCCCATGCGGGTGCCGTCTATGCGCACGGTGGTGAGGCTCGGGATCACGGTTTGGGCGAACTCCAAGTCTCCAAAACCGACGACGGCCAATTGGTCGGGGACTGCCATTGCGCGCGCATGCGCTTCGGTGAGCGCCCCCAGGGCCAGCATGTCGGAGCTGCAGAATACAGCGTCGATATCTGGTTGCACCGCCAGCAATGCGGCCAGGCCTGCACGCCCTTCGGTATGGGATGTGGGAGACTTCTCCAGCTGTAGCGCTGGCTCGCGCAGGCCCAGCCGGTCCGCTTCGGCGTAGAAACCCTTGCGCCGCCGCGCGGCGCGTTCATCGTCTCCGCTGAGCAGCGCCAGCCGGCGCCGTCCCTTGGCATGCAGGTGCTTGCACACGGCGGCGCCCAGTTGTTCGTGCGACAGCCCGACCAGCATGTCGATGGGGGTGGGGGTGAAGTCCCAGGTTTCCACCACGGGGATGCCGGAGGCCTGCAGCAGGCGCCGCCCCTCTGGGGAATGCATGATGCCGGTGAGCACAATGCCATCGGGCCTGCGGCCCACGATGGCGCGCAGCAGTTCGTCTTCACGCGAATGTGCATAGCCCACCTGGCCCAGCATCACCTGGTAGCCACGCAGCTCCAGGGCATCGGTGAGCGATTGGACCATCTCGCCGAACAGCTGCCCCGTGGTGGTGGGCACGAGGGCCGTGACCAGATGGCTGCGTGCTGAACGCAGGCCCCCTGCAATGAGATTGGGCACATATCCCAGGCTGGAGACCGCTGCCTGCACCCGGGTGCGCGTAGGCTCCGACACCTGGTTCGGCGTATTGATCGCGCGGGACACGGTGATCATCGACACCCCCGCCTGTTCTGCCACCTCGCGCAGCGTCACTACGGGCCGGTCGCGGGTGGCTGGCGATGCTGACGCGCGGGGGCTGGAGGGGTTAAGCGGCATGCGTCGAGTCTATATAAGGCAAAGGCCTTCAAGACCGCACCCCCCATCGGTGACCGAGGTCGCCGTAAAAAGCCTCCAGACCGCCACCAGGGTGTTTCGGAAAACGCCCCTTGCGTTGTGGAGCTACCTGGCTTCGTGCAGGTAGGTCTCGAACAATTGTTGGTGCAAGGCGGTCGGGGTGGGCGTGACCTGCGGATTTCCAAGGTCATAGGGGTAAGTGGGCAGGGCGGTCAGGCCCAGACGCAGGAACCACTGGCGGGTCTCGTCGAATGTCCCTCCGTAGCAGCACTGGGTCAGGATGGCGCCAGCGATGTTTGCAGTTCCGCACACCGAGAACTGCCCTTCGCTGTCCAGTTGCACCACCACGCTTTCAGCAATGGGCTTCAACGACGGCCCACGCCAGTAGCCAAAATAGTTGCCTTCATCATCGGCCACCACAAAGGCAACGTGGCGGCAGACCTCGGCAATGGCCCGGATGTTTGCCGCAATCTCGGGGTCAGCCCGCTCGGCTTCAGTCAGGTAGCTGGTGTCCAGCCATGGCGCCCACTGGGGCTCTGCGCTCATCCGGACGCCCGTACGGCGCTGCAGTTCCTCCTGATGCAGGAGAAGGACCGCAAGGTCCTGCGGCAGAGGTTCGCCTTGCAATCTGAGAAGGGAGAACTGTGTGTGGATGCTCATGGGCTGGGGTGTGCTGATTCAAGCCGAGCGTAACGCAGACCG
Source organism: Acidovorax sp. Root267 (assembly GCF_001429215.1). Classification (NCBI taxonomy): domain Bacteria; kingdom Pseudomonadati; phylum Pseudomonadota; class Betaproteobacteria; order Burkholderiales; family Comamonadaceae; genus Acidovorax; species Acidovorax sp. Root267. The sequence continues at coordinate 349,277 of NZ_LMJC01000031.1, forward strand.
CAGGCCCAATCACGCGAAAGCCCCATGAACGAGCCACCGGCATGGCTTTGGTTATCACATGACATAGGGTTATCCACCATGTCTGATTGATTTGTTAACGTTAACATTTGACATATCTGCTGTTGCTAACAGGTTTTGAAATGAGATTCAGAGGCTGTTTACGTGCCCAGACTCCTGGGTTAAGCGGCTTGTATGACCTCTTGATTTTCGCGGAACCGGTTTTATTGCGTTGGTTCCCGTTCGTTTGTGACCCCTGACCTGTTGATCTGACTGAATGACCATGAACCCGCAAGAACTCAAATCCATCATGGGCTCCGGCCTGCTGTCCTTCCCCATCACGGACTTCGACGAGCAGGGTGAATTCCGCCCCAAGACCTACATCGAGCGCCTGGAGTGGCTGGCCCCCTACGGCGCCAGCGCCCTGTTCGCCGCTGGCGGCACGGGTGAGTACTTCTCGCTGTCGGGCCCCGAGTACGGCCAGGTCATCAAGACCGCCGTGGATACCTGCCGCGGCAAGGTGCCCATCATTGCCGGTGCCGGTGGCCCCACGCGCACCGCCATCGCCCATGCCCAGGAGGCCGAGCGCCTGGGCGCCCACGGCATCCTGCTCTTGCCCCACTACCTGACCGAAGCGGGTCAAGAGGGTTTGATCGAGCATGTGGCGGCGGTCTGCAAGAGCGTGAAGTTTGGTGTGATCGTCTACAACCGCGACCGCACCAAGCTGACGGCCGATTCCCTGGCCATCCTGGCCGATCGCTGCCCGAACCTGGTGGGCTTCAAGGATGGCGTGGGCAATATCGAGACCATG